>CAIYXB010000144.1 GCA_903930015.1 uncultured bacterium | reverse complement strand
TTCATTTCTACTTTATTGTCCTCTAGGTTCATATCACTAACCTTGTAAAATTGAAATAAACCTGAACCTAAATACTCATTTAAATCTTTTGGTGTGCTTCCACTTACAATATCAACAATCTCTCCTAATTGATAAATTTTATATTGATTTTTTGAATTTGTGAATTTTCCTTCAAATGCAAATTTGAGCACAGCGTTTTTATAAACCACAAGTTGTGCTTGAGCTATTTTAAGAATTTCAACCCCCTTGTCTAAGTCACTAAAAAGCTCTTCAATTTTGGCAACTATGCGCATTTGTTCAGCAATTGGGGGGAGAGGAATTTCAATTGGATTTATAAGACCAAAATTAAGTGCTTGCATTGTTGCACCTTTGGACTCAAGTTTACTTTTAAAAAATTGTGACTTCAAAAAGTTAATTAAATACCCTTTAGCTAGATATTCACTTGGTATAATTTTAAATAAATTATTTGCTATAACTCCTTCTTTACCTGTACAGACAAAGCCAACAGTACCATATCTAACCATAGCTATTTCATCCTTTTCCAAAAAATATTTCTCCCCAGGGTTGTCAATATATCTTGGAGGATCATCACCTTGAGTGAAATCAATTATTCTGAGAAACCTGACTTGATTGTTTTTTTTTACTTCTGACTGTAAATTAACATCTACTTGTATGCCTTGAGAAAAAATACAGGATTCTCCAAATTTTACTACAGTCCAATTTAAGGGTGAATTTAGTTCCATAATTAAGCTACTAACACCTCATTTAATTCTTCAATAATTGTTTCCATTTCTGATCCAAAAAGTTGATTCAATTTCCCTCTTCCCCCTAAGGAATCAAAAGGAGTGTAATCTAAGTCTTCTATGTCTAAATGCACACTTGTTGCAATATGATCTCTAATCAAATACAACCACTGCATCTGCTCTTTTGTAAACTTGAATGTTGCACCTTGTTGTTTCTTCCAAACCCAGTCAGCAAAGTTCTTATCTACTGTTTTATCAAATGTAGTTAGGCTAGAGTCTAAACCTGCAATTCTTCTAATTAATGAGACAAGTGCAATTAATTCATTTTTTGGTTGCCCAGTAACTGATTCAAGTTGCTCATAGGCTTTCCAAACCTTTAAAGGTGCTAGAGTAGGCTTATTTCTTATGATTTGTTCACTAAGGTCTTTAAGCATTTTGTAAGTTAGCTCTCTTCTTCTATAAGGCTGATCATAAAATATCTGTAAAGCTGTAATCTCATCTTTGTTTTCTTCAATCCAAGTTTTAAAATCTTGAATGAGCTTCTCAGCATCTGCTTGTTGATCTTTAACCCAGCCACTATTGGCAACTGTGTCAAGATTCAAATTATCAATTATCTGATCATACTTTTTACGTACATCAATAATAAACTCTCTTAGTTCAGGATTATGGAAAACATTTACTGCATGCTCTAAAATAGCATTATGATGTTCCTTTACTCTCTCTTGAATCTGCTGATGAGAAATACCTGGATTCTCTAGCTTAATATTTTGCTCTAAGCTTTCTTTTGTATCAGGATCATGAGCATAAAGTAACTGTCTTACGACCTCAGAAATCCCCTTCCCTTCTGCTTTTTCAACAAAAGTTTGCTTTTCATAATCATTAATCTGCTTATCTAAACGCAATAATCTGTTAGCAAGTGTTGACATCATTTCTTCACTTCTATCACCCACAGCAACTCTTTGCAATACTTCTTTTAGTGATACAGAAGGGGCCTTTTCTAAAGGCCTACTGTCTGTCTTTTGTGATTGCTCCACTCCAATAGCATCAATAATAACAAAGTGATCCTTTGCAAATTTTGCACTAGGAGTTCCTTTTGCTTTTAATTCTTCCAATGAACATGTTCTAGTACCTCTTCCTTTCATTTGCTCATAGTAACTTCTGCTCTTAACATCTCGCATGAATAAAAGCACCTCCAAAGGTCTAATATCTGTCCCTGTTGCAATCATGTCAACTGTTACTGCAATTCTAGGGTAATAGTCATTTCTGAACTGTGACAAGATTGTCTTAGGATCTTCACTACTTTGATAAGTAATCTTCTTACAAAAATCACTACGTTCATCAAACTCCTCGCGCACTATTTCAATGATATCTTCAGCATGGCTATCTGTCTTAGCAAATATTAACATCTTAGGAACCTCAAATGCTCCCTTGTCATCATGCCTATCAGGAAACATGTTAGGCAATTGTTGTTTTACCTCCTTGATAATAGTACGAATTGTACTTGGGTTAACAATATCTTTATCCAACTGCTTACCAGTGTATTCCACATCCTCATCCACAGATTCCCAGAATTTTTTACGCGTTAGCTTTTCACGCTTATCAACAAATTCTCCCATTTTAATAGCTGCGCCATCTCTAGTTATCTGAGTTTCTATTGTATAAACATTATAAGGAACTAATACACCATCAATCACAGCCTTTTCATAACCATAATCTGAAACAATATTCTGATTAAAATATCCAAAAGTTCTATTGTCTGGTGTTGCAGTTAGTCCAATTTGAAATGCATCAAAATAATCAAGTACTTGCTTCCACAAATTGTAGATACTTCTATGACACTCATCTATCACTATATAATCAAAAAACTCAATTGGTAATCTCTCATTATAAACTACAGGCAAAGCCTCCTTTGCATAAGAACTTTGCTCATTTGGATTATCCACCTCAGCACTTTCATCTAAATCAACCCCTTTTAAAATGCTGTATAAACGTTGAATAGTACTAATGTAAACTTGATTATCCTCAGGAATAAAAGAACTTGTCAATCTACTTACCCCATATAACTCTGGAAATAATCTATTGTCATCCTGTGGTTGATATTTCCTAAACTCTCCTTCAGCTTGTTCACCTAAGTTCTTAGTGTCTACAATAAATAAAATACGCTCTGCTTTGACATGCTTTAGTAATCTATAAACAGATGTAATCGCTGTAAATGTTTTACCAGATCCTGTTGCCATTTGAACTAATGCCTTTGGCCTATTCTTCTTAAAAGAGGTTTCTAGATTACTAATTGCATCAACTTGGCAATCTCTCAGTCCTGAAGTATCTAAACTTGGGAAATCTTGAGCCATTCTTGTTCTTAATGATTTGTCCTTCCTAATCCATTTAGCTAGAGTTTCTGGTCTGTGGAAGGTAAAAACTTCCCTGTAGCGTGGATTTGGATCTCTAGTATCTGTAAATCTTGTTAAAGCTCCAGTACTCAGGTAAAGAAATGGTAATAGCTTTTGGTCAATGTACTTAAGCTTAGCAGTTGCATAATCCTCAACCTGCTGCTCATGAACTGAGAACTTAACAGCTTCCTCCTCTCTTTTAGCCTCTATAATGCCAACAGGCTCTTTATTGACAAATAATACATAATCAGCAGGCCCCACTTCTGTAGAATATTCTCTAACTGCCACACCAACCCAACTGGAGAGGTTAATATTCCTTTTGTTTTGGATTATCCATCCACAAGCAATGAGTTGCTTGTCAATGTTATCTCTGGCTTGCTGTTCTGGGTTCTGATTGGTCATTAAATATTGAGTCTTAACTCCATAAAGTTAAGGCAAACAAATGATAAATTATGGTAATAACAGATTAAGCTATCTGCTAAAAAAATAACATGTAAGTGAGAGTTGATGTATGCACATCACCCCATTTTGGCCACTTTTTTAGGGTTTCAATTTAGTGCTTAATGTGTACTTAATAAATATAGCATTAAAGGGTCATAAATTTGGAAATTAGCAATCAGAAAAAGTTAAATTGTTAAAAAACCCTAACAGCGCGAATTTCCATATCGTAGTAATTTTCGTAACTGAACTGAACGCCCTCAATGAAAGTCTGGGCCCATGCGTGGTCTTTATCTACCTCCGTAGAACTCCAATAGGAGTTATTGTTAAGCGCAAAACCTCCAATTTTAACCCTGTTAATATACATAGTATTCAATTCATCCTTGGTTGGTAACCTCCAACCTTTTCCTAATGCATAACAAGCTTCTTTAGAATTTTCAACATTCATTCTTTCTGGAAAATCATATTGCGCAATTTCTAAATTGCCTATTTTGATGGGCGTGCCTATGATTCTTTGATAGTCTGTGTTACTTTTTGGACGTGCTGGGTCATACAAACTTTTAGGTAAAAAAACATCAAGACATACAATTAAAAATACTATTAATAATAAAATTGTAATTAACTTTTTCATATTCTCATATTTGATTAAATAAATCTACATACAAAAATCAAAAATATAATATGATTTTTAACATTTCTCTCTGTTATTTCGCTGTTTTCTCATGATTATTTATCACCCCTTCTTTAATTGATTAAATTAAAGACCCTATGCTCTAATCAAACTGATTATTTTCTGTATAGACAACAGAAGGGACTACTCCCAATTGATACCCTCCCAAAGAATTAAGGGATGCTATATCCCCCCTAACATAAAATATAATAACATGAAAAAAGAAAAGGATTTTTGCATTGCTAATGAAAATGCTAAAGAAGCATTAAAAGAACTAATGTTTGATGCAAACAAGGTAAAATGGTTATCAAAGTACCAAAGCTTGTTCAAAAAGGTCTCAATTAAGCCTAAAGGGTTACCTGTGATAGTCAACTGTAACTTTCATGGAATTACTTACTGCTTTATTAGTGAATTTCACCAAGAATATAAATTAGTACAGCACGAATTAACCAACTAAAAATTAAGTGCTATTAAAACAATGAAATTTATTAATTTCAACAAAGAAAATAAATTATTAACAGTTTTTGGGTCACGTTTGGGTATCAATTAAAACAAAATAGTTTAAAAGATCAAGCTAGCAAAGGATTCTAATAGAACTGACCTCTTGCATGCCATGCAAGCGCTCTACCAACTGAGCTAATTCCCCTTTAATATAGCGCTTATGATTTCTATAAATTGAATACTAAAGCTCCCCTTTACCATCAATCCAAAGCTTCACAGAATCAGTGGTAATTGATTTTGGTCGCTCTAATGGGAAACCTAATGCTCTGTCCCAAGTTAAACTTGCTAATACACCTAATGCCCTACTTACCGCAAACAATACTGTGTAAAATTCATATTCAACAATACCATAATGAACTAATAAGGCACCACTATGTGCATCCACATTCGGCCATGGGTTTTTTACCTTTCCTAATGATTCTAAAATTGGTGGCACTGTTTCATAAATTTTCCAAACGGTATTCACTAATTTATCATCCGGTAAATGTTTTTTACCAAATTCCATTTGTGCAGTAAAACGAGGATCTGTTTTTCTTAACACGGCATGTCCGTATCCTGGAACTACTTTTCCTGAAGCTAAAGTTTGTTGCACGTATGCTGAAATTTGATCTGTGGTTGGTGCATCAGTACCGATGCTTTCTTGCATTTCAAAAATCCATTTGATCACTTCTTGATTTGCCAATCCATGCAAAGGACCTGCTAATCCATTCATACCTGCAGCATAACTTAAATAAGGATCGCTTAATGCAGAACCTACTAAGTGTGTGGTATGTGCTGAAACGTTTCCGCCTTCATGATCCGCGTGAATCGTCATGTACAAACGCATTAATTCTTTTGTACTCTCATCTTCAAAACCCATCATGTAAGCTAGGTTACCCGCCC
>CAIYXB010000143.1 GCA_903930015.1 uncultured bacterium | reverse complement strand
TGATTACTTTGAATCTTTGACAGATAAAAATTGGACTGGATTGAAAGCATTAGGATCAGCTGCTCTAGTTTCTATCCCAACAGCTCTTACAAATCTAACTAATTTTTTTAGTGATAATAGAAGACTAAAAGAACTTGCTGCCGGATCATCAAATTTCCATACTTCAAGAGAAGCAGCTACAAATACACTCAAACTTTCTACCTTGGGTCTAGCTGGCTCTGCCACACTTGGCATTAGTGGAGCAGTACTTGGTACAGCGGCGTCCATAGGTAAAGCTGGTAGTCCACTTGGTGTCGCTCTTACAGTTGGTAGTGGCGTACTTGCAACTGGTTGTTTAGCTTTTCGCCAAGTCTATAAGTGGGCAAATATGGATCTTCCATTCAGTCCTAATGGTGGTCTTGGAATACTCGGACTTAATTCTGCTTTATTTAGAGTCGACGATCCAAGTTCACCTTACTATATGCTAAATCAAAATTTAGAAAAAACTATTCAAAAAAGAAAAATTGAAGATGAACAATACGGTAAATCAGCAGAAGGATATTTTGATTTCATTAGAAATACTAGCTCACAACTTATGAATAAAATTAGTGCCTAAAAATGACAAACCAATTAATAATTCCAGATAGACAAGCTCAAGGAGATAGTAATAGATCACTAATTACATCTCCTGAGACTAGAATTATTAGAACAAGTCCAAAACAAATTTCAAGAAATGGTTTAAGTAAACTACATCAAGATTCTTCAAAAAGCCAAGTTGCTCAAACTGCTCAAGTAGCAGCTTCTGGGCTACAACAAGCAATGTCATCTGGCTTAAAGATCGTTTCAAGCACTTCAAAAAATTTAATTAATTTCACAAATCAAAGTACAGAAAATAAAAATATTAAAAATCTAATCTATGGTGCGATAGGATCAATTTTTGGTTTGTCAACATTAAAAGGATTACTTGAAATACCAAAACAAATTTTAGGCAAACCAGATGGTAAGACCAAAGCTCCTATGCTTTTAAAATCAGCTCAATGGCTCTCAGGTGGTGCCATAGCTCTAGGCGCTTTCAAAACCTTTACGGGAGCTGGATTAACCAATCCGGCATTAATGATTGGTATTGGAGTATTTTTATTTTTTAAAGCTCTAAACTCTAGCTACGAAAATGAAAATAGTCCAATTAGTAAAATTCTTGAAACACTTGGCTTAAGAGATCGTATTAAGACTTTGATTGATGATACACAAGTAGACCAATTAGTAGGATAAAAAGGATTTATCGCTATCAAATTGTATTTACAGATTACTTTGTATAGTTAAGGAATGAATAAGAAAACATGTTGAACCTTATAAGACCGTTAATCACAGCAGCAAGAGGAGTAGCATCGTCTGCAGCTGGCAAAAAAGAAGCTTTTGAGCTTGTAGGTAAATATTGGTATGAGGGTCTCGATTTACTGAAAAACAAAGTCCCTGACACGCTTGTACGAAAGCTAGATGTATTTAGCACGGCATCATCATTAGTAACTTTAGCGATGGCTGAAGCTTCTGGACAAGCACAAGGATCTACAACTGATTTCTTTTCAGGATTTCTTGATTTAGGTCAAGAAAAATTTAGAGAAGATGGCGGTGATCAAAGTGGTAGCCGTAATATGCACCTTGGAAAAATTTTACAGAATGTCGGTTTAACAATTTTTAGCCTGATACCTCAGACTAGATTAGCTGCAAAACTAGGTGAAAATAATTTAAACAACATTTATAGAAGTATTGCAGCTTGGCAAGTTTCAACTGTAGCTAGTGATTTCCTGGCACCGGACCATGCAGGCATGATTGAGGGAACCTCTGATACAGTCGGTGGTCTTGCATCTGCAGCTAGATTCACTAAACTAATTACAATTTTATAATTTTCGAACTGGACTTCCTTAAACCAATAAGGAGAGGAAAATGGGAATAGAGAATAAAACGATGCAATGCTGTGTCGAAGAGAAGACTGTTGAAATCAAAGAACATACTTTGAGAAAAGAAACTCAACAAGCTATTGACGATGTAGTAAGTAATATTTATAAAAAAGATAAAGAGACAGATGTTTTTATCACAGCCCTTAGGATGGCAATCAACAATGATGGAGAAATTGATAAAAAGGAATTAAAACATCTTTTAAAACTTGAACGAAAAAGTTCTAGACAATCCAAAAATTTAGATGACTTTTGGCAACCATTACGATTAGAAATAGATTTTGGTAATTGGTTTAGCTTACCTAGAATGAGATTTTTTAGTACACCAAGAGATAATAATTACTTTGAAAAATCAAATCTGGATCAAGGACTCAGAGAAGCTTTTAAATTAGCAGCACTTGATGGCATCATAAATTCTAATGAGATAAAAGAATTAAAGCTCCACTTGTAATTAGGCTATTATCTTCAGCAATTAGAGTTTTCAAATCTGGGAATAATACCATTATATGAAAATTTTAATTGCTAATGATGATGGCATTTGGGCAGATGGCATAAGAGCACTTACAACAGCACTGGCAGCACACCATGAAGTATACGTTTGTGCACCAGACCGCGAACGCTCAGCAACCGGTCACTCAATGAGTTTGCACAAACCGCTCATGGTTACACCTGGTAAAACTAGTGATATTTGCGATAAAACGAAAGCAGCTTTTATGACATCAGGTACGCCAGCAGATTGCGTAAAAATCTCTACTGGAGCTCTTTTCAAGGATGTCAAATTCGATTTAATGGTTTCTGGGATTAATCACGGACCAAACTTAGGAGTTGATGTACTATACTCAGGAACAGTGTCTGCCGCAATGGAAGCAATGCTTTACGGCATACCATCTATCGCTTTTTCACTTTACAGCTACACCTCAAAAGAGTTCTCAGAGGCAGCTTCATGGGCAAAAGATTTTATTGAAAAAAATGAAATCCACAAACACATCGAACCAAGATCGTTTTTAAACATAAACATCCCACCAGGTCCACGTGCAAACTACAAAGGCATAGAAATCACTCGCCTTGGTAATCGTGCTTACTCAGAGAACTACGAAGAACGTCAAGATCCTCGTGGCAACAAATACTTCTGGCTTGCAGGTGCTCCGATCGAAGGGCTTGAGACAGAAGGCACTGATGGATGGGCACTGATGAACGGTCGTGTATCAATTACACCAGTTCTTTTTGATATGACACACTATAAAAAAATTGATGAGCTTAAAAAGTCATTGAAGTAAGCCTTTCGTGATTCTGCAAGTATTTGACTTACAAAAGATAAATTTGCAAGAATAATTATGTGAACGAGAATCAAAGAAAACATATTGCAACTTTGACTTTAGCCATGGGTAGTGTTATTTTCTCAGCAAGTATTGCAGGCATGGTTGGTCAAAACCTCTCAATAACACTAATTACATTAGGCTTAATCTTATCCACACTATTTTATAGTATTGGTATAATTGTACTGAGGAATAAAGACCATGGATAATTTCCTTAACTATATTAATCAACCGGCAAGTCCCTTATTCATAATGATCGGGATGGGGTTAACTGGTTTTGCAGTGATTGCCTTCGCTTTTATCTACGACTGGTATGAGACTAAAAATTCCAAAAAATAATTACTGCATGAAAGAAGAATTAAGCGAACAAATGAAAAAAATGGTGAATAACATCGTATTTCAAGTTGGGCTAATAATGGTTTTTTCTTTTATCTTACTG
>CAIYXB010000142.1 GCA_903930015.1 uncultured bacterium | reverse complement strand
CCATTGTCACAAGTGATCAGAAACTGGAAGTCCATAACAGAAAAACTCTCTGAACCACCAAGGCAAAGGCTTTTACAAGGAAATGGCAGGCTATATGCTCACTAACCTAGCGCTTATGGGTGTCTGACCCCTCTTAAATTTTTAGTTCTTTGGAATAATTAATTTAATGAGGCATGATAGTGAATATTTTAAATTCAAGGCTGAGATTTGGAGAAATTTTGGTTTTATATTTTGCAGTCCAATTGGAATTTCATCCTTAAATTGGATAAATAGCAGGACTACAAGCCTCAATGATATATTGAGATTATCTAGCTTGTATAATATGATCTTTTTGGCAACTGGTATTTTTTTAATACAGCATGCACTTGAAATAATGGAGAGTACTTATAATGCCAGAAATTTTAATTGAGGGAAATATAGCTGGATACAGTGTTCTAATGTTGCTTCCGGCATTAGCAATCATAATCACCATATATGACAAAATAGAAATGAGAAAGCGTAGAAAAACTCATAAAAATAATTCACACTAAAATAAAAACCCCACTTCTTTCAAAGTGGGGTTTTTATTTTAAAACTAGAGCTTAAAACTAAGCAGCAACAGCGTAAAGGTACAAGTAACTTTGTTTTCTCTCAG
Organism: uncultured bacterium; assembly: GCA_903930015.1. GTDB lineage: Bacteria > Cyanobacteriota > Vampirovibrionia > LMEP-6097 > LMEP-6097 > CAIYXB01. Next base: position 2,525 of record CAIYXB010000142.1, on the reverse strand, counting down.
CTCAACGCATTAGGCAGCTAATGCGTTTTCGCTTACGTTCAAATAAACTGAAACTAACTTACGTCCCAATTTTTGTTCGAATTTTACTTTACCTTCTTTAACTGCGTATAAAGTATCATCGCGTCCACGACGAACATTATTACCAGCATGGAATTTAGTACCTCTTTGACGAACAAGTATGTTACCAGAGATTACTTCTTGACCATCGTATCTTTTAACACCAAGTCTTTTTGAAGCTGAATCTCTTCCGTTTTTAGTACTACCTACACCTTTCTTTGATGCCATTTTTTAAATCCTTTTCCTTAAACTACGCCTTTACTGATGCATTGATCTTTTCGATCTTGATCTTTGTAAAATTCTGTCTATGCCCTTGTTTACGTCTGTAACCCTTTTTAGGTCTCATTTTGTAAACAATAACCTTTTTGTCTTTGATATTACCAAGTACTTCAGCTGAAACAGAAGCACCAGCGATAACAGGCTTACCAAGATTCACTGACTTACCATCAGTAACCATAAGCACTCTATCTAAAGTGATCTTTGCTCCAGTTTCTTGCCCCATAAGATCAACTTCGATATATCTACCTTCCTCAACCTTATATTGCTTATTATTAATATCAACAATTGCGTACATAACTTAAGGAATTTTAGCATTTTGAGCCATTACCTAGGTTTATGTAAATATATATAGATTGTTAAGATTTAAGCGGTCTCAAAGAAATTTTTACCGTAATTATTAGAAGAATTAAAGTTAGAACTTGCGTTTTTATCTAACATAGCCTTTTTAAATGGATCTTTAAAAGCTAAGGATGAATAATCATCTTGCTCTTCATCGTTATCTTCTAAACTACCGCCACCAGAAGCCTCTTCCAGTGACCTTATCGCATCAGCAACCCAAGCAAAATTCATATTAGAATTCCCAGCATATTCTGTATCTCCCCTAGAAGGCTTTTTACTCGAGACTACAACGCTACTGCTAGTCGAACTAGTCTTAGCCGGAGTAGAATATTTAGATAAATCTAATTCTAATTCTTTCGGCACTTGATAAAAAGCTTTATTAGAACGCATCATATCAGTTAAAGGCTTAAGATTCATAGAAAAATTCTTGAGCATTTCCTCATACTTAGAAACACTCATAAAATCCATCATTTGATCTTCTACATAAAAATCCAAACTTTTTTCTTTCGAGATTTTGATAATTTCATTTCTAATGTCATCAAGCTTACTGTAGCTCTCCTCATTATCAGTTTTACTATGATCATAATTAGCATACTTTTCTTCAAGTCTAGCTATTGAGTTTAATAGAAGATTTGCAATTCCAGCACCATTATTGGCCAAAGAACATTTTTCTGCATTTTGGTCATCATCATCAAAACAGGCTTTTAACAATGTCTCAAACTCACCTTCTTTATAGAGATTCTTTAGTTGAGTTAACAAGTTATATAAGGGTTCTGATTTATTTTTAAATTGTTCTAATATTGGACCACCTTTTAATTTAAACTCAGCATTCTCAGGATAAAAACCTAGCTTTGAGAAAATAGGATAAACATGATTTGGTGTTTTAACACCCTTTTCATCTGTATTAAAACCTGACTTAAGACTGTTTAACGATCCAAGTCTATTAATAATCACTTCTTCTAAGCTTGCAAGTAATTCTTCAGGAACTTTCATATCTCCATTGCCAAGCTTTGAAGCAGCGATTTCATTACGAAGCTTATGAGCTAGTTCTTCAAATGACTTACTGTCTTGAGCTAATCCATTGATATCTAAAACTTGAAACGTTTTACCATCTTTTTTATAAGGAAGCTCAAACATTGCTTTTAAAATTCCTTGCATCTCTCTTGAGCTTCCGTAGCCTTTTTTAATGTAATTAAGAGGTTCTAAAAGATGTTTATCTTTTTCTCCAAAAATCTCTTCTAATTTACCACTAGGAGCTTCTCCACGAGAAAATCTTAAAAGATCATCTTTAATTGCTTCGCGCTGGGCAAAACTAAAAGAACCAAAATTTATATAATTTTCAAGAAAAAATAATTGCTTTTTAAAATCCTCAAAATACTTCTGAGGCTCTTGCTTTGAATAATGCTTAGGATCACTACTCACACGATCATTCTGAGCTTTTTCATAAATCCTCTCCACATAACGATTCAAAAAAGCTTTCTTATCATTTAAATCGCTTGGTAATGCTGCACTTGAGTTTGAAGAATTATACAATTCCTCTAAACACTTAATTGCTGTATTTTCACTAGGATATTTAGCATTAGACCCGAGGATACGGCTTGCTTCTGCAAGCTTAGCGTAATCTGATTCATTAACAGTTGGTAAAGTCGCCTTATTAGCAGCTGAAATAGTTTTTCCAATTCCACTATCATTCACCGTTTTACTGAAATTATTAAAATAAAAATCTACCTCATTTTGAGATACCTGTGGTGACTTCATTTGCAGAAGCTCTCTGATAATATTTTTATCTCCAGCAACAAAGGCTTCACCATTTTTGATTTTATCTAGCAAGTGTTTTGCTTTATATTTAT
>CAIYXB010000141.1 GCA_903930015.1 uncultured bacterium | reverse complement strand
CTTCTCTTTCAAAACAAAAGAATTAAATTTCATAAAATACTTTTGTAATAACTCACTATCAATTGGGTGAGCAAGTGAGTTACCTACCGCAACGTATCTTTTATCACCACCTAAATCAATATCACAAGAAAGTAAAAAACCAGTATCTGTTAATTTAGTCAAAAGCTTTTCTAAAGAGAGAATCACTGACTCCAGAAAATAAATATCATCAGTATCAACTGATTTTGAATAGTAATCACTATAAAACTCTAGTATTGTTTTGTTTAGAGATTTAGACGGAGCTTTATAGTTATCCTCAAACTCCAATCTAGCAAGCAAAAAAGGGTTTCTAATAATATCAGCTTCATGATTTTGTCTAAGTAGAGTTTTAACATTAAGCTCCTTAAATTCACCAGATATTTTTTTTAAAATAGTCAAATTAAGCGCATCTAAAACATAATGTAGATAAATAAACTCAAAAGATTTATCTTCAAGTATTTCAGCTTTAATAATATCTAATAACAAAAACTCATAATGAGAGCCTTCATGAAAATCAGCGAGAATATTTTTTTCTTGGATTTCATTTAAATTTTTCTGTGAGTAATCTGAAATAACTAATTTAACTTGATTAGAAATTCCCAAATCTCTTAAAGCAAAAAGGAAATTCCTTGAAAATTTACCTGAGCCGCAACCACATTCAAGAACTTTCACTGACCTTTCCCCAATATGATCTTTTAGAATCTCTGCTAGCTTAAAAGCGTTTTGATAATTAGTTCCAATCCTGTGAGGAACAGGCTTATCAGCTTTCTCAGACCAAGCTAAAATACCTTTTTGTTTATAATACTGATCACTTAAGCTCCAAATTACAGAATCTTTATATGGTTTAGATTCTTCTAAAAGTTGTAAATGGTCGTGATAATTTAATTCATCTAACATATGAATAATCTAAAAGAGACCAATGCATATCTTCAGATTCAAGGCTTGCGAGCGCAAAAAAACGGAGTTTACTAGTGGTAAATGAACATTTTGAGCGCGAGTATAACGCAGAAGATGAGTTATGCAGTGGTCTCTTAAAACTAAAATGCACTAATTCCAGTGATATATTTGCCTAAAGTAAGTATATGAACATTATCAGTACCTTCATAAGTAATCACAGACTCCAAGTTACACATGTGTCTCATCACAGGATACTCTGAACTAATACCATTTGCACCAAGTATTGCTCTTGCAGTACGGGATATACCAAGAGCCATTGCTACATTGTTTCTTTTTACCATTGAAATGTGCTCAGGTTTTACTTTTCCTTGTTCTTTTAGCCTTGTAATTTGAAGAGTTAAAAATTGTGCTTTAGTAATTTCAGTGAGCATGTCAACTAAATCTTTTTGAATCAATTGATGAGAAGCTATTGGCTTGTCATGAAACTGAACTCGCGTAAGAGAGTAATCTAGTGCAGTTTGATAGCATGCCATTGCAGCACCAATTGCACCCCAAGCAATACCAAGCCTTGCTGAATTTAAACACATTAAAGCAGCTTTTAAACCTACTGTCGATCCAGGTAGTAAATTTTCATGAGGAATAAGACAATCTTCAAAAATCAATTCAGATGTTATAGATGCTCTCAGTGAATGCTTTTGAGTCATTAATCTTGTCGAGAAGCCTGGTGTATTTTTTTCAACTACAAAGGCACAAATATTGTTTTTACCTTCTGACACACCTTCACACTTTGCCCAAACAATCGCAAGGTCAGCAACTGAACCATTTGTAATCCACATTTTGGCACCATTAAGTACAAAACCTTTATCTGTTTTTTTTGCATAAGTCACCATGCCAGCTGGATTAGACCCGTGATCAGGCTCTGTCAGACCAAAACAACCTATCATCTCTCCGGTGGCAAGTTTAGGAAGAAATTTTGTTTTTTGTGCATCAGAGCCAAAGCTATGTAAAGGAAACATTACAAGAGAACTTTGGACTGAATTGAAAGATCTCAAAGCAGAGTCACCTGCTTCAAGCATCATGTTAATAAGTCCATAAGACACATAATTCAATCCTGGACAACCATAGCCATCAAGTGGAGCTCCCAAGAAACCCATAGCACCAACTTTTGGTACTAGCTCATCAGGAAATCTTGCATCCATAAAAGCATCATCGATAATTGGCATGACTTCTTTATTCACAAAATCTTTTGTACTATTCAAAATCAAATTTTCTTCACTTGAAAGAAGTGAGGTAAATTCCGCAAAGTCAGTCATTCTAATATCTGCCATAAACTTCCTTTGTATATTTAATATACTTATATATATTATTCCCTTAATAAGCTTTCGCCTAAAGAACACAGGCAACAACTAGTAATTCTAATGTAATAATAGTGGATTATTATCTAGGTTAAGCATTTTGGGGTCAGACCCCGAGTGCTTAACCTAAAGCTATGTGGTTAGTAGTTTTACCTAAATCAGCAAGCATACTGCTATAAGCTTTGCCGTGTGCTTGATAGCTTGAATCAGCATGTCTCATTTGTTTTGAGTGTGCAACACTTTCTGGAAAAGAAACATTTGGGTTTGAAGAGAATCTTTCACTAATGACTTGATTTTCTAACTGAGAAACTCTCTGTTCTAGTTTTGCAATTTTTTCTTGAAGACTTTCAACTGCCGGTGCATCATCTTTAATCGGATCGTTATCTAATGTTACAAATTTTCTGTTTGTCTCTTTTGTTTTAGCTGCTTGCTCTTTCCAAGCTGAATCTATCTTGTCAAAAGACTTTCCGTTACCTAAGTTTTGTCTAGCTTGAAAACCATTTCTATGATATTTAAAACCATCTACTACGTGAGGATTTTCACCAAGCTTTGGTTGAACAACAATTTTTCCAACCGTACGAAATACAGCATCCTCAACTTCTTGTTTTTCAGTTGCATTTTCCTTTAAAAATAGATTTGAAAATTCTTCTTTTTGACCTAACTGTGCGCGTCTTGTTAAAGGCCCAAGATTGGCGGCCTGTCTAGCGAAATCTCCTTGGTTGGGGATACCACGAGTCATATTAAAGTTATAAATTTCATAAGTTAAGACTTGGTTAACAATTGGGGGTTTTAATGGGGGTCAGAACATCAAGTTAAAAATTTCTTAGACAACAATTAAAGCTGAGGTGATATAGTTACTATTCCAAATCAGTCACAGACTTGATTCTAAAAGACAACAATTAAAGCAATTTAATAACCAATGAGAATTTGTAATAAATTCTTGTATTTACCATGCCCAACGACCAAATGACCAAAAACTACACAAAATCAATCAATGACTACAATGCAGAGATTTTAGAGGATAAAGAACTAGAAGAAAATAAAGAAAAGTACAGTATAATTTGGCAAAATTCATTAGAATTTCTAAGTAAAAAAATCAAAAAAATT
>CAIYXB010000140.1 GCA_903930015.1 uncultured bacterium | reverse complement strand
GTCATTCAGTTCTTTTATCGGTAATTGAAACTGCCAAAAAACAAGGTCACTCCTTGCTGGATTCTTGTAAATTAATGCTTAATCATCAATTGGTATTACAGGCTTAGGACTGAGTAGTTACCTCGCGGGTGATAGGGACCTGAGGTTGACATTGGTGTCATATATAAAGAATTCTTTAGAGTTTATTTTAAATGAGGATTGTTAGTTAAAACATCAGTTATGATCTAGGGCTATGTCTGATAAAAGAAGAATTGTAATTACTGGTATTGGTCCTGTTACTCCATGCGGGATAGGCGTTAATGAATTTTTTACTAGCCTTAAAACAGGAAAAAGCGGTATCAAATTACTAGATTCGTCTATTGATATTCACGGTATTGAGTCGCCAGTTAAGCTTGGTGGGGAAATCAAAAATTTTAATGTAGAAAATTATTTTTCTGATATTAAATTAATTAAAAGCATGGATAAAGACATGGATAAAGTATCGCAATTTGCTATGGTTTCAGCAAAACTTGCAATTGAAGATGCCGCGCTTGATTTTACGGCACTTGAAGCTCAAGGTGTAACAAGAGATAGAATTGGAACCTTTGTTGGGACAGGAATTGGTGGTATTCAGACGACTTGTGATGATACTGTCACTCTAAAAGAAAAAGGTCTTCGTAGATTAGGTTTAAGATCTATCATCAGACTTATGCCAAACGCAGCTTCTGGTCATATAGGAATCAATTGGGGATTACAGGGTAGAGCTAAGTCAGATGCAACTGCTTGTGCGACTGGTTTAGATAGTATTTTTGATGCTTATTGGTATATAAAAAACGGACTTGCAGATATTATGATCGCTGGTGGAACAGAAGCTTGTTTAAACACACTAGCTCTTTCTTCTTTTTATAACATGACAGCACTTTCTCGTCGCCAAGTAGAAAACCCAGAAGATGCAAGTTGCCCTTTTGATAAGAGACGTGATGGTTTTGTAATGTCTGAGGGTGCTTTACTCTTTACTCTAGAAGAACTTTCCGTTGCACAAAAACGTGGTGCAAAAATCTATGCTGAGCTTGTTGGTGTTGGTGCTGCTTGTGATGCATATCACATCACTGCTCCTGCTGAAGATGGAAGTGGTGGGGCGCGTGCCATCGAGATGGCACTCAGAGAAGCTGGTATTGATAAAGATCGCGAAGCGATGGATTTTGTATCTGCTCATGGTACTTCAACTCCACTTAATGACGCGCGCGAGACTATGGCAATCAAAAAAGTTTTTGGAGATCATGCATATAAACTTGCTGTATCATCTACTAAGTCTATGACTGGGCATTTGATTGGTGCTGCTGGTCCTGTTGCGCTTGCTGCTTCTATAATGGCTTGTAAGGAAAATATTATTAGCCCAACAATTAACTATAAAGAAGCTGATCCAGACTGTGATCTAGATTACGTTCCAAACAAAGCACGCGAAAAAGTTGTAACTTACTCTATCGCTCAAGCGCTAGGATTCGGTGGGCATAATACTTGTGCTATCGTGAAGAAATTTCAATAGAGTTGTTGCGAAAGGGCAAGCCCTTCCTTAACAACTCTATCAAAACCTTCGGTTTTGTGTTTTTGTTTAGACCTGTTTTAGCTCAAGTTGCACTTTCGCAACAGGTCTAATAGTGTCATTACTGTAAGGGTTACGTAATTCGTTGACACTTATGATGGTGCAAAATGATAAACTTACCCTAACGTGAGTGACGAAAGATCAGCTTTAATAAATTACATTAGTGATCACTTCGCGCAAGAAGACTATCATCTAAAAGATATTATTTTCCAGCAAGAGGTTGGTGGTGGTCCGATGATGAATATTGGTCCAGATCAAGGGAAGTTTTTATACCTTCTTATGAAGATGGTTAAGCCTAAAACTGTGCTTGAGATCGGTAGTTATTTTGGTTATAGTGCAGTTTGGCTTGCGCGAGCTTTAAGTGAAAGCTCCATGCTTACTTGTGTTGAGAGTTCTGGAAAGCAGTGCCAGATTATCAAAGAGAATTTGCGTAAGGCTGGACTTGATAAAGTAACTCAAGTGCTAGAAGCCAAAGGTCTTGATGTCATGCAGAAATTTGTTTTTGAAAAAGAAACTTTCGATGTAATTTTTATTGATGCTGATAAAAAAAATTATCCGAATTATTTCGCACTCGCTTCTAAGCTTTTAGTTAAGGGAGGGGTTTTACTTGTTGATAATTGTATCTGGTATGGCAAGATTTTAGATGAGAGTCCTGACGAGCAAACCCAAGCTATAATTGAGTTTAATCGTTTGCTTGCCGAGTCAAAAGATTTTGAATCAACATTACTTACAGTGCAAGATGGGCTTTGCCTGGGGATAAGGCTTTGAGAGTTAAGTCCGCCTGCAGTCCAGGACTGCAGGCGGACTTAACCAAGCAGTAAGCGTCCCTGCTAGCTGCTTACCACCGCATAATTCTCTATTAGCTTTACCTAGTATTGTTGTTGCTTGTCTTGAGTCAAGTATAGTTCTTTCTTTTGGATCAAATTGTTCTAGGTAATAATTGCATGCTTGAACGCTTTTGCCGTCTAATGTTGCAAGTCCGTAAAAGCGGCAAGCAAAAGGTCTGTGCTCATGTATTGAACAACCGTTATCATCAGCTAGAAAAGGACAGCGCTGAGCGAAGTTATTAGGGTTCATGTTCTCTTTTTCTACCTGATCCAGATCTATAATTTCAAGTTCATTCCCGTACTCTGCTTTGTGCAAAAATTGATTTTTCTGTGCATTTATTTTTGCTTTTGTTAAGTCGATATTTGCTTTGATGTATTCAAATTCTAGTTTTGTTACAAGAGGTGGTGTATAAACGCAACAGTCGCAGCAATTGGCTTTGAAGCAAGTCTCTTTATCTATAGAATTTAAAGTTGAAACTTTGTTTTGAATCTCGGAGATTTCTTGATAAATAGCACTGAGCTTTTCTTTGAAATTTTCTGAGCTAAAAGTCTTTGTCGTATCAAGTAATTTTAGGGTGAAGCTTTCTTTGGGACTATCTTTGCTTGAATTATGCTCAAGGCATAATTGATCTTCTAATTTTGGTAGGAATTGATATAAACTTGCAAAGTCTAAGCTTTGGTATTTTGATTGAGATTTATGTATGCTTACAAGCTCCTTGGCAAGCAAATCTGCGATAAAAGGTCTTATTTCAGTTAGTGAAATATCTTGTGCTTTTATTTCTTCTTTTAAAACAAGCTTAGTATAAAGTTTTAGAGCTTTTAGTTTAATACTATCAATCAAATGAGCTTGCTCTAGAAAAAATTGTTTGAGTTCAGAGTATTTTTCATTCATAAGCAGATCAAACAAAAAAACAAATCTCTTATCGCTTTCTTCTTCTGCGATCAGCTCTTTTAAACCAGAACTTAGACTTTTAAAATTTTGTTTTTCTGACATCTTGTTTACTTTATTATTCTAATCTAAGACTCAACATACCAACTAATCCTACAAAGATTTTTTACGTGGTAAGCGCTCTAATTTCCGCGATAGTTTAATATACAGAGTTGGTATAGGAATTGTTAACCCTATAGTAATTGTGGGTCAAGTTGTCATCATTATAAAGCTATTAGTATTAATCAAATCTAATGGCAATCAAATTAATTTACCTTTTTACGGAGCCTTTTCGAAGATCAGACGTAGTAAAAAGAGTAAATTAATTTGAATATTGCAATAGAGTTAATTATTATTACTTATGTCGTTAATGCAATAAAGAACTTTAGTGCAAATGACAACTCTGCTATATTTTAAGCATGAAGCTTGTTTTCATGGGTACACCAGAATTTGCTGTGCCTGCACTCAAAAAAATCATAGAGTCTTCAAATCACAAGCTTGCTTTTGTGATAACTCAGCCTGACAAACCAGTAGGCCGTAAGCAGATTCTAACAGCACCACCAGTGAAAGTTATCGCGCAAGAAAATGGCATTCAAGTTTATCAGCCTGAGAAACTTAATCAAGATCAGGCTTTGATTCAAAAGCTCAAAGAAACCAAACCTGATTTGATGATTACTGTTGCTTATGGTCAAATCATCAAACAAGAGATTTTGGATATTGCTCCAGTCGTTAATGTACATGCAAGCTTGCTCCCTAAATATAGAGGTCCTGCACCAATTAATTGGTGTCTAATAAATGGTGATAAAGAAGTTGGTGTGACTACAATGATGACAGCAAAGGGAGTTGATACTGGTGCAATCTTAATGAAATCAAGTATTTTGATTGATAACTACGTTGATTCAGTTGAACTCACTGATACTCTTGCTTTTATTGGAGCTGAGCTTTTGATTAAGACACTTGATGAGTATGATTCTATAAGCCCAGAAGAGCAAGTTGATTTAGCTGATGTCTCACAGCAGTATTCACCTTTTATGAATAAGGATTTGGGTGAGATTAATTTTGCTAGTAAAGAGTTAATTTTAAAATCTGCAAACCCACGCCAAGATTATTTTATAAATCGTAAAGTGAATTCAGCAAAAAATATTCATAATTTAGTTCGAGGTGTACAAACTTGGCCAGGAGCTTATTTTATCTATAAGGATCAAAAAATCTCTTTAATGGAAACCGACTTTAAAGAAATTTCCTCTAGTGCCAATCCTGCTGAAATTATTGAGATTGATAAGTTGAATAAAAGTTTTTCTGTGCAAACCCAGTCAGGCACATTAATTATCAAAAAACTCAAAGCCCAAGGCAAAAACGAAATGCCAGCTACTGAGTGGCTTAATGGTCAAAGAATAACTCTAGGCGATAACTTAAGCAGCTAAATTTAGTTGTAAACCATTGTTAGAAAAGTCACGATCTATTTGACTTAGTCTTTCGCGACTCCTAGCAATCTTAGACCAAGCATAAGAAGGCTGTTCTAGTCTTCTTAATACTTGCTGAGAGTTTGGAGATTTAGCTCCACTAAATTCCCAGTCGGTGTCCAGTGCTTCAGAATGATCTTGTTGTTGTGTTTTAAAATTTTTTTGATTGCGTTTACTTGTGGGTCTAAGTTTTTCTGCAGCTACAGCTGTAGTGGTTTCAGTAAGAGCTGTTTTTGCTATTCTGCCTGCAATTTGGCTTGCTGTGGTAATTGCAGCTTCAGCTCCAGAACTGTTGCCAGGTAAGGCAAGACTTTTAGAAATAATCGATACTGAAATCGGATCAACCATAGGAATTTAATTCTAGTTGATTTTGCCTTCGTTTGTGTTAAAAGGATGGTCATGTGGAACACCATGTAAAGCCACCAAATGTAGCCTCAAATCATCATCAGTCCGGCTTGGAGGAGAGACTATAGAAAATGCACTGTTCGCTAAGCTTGTTATTGCGCTACTTGCCCCTGTTACTAGGTTTGTTAAGATTTGAATTAGCATTTCTTTTGTCCCTCCCTTGACCAGAATATGAAGAAAATATGAAATATAAATTAAATCTTAACAAGCGTATGACGCGTTGTCAATCTGTATTTACTCATATATTTGGGGGGGGTTAAAAATATTTTTGAAATAAGGAAAAACCTAGATCCTTACATATCTTCAGGCTTAATTTCTTCACCTTCATCGTTAATTCCAGGCATGATTTTAGAAAAAACGAAGATAAACATCAACAGAACAAAGGCTATTGCCGCAAAACCTAAAACAACACCTTTCCACATTCCATCGAAAATCATATTGAAATCATATCACACCAACGCAGTGTAAATTAAATGCTTGTGCTATGTAGAGAAACTAGCTCTGAGTAAGGTTTTGAGAAAAATATTAATTGTACAAGATTTGATTGCTTAGACAACCACTCATTTTTTGCTGACACCTGTGATTTTGATCAGGATTTATAACTTAAGCTAACTCAACCCGTGCCCGTCGCAAAAATTCGGGCTGCCTAAGCAATCAAATCTGCGTGATATAGTAAATCAAAAAAGTTTTCGGAAAATTCGCAACACCCTGAAGCATATCGGATTGGCGTTGCATACTCGTTTTGCGAAGCAAAACAACAAAAACCTTGCCACAGCAGCTGCGCCGAATGCGAAAGGGTTGTTGCAATTTGAAGAAAATCTTTTTTGGTTTAGTGCATCACTAACTCCAGATGTTAAATTATGGTACAAAGCGTAGGGATTCAGCTCTGTGAGAGGTATATAGCAATCACACTTTTAATTATTTAATTGGCTCATTATCAGATGTCCAATTTATGTATATGCTCAATAGTATCCACAATCGAAACACCATTCATGTAATTCCCAACAAGGATCAAGCTTGAATCTTTTTCTAGCTCTTGATCGATAATGTTTTTTGCAATCAGGTAATTATCATTGTATTGCGGGATCGCTTGTTTAATAAGCTTTGTATTAATTACTATGAAATCTTCAAGCTCAGTGTTGATTTCAAGTGCGTTATCGAAAATTTCTTTTGCTTCGTTGAGTGCGATCGCAGTTAGATCTTTAGTATCAAAATCAGCAATTTGAGAATTTTTGCTACCACCAATAAAGCCCACCATAAGATGTTCGTCATCTAGAGCCCTTTCTTTATACAAAGAAGAGGCAAAAATTGTACCTAAAGTAAAGTGCGCTTTTGTTGCATTTAAAAAACCAAAAGCATCAAAAATATCTTGATGATTTTTATCTAAGTCTTTCTTAATAGAATAAGCAATCAAAAATATTGGTGCATAAAATATATTCATTAAAGCCTTTGCCAGATTAAGGTTGATTGATTCTACTAAGCGCCCAGCAGCAAAAGCTGGGCAGGCAAGTATAAGATTTGTGCAGTAATAAAATTCTTGATTATTGCCTTCTCTGATTTTTAGTTTATATAATCCGTCTTCCTTTTCTATACTAAGTAGCTCAGAGTTTAGTTTTAAGTTTCCTAGATAGCCAGCCAGCTTCGTGCAAAGATCTTCCAGACCATTTCTAAAGCTTATTGTTTGCAGGCGCTTAGATTTTTTGCGTTCTTTTTTTGAGAAAATTAGACCTTTAATTACTGATGAGTATTTTTGCTCAAGCTGATACAAATGACTTAAAGTAACTGACATGTTGAGCTGCTTGATGTCACCTCCCCATACCCCTTGTAGAGCGGGTCCCATTATATTTTCAGCACATTCTTTGCCAAAGCGTCTTGCGAAAAAATCATAGACACTTTCTTTGTCAGTAGATTTAGATTTGACAAAAGGTTCAAATAGAATTCTTAATTTGGCTTTTAGGCTTAGTATCTTTGAAGCTATTAGTTTAAAAGGGTTTGAGGATATCTCAATCAATTGATTGTTTCTATAAAAATATCTTTTAGATTCTTTAAGTGAGCTTGATAAGACTTCTTCTTCAAGTCCCGCACTTTTAATCATCTCCCTGAGAGCATCTGATTTGTCGATTATAGTATTTGGTCCAAATTCAAATATGGAACTTTTATACTTATGGCTTTGCCAAGTACCACGTGCTTGAGCTTCTTTTTCAAAAATCCAAAAATCTTCTTGTGAGTTTTTGAGCTTATAAGCAAAACTAAGTCCAGCAATGCCAGCTCCAATAACTATGTTTTTTTTGTAATTAGCTTTATTCAATATCAAAAGTAATATTTACTCTTGAAGTAACTGTCATGTCACCTTCAGAGTAAGCATCTGGTTCTGGCATTGAAGAGCTTTCTGCATCCATTGCCATTGCTAGTTTTGCGTAAGTTCTAACATAGGGTTGTGGTGAGTAGGTGTTTTCAGAAACAGATTTCACTTTACCTAATTTTGCTCCAAGTTCTGTGAGCATAAGTTCAGCTTTTTCTTTTGCATTTTTCACAGCTTGCTTCAGTGCTTTATTTTTAAGTGCATAAGTATTTTCGATGCTGTAACTGACGCTACCTAGTTGAGTAATACCGCTCTCTGAAGCTGCATTTACAACTTGAGCCACTTTCTCACTTAGTGTTTCATTGGCTTTTAGGTTTCTTTTGAAAATATTTACTTGAAAATTTCTTGTAGCTCTATAACCTCTAGAAATTGATTTTTGCTGCTTATGGTCATACTCATTAATCTCATTTACGTTTAGGTTTTTAAGATTGATGTTTTGGTCGCTCAAATTGATGATTCTAATAGCATTTAATACATTTGCTGAGATCGTTTCATTGTGCTCTCTTGCTTTTCTGAAGTCTTTATCGTTTGTTTCAATAGTAAAATCAATAACAGCGATATCTGGCGCGCTTGTAACAGATGCTTCACCATCAAGACTTATACTTCTTATGTCATTAGGGCAGCAAGATGGCTCAAGTGCAGCAGCTTTTTGTATTGGTAATAACAAAGCTGATATTAGAACTAGGGTCAAGACAATAGATTTTTTCATTCAATAATGAATACTAACATTTTCAGGGCTTAGGTGTTTGACTTATTACTGCGTTAATTCTCGGCTCAAAATGCTCATTTACAACCAGTAAACTGCGCTTTTTCACCTCGAATATGCCTTATACTAAGCCAAACGCCTAAGCCCTGTTATTTATATCAAAGCAAATCTCAAAAACTTATTTATAAAAAAACACTTTGCGAAATTCGCAAAGTGTTTCTCAAAAGATTTCAATTTTCTAGAAAATCTATTTTATAAAGTTACTTTCGCGCAAACTTTTCCACCTTTCTTTCTAGTTGGATTTTTGCATTTTTTAGAGCTATTCTTAACATCAACTGCTCCAGACGCAACTTGATCTTCAGTAACTTCTTTTGGATCAACAAAAGTATAGGTGTAAGAGTTTGAAGTAATTAAAGTTCCTACTTCAGTTAAATTAGTGTCATAACTTTTTGTTGTTATTGTCTCTGTAAAAACAACAACCTGATCACCACCAGTTCCTTCTTTAACTATGTTTTTTACATTAGCTTTAACTTTGCTAAGTGCCTCGTCAGGGCTTGATATTGACTCAGCAAACGCGTAGGTCGAAACAGTAACTCCTGTTTCATAAGCTTGTACTAGAGGATAAGTGTCAGAACTTAATTCCAAAGTTTTAAGTTCAGTTAACTGTGGAAAGCTGTACTGGGTAAGAGTTTGAGTAGTAGCTGATGTAGATAAGTTATAAGCCCTATCACCCGCAACAGCCAACTGAGAACCATAAACATATTCTGCTGAAGCTATGTTAAGGCTTAGTAAAGTAACTAAAGACGCAAAAAATAATTTTTTCATATACTTAAATTATACCAAGAAAGATTTTCTATTAACTGAAGAATTTAATGGAAATCTTCCGTCATTACTTAATCCGATTAACTAGAGTATTTATAGGAAATTCTTTGTAAAGGATTAGTCCAATTGCCATTCTTATCTTGAGCTTGCAAGCTTAAAATATGACTTCCTGCGCTTAGTTTATTTTTATAAAAACCACGTTTATTGGAAACCACTCCATCAAGATTAGAGGTCCATCTAAACGTTTTTATTTGTTTGCGTGTATTACGTGTCATTGATGCATAAATGCGACCTTCAAATTGGCTAATTCTAATATTTTGACTCAGTGGACTGATTGTTAGGCCCCCATCACCACCACCGTTGTTCTCGTTTGGATCAATAACCTTTTCATCGCTTATAACTAAAGTTTTAGTATACGCTCTTGTCCAAACTCCACTTGAGTTTCTTGCTCTAACTGAGATTTGATGTGTGCCTAAACTTAAATTGCTGATGCTAAAACTCTGCTGCGAGCTTAAAGAACCATCTATGCTTGAAAGCCATTCATACTCAACAGCAGTCTCACTTGCGCTTGATGTTAAATTTAGGCTTGCACCAAGAAGTGCCGAAGATGGAACGCTGCTATTGATAATCTCAAATGGGAAGCTGATTTCAGCGGTTACACCACCTATAAATTCTGTGCCACCTCTTTCAACATAAAAAGTTGTTTTGGTGGCATTATCCAAAAGTAATTTTTTTATAGCACTAGGATTATAGCTAGGATTTTTTGCTTTTAATAAAGCTGCGACTCCAGCAACTACTGGTGATGCCATTGATGTGCCACTTTTATGATCGTAATTATTGTTTGGCACTGTACTTAAAAGCCATGATCCAGGTGCTGTTATGTCAACCCAAGTACCGTAGTTAGAAAAACTGGATTTTGATACACCATCAGCTGTTGCACCAACTCCGATCACTGAGCTGATTGCAGCAGGATAAATTGGTTCATTGCTTGAATTGTTGCCAGCAGCAGCAACACAGATGATACCAAGTCTATCCGCTTCGGTTAGTATGCTTGAAAGTACGCTAAGTCCATAACCTGCAAAGCTCATATTGATTACATCAGCGTCATTATCGATCGCATAATTAATTGCTTGAATAATATCGGCGGTTTCTAAAAATGCACTTGAACCAGTAGAGAAACCGGCTCTAAGTGGCATGATCTTTGTTTCAGGTGCAATACCTACAATGCCTATCGCGTTGTTACCAACAGCTCCAATAATCCCCGCAACATGAGTCCCATGGCTATTGAAATCATTTGGATCATTATCTTCGCGAGAGCAGTCTTCACCAAAGCTACAGCCTGAGCTGGTTGTATTTACGAAATCCCATCCACGTACGTCGTCTACATAACCGTTATTATCGTCATCTTTGCCGTTATTTGGAATTTCATTAGTGTTAATCCAGATATTAGCTGCTAAGTCTTCATGATTCCAGTCAACACCTGTATCAATAATGGCAACAACAGTTCCAGCGCCTTTTGTATAAGACCAAAGTGCTTCTGGTTTTACGACATCATTTGAGAATTGCTGTTCTTCAAGCGGATCGTTTGTGATTGATTCACTTATCTCATAGATATAATTTGGATAAACAGCATCTATTGCAAAATTATCAGAGACATGTCCATCAAGATTCATTCTTTTGATTAAAGTTGCAAGTTCAGTTTTTGAAACAGGATGATCTAAAGTAAGCACTGCGTGAGCGGTTCTGAGAGATTTTTTAAGTTTCTTTGCTCTTTTAAGTTTTTTTAATTTACCTTGCCTGCGAAATTTTGTAATCTTGTCTCTAAGCAAATCTATTTGTTCATCAGTACTTGCTTCTGACCAAATATTGTAATTAATGTTTAATTTGGCAAAGAAATTTTGCTCTTCTTCGACGCTCTTATTAGCTAATGTTGATAAGAGCGTTTCATTTCTGTGATATTCAATAATGATCTCATTTTCAACAAAGTCTTGATCAGCAATATGTGAATAATTTTTTGTAGACTTAGGTTTGGCTTGGGCAGCTTGTTTGCCGTAAATACCTTGACCTAAGGTCAAGAGAGTTATTAGTATTAAAGTTCTAAATTTTTTTAACAGAAACTACCTCTTTCTTGGTTTGTGGCAGTACTAGTGC
Organism: uncultured bacterium; assembly: GCA_903930015.1. Taxonomy (GTDB): domain Bacteria; phylum Cyanobacteriota; class Vampirovibrionia; order LMEP-6097; family LMEP-6097; genus CAIYXB01. The sequence continues at coordinate 4,505 of CAIYXB010000140.1, read as the reverse complement.
GCCCAATAAGCTTTAATTGCCCCTTTAGCGCTAGGGTTTGAGTCATGAATAAAGCCTGGAAAGTGTTGTTTTTATAGGTTTAATGGATTAGTTTTTTATTGAAAAATACTTATGACTAGTTTGCAAAATTGACAGCTAAGTAGTTGTATTTAGAGTAGCTGTGACTTGAGTAGTCTGTTTGAATTAGATAAAATGTTTATTGATTGAGATCTAAGCTCTAAAAGGGATCCCTCTTTATAAACAATTAATAGTTTATTATGAGTTTTTCGAGTTTATTAGAGGCGTGGTAGGATTTCATACTGTATAGATAGGTACTAAACCAAGGAGGACTTTCTAATCATGGCTACTGCTCAACAAATTAAACTTTCAAAAAAAATTAAACCAATGAACGACAAAATTCTTATTTCTAAGGCTACAGCTGAAGAAAAAAGCGAAGGCGGTATTTATTTACCAAGTGGAGCTCAAGAAAAACCACTAGAAGGGATTGTAATTGCTGTTGGACCTGGAGCTCTTAGCGATAAAAACGAAAGACAAACTATGCAACTTAAAGAGGGAGATAAAATTCTTTACTCTAAATACTCAGGAACTGAGATCAAAGTAGATGGTTACGAATTACTTATTCTTTCAGAGAAAGAAGTACTTGCTGTAATCGAAGGTTAATAATCAAAAAATTTTTTAAGGAGAATTAAAATGGTAAAAAAAATTGTTAAAGGTGATGAAGCTCGTAAATTGCTTTCACAAGGTGTACAAACTGTTGCAGACATTGTTTCAGTAACTCTTGGACCTGCTGGCAGAAATGTTGTTTTGGAAAAGAAATTTGGAGCACCTCAGTCTATTCGTGATGGAGTTACTATTGTAAAAGAAATCACAGAACTAGAAGATCCTTTTGAATCAGCTGGAGCTGCTTTATTAAAAGAGGCTGCAACAAGAACAAATGATATTGCTGGTGATGGTACTACAACTGCAACAGTATTAACTGGTGCTTTAGTTGAAGCTGGTATGAGACATTTAGCTGCTCGTGCAAATCCAGTACTTTTGAAAAAAGGTATGGATAGAGCAACTGTAATGGTTGTAGAAGAATTTAAGCAATTATCGAAAGAAGTAAAATCTTCTCGAGATATCGAACAAGTAGCAACTATCTCAGCTGCTAACGATTCTGAAGTTGGTAAGTTAATTGCTCAGGCTTTTGAAAAAGTTGGTAAAGATGGGGTGATTACAATTGAAGAATCTAAATCATTAAACACTGAACTTGAAGTGGTTGAAGGTATGCAGTTTGATAAGGGTTATATGTCTCCTTATTTTGTTACTGATTCAGAGCGCATGCAAGTTAATCTAGAAGAGGCTTATGTGCTTTGTGTTGATAAGAAAATTAACATAGCAACAGAAATGGTCCCAATGTTAGAGCAAGTTGCTCGTTCTGGAAGACCTTTGCTTATTATTGCTGAAGATATCGAAGGTGAAGCTCTTGCTGCACTAGTAATCAATAACTTAAGACAAGTAATTAAGGTAGCTGCTATTAAGGCTCCTGGTTTTGGTGATAGAAGAAAAGCTATGCTTGAAGATATCGCAATTTTAACAGGTGCAAAAGTAATTTCAGAAGATCTTGATATGAAGCTTGATAAAGTTACTTTGGAAGATCTTGGGAATGCACGTAAAGTAGTTATCAGTAAGGATAAAACAATTATTGTTGCAAACGATTCAACTAAAGATCAGGTAAAAGCAAGAATAGTTTCTATTGAAAAAATGATTGCTGAAAATGATTCTGACTACGATAAAGAAAAGCTTTCAGAAAGAAAAGCAAAATTATCTGGTGGAGTTGCTGTAATTAAAGTTGGAGCTGCGACTGAGCCTGAACTTAAAGACAAGAAACTTCGTTTGGAAGATGCTTTGAATGCGACTCGTGCTGCTGTTGAAGAAGGAATTCTTCCTGGTGGCGGTACTTCACAAGTAAAAGCTTCTAAGAAACTTGAAGCTAGATTAAGCGAATTTGATGGTGAAGAAAGATTGGGTGCTGAGATTATTGTTAAAGCACTTAAGAAGCCTTGTATGCAAATAGCTAACAACGCTGGTTTCTCTGGTGAAGTTGTTATCGAAAGAGTACTTCGTGAGAAAGAGACTATCGGTTTCAATGCTGCTGTTGGTGAGTACGTTGATATGTTTGATGCTGGTATCGTTGATCCAGTAAAAGTAAGTAGAACTGCTTTACAAAACGCTGTTTCAGTTGCTGGACAAATTTTACTTACAGACGCAATTGTTATTGAAGTAAGAGAATCTGCTCCTGCTATGCCTGCTGGTGCTGGTATGCATGGAATGGGAATGTAATTTCTCCTTGAGATACTTTTAGTAAGTATTGAAAGAATTTAAAGGATCTCTTGTTGAAAGACATGAGATCCTTTTTTTTGATAGAAAGTCCAATGTTTTTTAAAATAAAATTTGTTTTCTGTGTTTTAGAAAATATTTGTTAGTTAAGATTCTATTATCTTTAGCGTATAACCTCTAGGTGATTCAGCTAGAAAGCACTAACGAATTATATTTTATAGTAAATTTTTAAAGAAAGATTAACCTTGTAGTGCTAGTATTATATTGATTCTAAAATTTCAAATCGGAGAAAAATTAATGAGAAAACTAACATCGCTACTGCTCGCAACATTGTTGTTATTGACCAGTTTCAACTCGTCAATGGCACTAAATGACTCAGGAAACACAACAGGTGGCGGCTTTGGCGGAGTAAAGAATAACTCAGGAAATGGTAATTCAGGAAATAACAATTCAGGAAATGCTAATACTGGTAATTTTAACGGAATATCAAATAACCGTCCAGCGAAGGTAACCAACTACACGGTACTAGACCAAGTATCAGGAAACCCAGCGATTGAGTTATCGATAGCAACAAGAGATTTAAATTTAGATTTATTGAAGAGAGATAATGCAATATTTAGAATTAGAGACGCAAGACAGTTAATCAAAACTAATGAGAATACTGGAGCGATCGGACTTGCAATATACGAGCAGAAAGCCAATGGTTCTCGCGGAGATTTAATAAGTACTCAACAAGTAGCAATAGGTACTGCAAGAAGCTCAAAACAAATTTTTATAAGCCAAGATTTAGGAAGATTCGCAACATTGAATCCGACAAAGAAAATAGAGATAGATGTGATTGCTTCTGACAGATCAGTAGTAGGAACATACAAAACAACAATTAACGCAGTTAATCCAGAAGGACAAGTAGCATCAGTACAATCAGATGCCTTTGATTGTAAAAGTTTAAGCGTCGAAGACTGCATCCGTAAGTTTTTCATAGAGAAAGTAGATGTAATCCCAGATCCAACACGTAACAGAGCAGCGACAGTAGTAAACAACAAATTTACAGATAATATAGAAATCAAGGTTCCAGTAATCAGAGATTTCGTTAAATTCAAAGCTGGCAGAAGAAAGTTAAATGTAGATGGCGGAACAGGTGGTGGATCAGGTGGTGGAACATCATCATTTGGTGAGACATTAGATATCACAAGAATTAGATTAGGTGATTCATTAGCAGATTTTGCAAATTTTAGATATGATCCAACGGGTGGGAAAAACAATGGACATTTTATATTAAGTTCAGGAGTAAATGGAAACCCAGCTCAAGACAATTTCTTTTTTTCAGATACAGGTAAGTTAGGGATAGGAGTTCCAACACCATCAGCATATTTAGATGTACGTGGTGGAACATCAACAATGCCTCAGATGAGATTAAAAGCTGGAACTTTAACAGCAACATTATTAGACGGTGCATTAGAGTTTGATGGGAACGAATTGTACTTAACAAAAAATGGTGTAAGAAGACCAATTGGATCTCAAGTAACAAATATTTTTGTGAACAATGGTTCAATTAACAGTGCAAACTTTGTAAATGGCGAAATAACAAAGTCAACAATCACAAATAACGTAATTAAGAACAATAGAGTAGATGGAATATTAACATTTACAAAAAATGGTTCAATATTAGGTAATTTACTAGTAAATGGAACAGTAACCGCAGATAAATTTATTGGTGATGGTTCAATGCTGACAAACATAACTGGTACTAACATAATAGGGACAGTAGCGAATGCAACGAACGCATTAAATGCAGTAAACGCAAGTAATGCAACAACAGCAAATTTTGCAGATAGAGCAGGTCTTGCAACAGCAGCAACAAAACTAGTATCTCCAGACGGCTCACCAGATCCAGCGGTATCAGTAGATAACAATGGAAATGTAGCTGTTAGAGCAGGAAATTTTACAGTAAATGGAACAGTATCAGCAGTTAGATTCATTGGTGATGGTTCAACGTTAACAAACTTACCAGCTGCAAATATTACAGGAGCAGTAGCAAATGCATTGAATGCAGTGAATGCGAGTAATGCAACAACAGCAAACTTTGCAGATAGAGCAGCGATAGCAAATGCACTTGCAGGTGGAACGGTAATAAGTACAATAATTAATGGTTCAACACTAATTAACAACACAGTAGATGGAATATT
>CAIYXB010000139.1 GCA_903930015.1 uncultured bacterium | reverse complement strand
TTCTATATAGATGGAGAAGCTTTGGATACTGTTGATGATGTTTTGATTGTAAACACTATTGGGGATCTATTGAAATTTTATGCTATTGCAGATATAGCATTTATGGGAGGAACTTTAAATGAAAAAGTAGGAGGACACAATATCCTTGAACCTGCTTTTTTTGCAAAGCCTATAATCTCTGGTCCTCATTATCATAAAAATACTCAAATCTATGAAATGATGATTGAAGCTCAGGGTCTTATTGTGATTGATACGAAGATCGAACTTAAAGCAGAGCTTGAAAGTCTTATAATTAGTGAAGATAAAAGAAAAATTCTTGGTATCTGTGCGCAAAAGTTAACGCAAGCAAATAGTAAGATCGTATATAATCTGGCAATAAAACTAAAAGAATATATTAGCTAAGCTATGATAAAAAAACTTATATCGCTTCCATATCAACTAGGTCACTTACTTCGAGAGAGTTTTTTTAATTTGAATTGCAGTCTAGGTTTTATAAAAAAAAGTGAACTTGGAAAGCCTGTCGTTTCTATTGGAAATATAAGTTTTGGTGGTACTGGTAAAACACCATTTTGTTTTGAGCTTGTTAAGTATTTTTCAAATGAAGGTCTAAAAGTAGGAATTTTATCACGCGGTTATAAAGCTAAATTTGAAAAATCATGTGCTTTTTTTTCAAGTTTGAGCCACTCTTATTCTGCTAAAGATATTGGTGATGAACCTTTGATGCTTGCAAATAAATTTAAAGAAGAAAATATAGAAGTTTTTTTTGCAATTGGCAAGGATAGAATTACAAATGGGCAGGCTTTGCTTGACTTAGAGCCAGATATAGATCTTGTGGTATTAGATGATGGTCTCCAATACTTTAAATTAAAAAGAGATTTAGAAATCATTCTAGAGAATGTAAATGAATCAGGTTTCTATAGAGAATTTGATTTTGCTTTGAGTAAGGCAGATTTTTTAATTTACACAAAAGTCAGTGATGACTGGATTAGTAAGAATTTAGAAAAAAATTCTATGAAATTTAACTTGGTCTTAACTAAAAAATTGCATGATGGGACAGATGTAGGGGTTTTTACTGGAATCGCAGACTACATCACGCTAACCCAAATGCTCGAAAGCCAAATCAATCAACAATTTAAAAGAAATGATGCCAAGGTTAAGGTCTTTAACTATCCAGACCATCATTTTTTTAATCTTCAGGAGATTAGAGAAGCCATAAATACGGGTATTGGGTTAATAACTACCGAAAAAGATTGGACAAAAATACCTGAGGAATTTCACTCTCATTTTAACTTAGTAAAAGTTAAATGTGATTTTCACCCTCAAGATCTAATGGCCAAGATTCTTCGTAGCATAACCAAAAGGGGATAATAATGCTAGGACAAGAAGGAATAAGTGAGCAAATTGATATCCAAATGGCTTCTTCAAGAGGTAAAGTCTCTAAAAGAGAAATGGATGTACTATTGCTTGTGAAAGATGGATTGAGAAATCCAGAGATCGCAAATCAATTAGGTTTGAGTACCAAAACGGTTGAAAACCATGTGAGAAGTATTTTACAAAAGCTTGGTGCTAAAAATCGTACTGAAGCTGTTGTGATTGCGCTCAAAAACTCTATTATTGAAATCTAAGTTTAGTTTCTTAGATTTAATAATCAATCATTATTAGTCAAGATTTTTTCGGCAAGAAAAATCGCGCTGATAGTCTTTGCATCTTGAAGTTTATTTTCAAGAATAAGTTTTTTGATTTCATCAAAACTAAACTCATGGCAAGTTACGAATTCCCCAAAGTCAAGATTTTGTTTTCCTGGCTTTAAATTTTTTGCAATATAAATATGCAAGATCTCATTTGAGTAGCCTGGGCATGGGACTATCTCACCAAGTTTTTGCCATTCATTAGAGCTATAACCAGTTTCTTCCTCAAGCTCTCTTTGAGCGGTTTTAAGAGTATCTTCACCTGGATCAATCTTACCTGCCGGTATCTCAAGAATACTTTGCTCAATAGGCTTTCTGTACTGCTCTACAAGAATAATTTTGCCTTCTTTAGTAACTGGTACTATGCAAACACCACCTGGATGTAATAGAAATTGTCTTACCGCTTGGATAGGCGGATCTACGTCAATCTCTATATCATGGTGAACAAATTTTAAAAATTTCCCTTCGTGAAGAGTTTTGATGTTTAAAGTTTTTTCTTTCACAAGTTTAATTATAGACCTCTTTTGAAACTGAAGGTTTGGTGAAAAGTGGTTATAGCAAATTAGAAAAGTTTTCTTCAAATTGCAAGAACCCTTTCGCATTCGGCGCAGCTGCTGTGGCAAGATTTTGTTGTTTTGCTTCGCAAAACAATTGAGCAACGCCAATCCGATATGCTTAAGGGTGTTGCGAATTTTACGAAAACTTTTTTGGTTTGTTATTCAAGAAAAACCTCTTATGAACCATATTTATAGATTCTATAAATACGATCAGAATTTAATTCGTTCATATCCATTCTGATTAATTGGGTTGCAAAAGTTCGACAATCATTACCGTAGTAATTACATCTCATAAATTTTAGATTTATAGGAGTGCCAGGTAAGCCAGCAATCATTGCAAAAACCTGGTCTGAGTTGTAAGGAATAATACTTACTCCGTTTACTTCAAGTAATCTATCACCGATTTGGATCCCAGCTTTTTGAGCTGGTGTTGAAGGATAAATTTCAATAACTGTACTCATTGAGCCAGGTTTATGTAAATATTTCATTCCAATAATTCCCACATTCGAAGGTTCAAAATTAGCTGTTGATTCTTCGACGTTTAATTTATATGGTTTTTTTTGAATTTTTTGAGGTTGAAGAGTTAAGCTTTGATACTGTGCTTTTGCATTGATTTGTATAAACAGCAAGCTTAGTAAAATTATGATTCTGGGGATCATTCTTATATTATTCCACGATAATGAGGTCTCAAAAATGTTTTTGTATTAGATAACAAAAAAAAAGCACCCATTTTGGGTGCTTTTTAGAAATACTAGTATCAATCTGATTAACGAGAATAGAACTCAACAATCATACGTTCATTAACGTTTACTGGAATTGCTTCTCTTGCTGGTACTTCAACAAACTGAGCTGAGAACTCTTTTTTATCGCGCTTGATATAAGCTAGAGTTTCTATCCAGTTTTTTGTAGCTTCAGTAACTAAAGTCATTTTTTGGGCATTAGGTGTTAGTGAAATAACATCCCCTGCTCTAACTGCGTAAGAAGGAATGTCAACTTTGTAGCCATTTACAAGTACGTGACCGTGACCAACAAGTTGTCTTGCTGCTGATACAGTAGGAGCAAATCCCATTCTGTATACAAGGCTATCTAATCTAGATTCCAATAACTGAAGTAAAATTTCGCCAGTTGGTCCATTTTTACGAGTCGCTCTTTCAACGTATTTTCTGAATTGTTTCTCAGAAAGCACACCATAGCTTTCTCTAAGTTTTTGTTTCTCTTTTAAAAGAATACCGAACTCAGAAAGCTTAGTTCTTCTTTGACCGTGTTGACCTGATTTGTATGGCCTTTTTGCCACTTCGAAAGTCGGCATACCTGAAAGTAGTTCGCCATATTTTCTTGATAATTTATCTTTAGGACCTGTATATCTCGCCATAGAAAAGCTATATTAGCTTGTTTTTCTGTGCTTTATCAAGATTTGTGATACCAATAACTTTAAGATATTATGAATTATCCAATTCTAGAGGGTATTTGACTTAGTTTACGCTGAATTCGTAATACCGATTATCACAACTAGGCTTATTTTGGGAAAAATACATACATAAGATGTCGATTGATCTAGAAAGCTCAAGAGAAGTTGAAATAGGAAAAGAGTTATTTGCCTATATAAAAAAGAAGCAGTCTATTTTTGATTTCAAAAGTTTATTTCTTCAAGCAAGTACTTATGATCAAAGTCTGCAAACCCAGCTTTTTAAATTTGTTGACGTACTTCCAAATCTCAAAGAAAAAGAAAGCATAGTAAAACTTTTTAGTGAGTATATTGATTTATCTAATTTGAAAGCGGGTTTTTGGATTAATTCTTTAGCTCAATTACCCTTAGTAAAAGATATTTTTAAATTTAGTGTTGAAACTTCAGTTGCAATTCTTGCTCGTATGTTTATTTGCGGACAGAATGTCAATGAAGCTTTGGAGACAATCAGAAAACTTGAAAGAAAAAAACAATTTTACACTTTAGATTTACTTGGAGAGGTAGTCTTAAGCCAAAGCGAAGCTGATAATTATTATAAAAAGTATCTTGAACTTTTAAACTCAATACCAAATGTAAACATATCAATTAAGCTCAGTGCTTTAGTTTCTCAAATCAATAAAAATAATTATGATGAGAAAAAAGCTATTTTAAAAGAGAAATTAAGATCTTTATATCGCATTGCTAGGCAAAGCAACTCTACTTTAAATGTAGATTCTGAGCACTATTCATGGCATGAATTGATTTTCACTGTTGTCAGAGAAGTTTTGGAAGAAAGGGAATTTAAAGATTTTGAGAATGCCGGAATTGTAATCCAAGCTTATTTAAAAGATAGTGAAAATGATTTACGTGGCTGGATAAATTGGTTAAAAGAGCGCAAGAAGAAAATCACGATCAGGCTTGTAAAAGGAGCTTACTGGGATTATGAGCATGCTCATGCGATTCAAAAAGGCTGGGATGTGCCAGTTTTTGAGATTAAAAGTCATACTGATGCTAATTATGAAAAGCTTACACAGCTTATGCTTGAGAATGTCCGCTCGCTAAGACCTGCTTTTGCAAGCCATAATGTGAGGTCACTGGCAAATGTACTAAAGACAGTAGAAGAAAAAAACATATCAAAGAGTGATTTTGAAATTCAAATGCTTTATGGAATGCTCGATGAATTAAAAGACTATTTTTCTGAAAATGGTTATTGCTTGAGAGTTTATTTGCCTTACGGAGAGCTTTTGCCAGGAATGTCTTATTTGGTTCGCCGTTTACTTGAAAATACAGCAAATGATTCTTTTTTAAAACAAGGTTTTATTGATAAGAAATCACAAGATGAACTTTTAAAAGCACCTGGTGCTGTAAATGAAACTCCAAAAGCTAAATTAGGTTTTCAAAATAGTTCTGATTTGAATTTGCAAACCCAGGATCAAAGAGATAAGTTTAAAAGAGTTTTGGAGAAAGTAAAAAACAATTTCTCAAAAGCAAAAAAATGTCCTTTAATTATTGCGGGTGAAGAAAGTTATACTGAAGAGAGTTTTAGATCGATTAACCCAGCTTCTAAAGATGATGTACTAGCTCATGTTTTTAAAGCACGAGTCTTTGACTGTGATTTAGCAATTACTAAAGCAAAAAATATTCAAAAATTGTGGGCTGCTTTGCCTGTCAATAAAAGAGCAAAAGTTTTGCAAGAAACAGCAAAAGAGTTTGAAGAAAAACGATTGTATTTAAATTCAATCTTAGTTTTAGAGTCAGGTAAGGCATGGAATGAGGCTGATGCTGAAACTTCTGAGGCTATTGATTTTTTGAATTATTATGCGATGCAAGCTATAGAGCTTTTTGAAAATAATAAATTAAGATCTTTGGTCGGCGAAAAGAATACCAATTTCTATCAAGCACTAGGAGTGAGTTTGATTATCTCTCCGTGGAATTTCCCTCTAGCAATTATGCTTGGTATGACTGTTGCAAGTTTAGTTTCTGGTAATGCTGTTTTAGTAAAACCTTCTTCGCAAACAGCTTTGATTGCTTATGAAGCATTAGCTATTTTGCTTGCTAATATAAAAAAACATGCTGGGCGTGAATTTGCCGCTTTAGTGTCTTTTTTACCAGGTTCTGGCTCAACCATAGGCGAATATCTAATAAATCACCCAGATACTCGCTGTATTGCCTTTACTGGCTCAAATAAGACCGGGATGCGCATAAATGAGGTTGCGGCAAAATCTAGACCGGTAAAAAGGCTTGTAGCCGAGATGGGTGGTAAAAACCCTATTATTGTTGATAAAACAGCTGATTTAGATGAAGCAATCCCTGGAGTGCTTTATTCGGCTTTTGGATTCTCAGGGCAAAAATGCAGCGCATGTTCAAGAGTGATTGTTGAAGCTGAAATTTATGATGAATTTAAAAAGCGTATTGTGGAGGCTGTTGAATTTGTAAAAGTTCTAAATCCATTAAGCTCGGAAGTTTACACAGGACCTGTAATTGATCAAAATGCTTTTGATAGTATTCATGAGTATATCAACTTAGCGCACTCGGAAGGTGATGTGATTTATTATTCTGAGCATCAAAACAAAGAAGGTTTTTTTATCAATCCTTTGCTTGTAGAAAATTTAATTTCAGATGCACAAATTAGTAAAGAAGAAATTTTTGGTCCTGTGCTTGCTTTGTATAAAGCACGTGATTTAACCCAAGCAATTCAAATTGCAAATGATTCTGAGTTTGGTTTGACAGCAGCTTTGTATTCTCGTAGTCCTCAGGCTATCGCTGAAGTTTCACAGAAGATTCAGGTAGGTAATTTTTATATCAATAGACCATGTACCGGTGCTGTTGTTAGTAGACAAGCTTTTGGCGGTCATAAAAATTCTTCGATTGGTTTTAAAGCAGGTGGACCAAATTATTTACTGCAATTTGTGCTTGAAAAAACTATAACTGAAAATACTATGAGACGTGGGTTTGTGGGGGATTGAATATTTACAGAAACGTAATATCAGATTAATTTTTAGGGATATAATAATAAAGTGTTAGAAACATATAGTAAAAATAATTGGCTATTACCTTCTTTTAGCTCTCAAGAATTTTCTTCAAAAACTTGTGAATATGCAATAGTCTTAATTACCTGGAATGAAGGTAACAAGTTGAAAAAACAACTAGATGATTTACAAGAATATTTACATCATGTGGATCTAATCTTAGTTGATGGTAATAGTAGTGATGGTTCAACAGAAGTAGAATTCCTAAAGTCAAAGAATGTTAGAACTCTTCTAAATTGTAATGAAGTTGGTATTGGTAAAGCACTTAGAGTAGGGCTTGCCTACTCGGTCAAGGAAAATTACAAAGGTATTTTAACGATAGATTGTAATGGTAAAGATGGGGTTGATGCTATTCCTCGGATTATTGAAAAACTAGATCAAGACTTTGACTTGGTGCAAGCTTCGAGGTTTATGAAAGGAGGTATTCATAAAAACACACCGGTTTTTCGTATGCTTGGTATTCATTTAGTGATTATTCCATCTCTTTTTATTGGTAGTGGTTTTTGGTTTACAGATCCAACAAATGGTTTTAAGGGATTAAGTCGAAATTATTTACTTGACGATAGAGTACAGCCTTTTAGAGATGTTTTTGAAAGATTTAACATGCAATTTTATCTAAACTATTGTGCTCCTAAGAATCAGTTCAAGGTTGTTGAAATTCCAGCTTCACGTACTTATCCAGATGATGGTTCATTGCCAACAAAAATACATGGGATATCTACTCACTTTAGAATTATTTATGAGATTTTAAAAACTTGTACTGGTGGATATAATCCTAAAATTGATATTTCATAAGATTAATATTTTAGATCACATACGATAAATTTAAAACCTATCTTACAAAATTAGAAATAAACCAAGCGTTAGAATTTTGAATATTTTTTTCTTCTTTATAACCGAGTCCTAAAGGTATTTTTCTTATTTCTTTGTCTAGAGTAGGAAATTCTTTTAGCATGGCATTGTAGTATACAACGACAACTGACTTATAGTTTGTATCTTTTAATAAACCACATGAACTTAATTCTGAATTATTTCGAATATCATATGCACAAAAATTAACCCCTTTTTCTAATAAATTATATTCTGGGTTTACTTTCTCCTTATCTTTTATTAAAGAATCTAAATTTGAGAAGAGTTTAAAAAGAGTCAAGCGGTTAGTTGCATTCTTATCAATAATAATTAATTGATTTTGAGCGATGCTCTCATTGAGCTTTTTAAAGATAAACTCATAATCTTCTTTGTTAAGTACACTAAAACCATATTTATTGCTTTCGTACTCAATGAATTTACTATGGTAATTACCCGATTGAGGGAATAAGTTAGAACTAATTACATAGATCAAGGCTAATACTGGTAAGAGAATTTTGAACTTTGTTTCCAATATTCTCTCTAAGAGTTCGTTATAAGAAATAAATACAGAGGGTAATAGGACTAAACAATGCCTGTTTGATGAAAAAGGCAAAATGTGAGCATGTGCAAAAAATATAATTACCAAAAAAGGTAAAGCTGCTAGAGCAGCTTTTTCAAAAGATTTTTTCCGTATTAGAAGTATAACCCCAAGGAGATAGGCAAGAGCTAGTAAAGTAAAAATAAATTTACTCTTCATTTGTGTTTTTTCAAAAAATATTGCAAAGTAATTTATGAATTTAGTTGGAATTTCTTTTAAAGATGAAATGTAATTTTTAGAAATATAATCGCCTGCTGGTGCTTCGGCATTTAATTTTATTAACCAATTAAATGCCTGCCCTTTTTTTAGTTCGAAAAATTGAAACAAAGTTATCCCTGTAAGAAATACAAGCCCCATGAAAATAAGAATAATCTTTCTATTATTAAATTTAGCCCTATGAATTAATATATGTGTAACTAGTACTAGACAATAAGTACCAACAATGATGTTCGCTGAGTAAGTTGTTAAGGTTGAGAGTATTGCAAAGAACAAAAAAAAGAGAAAATTTACTAAACTATTATTGCGAAAAAAAAGCATTAAAGCGAGTAGTGACGCTATTTGGAAATTAATCATCAACATGTAAGGTCTAGTGCTAATTGAAAGATAGACTAGCTCTTGCATTACTGTTGCTATTAGTGCAAAAAATAAGCCAATAAATAGTCTATTTCTTCTATTAGTTTTTTCGGAGAATATAATGCCAAAGATAAAGCTGGAAAGAATTAATATCAGTCCTGGAATAAAAGCTACAAGCCTTGTTTGAGTAAGATCACTTGTTGATCTCAATAAAGCATTCAGTAGAAGATTTCTGAGGGGTGGATGTGCGTCTCGGTATGAGCCAAAGAATACCTCGGATAAATTATTTGAAATGTGATGATTGGCTTCATCATAGCCGGACCACATAAAATGGAAAAAATCATCACCCTCTAAGTACAATATTTCACTACCCCACAATATATTAAAAGAGCGTATAAATGCTCCAAATAAAATAAAAAATATCAAAAGAAAAAATACAAGTTTATGCTCTTCAAGTGTATTGAGATTTTTTTTGATTAGCGAAATAATTAGGTCATATTTTTTTTGCATAATTAGAGCTTCAAAGACTTGATAACGAATCTTGATTATCATATTATATTTTTGTATTTTCAATTTGTAAGTCTAGCCCGATATGATGGTATTTATCTTGACTGTTGTTTTTCTCTAAACCTTAGTAACATATCTATGTAATATGGTTTTTGAATTAGCTGGAAAGAAGATTTGGGTTGCAGGGCATACCGGTATGCTTGGAGCAGCTATTTGTAGAAAATTGAACGAATTGGATATTGAACCACTAACGGTATCAAGAGCAGAGTTAGATTTAGCTCGACAAGCTCCAACTGTAATGTGGATGAAGCAGCATAAGCCTGATGTTGTTTTTATTGCTGCGGCAAGGGTTGGAGGTATATTTGCCAATGATACTTATCCTGTAGAATTTCTTTACGAAAATTTATCGATCTCTGCAAACATCATTAATGCAGCAACAGAAATTGGTGTAGAAAAACTGATGTTCATGGGAACAGGCTGCGCATATCCAAAAAATTGTCCTCAACCTATTAAAGAGTCTTATTTGCTCGCTAGTCCCTTAGAGCCAACTAATGAATGGTATGCTGTTGCAAAGATTACAGCTATAAAACTTTGTCAAGCATATAAAAAGGAGCGTGGACATAATTTCATTTCAGTAATGCCTACTAATTTATATGGTCCAAGAGATAATTTTGATTTTGATACATCACATTTCTTACCAGCCTTAATTCATAAGATACATATTGCAAAACAAAATAATCAAAAACAAATATCGCTTTGGGGTTCAGGTAAGCCTCAAAGAGAATTGATGTATGTTGATGATTGTGCTGATGCAGTTATTCATATCATGAAGCATTATGATGAAATTGACCCAATTAATATTGGTACAGGCCTAGATAGATCCATAACAGAAATTGCACAAATGGCAGCTTTAGCATTAAATTGGGATGGTGACTTTGTTTATGATAGTTCAAAACCGGATGGAACTAGGCGTAAGATTTTGGATACTTCTAAGCTAAAATCTTTAGGTTGGGAGTCAAAAATTAATCTTGATGTTGGTATAAAAATGCTTTACGATTGGTTTTTGGAAAACGAAGAGCAAATACAGCAGAAAATAAAACAGAAGTCTTTTATTCAGTAATTCTATTCTATATTTTAAAGTTATAAAATCAAGTATTTCAGTCCTTTTGAAGTAGAGATTGAAACTTTATTCTAGTATCTTTCAGTTCTTCTTCTAGTAGAGATCTTAAATCGTCGGGCATCTCGGTCCTTTCGAATGGTTGGCTATTCCATGAGAATGGATCATAGTTATTTGTTCCGGGAATTAATCGATGAACGGTTTCTCCAATTAAACGAATGATTTCAAGATTTAACAATCTTGCTATAAGAAAGCTTTTTGGTTTAGAAGAAGTATTGTATTTTTTGAACTCAGGGATAAATTTTTCACTTACTTCTAAGAATCGAAGAATTTTTATGAATTCTGTTTGGTTATCTTTTTTAAAATTCTCGTAGTTCATAATATATACTTGCTCGTTACCAAATACTTCAATATATCTATTAATGACGCTTGGGATGTTCTTTATCAAGTCTATATAATTAATAATAGAGTCACCATTTTTTTGTATTTCTAACTCTTCTTTAAAGTCTTTAACAACTCTTCCTCTAAACGCAAATTCAAAATGCATAGAATATATAAGTTCGACAGGATCTCTTAGGATGATAATAATTTTTGAATCTGGTTGAAAATTGGATATTAAAGAAGGAATATTTTCATTGTCCAAGTAGGAAGTTGATGCTTCTCCAATTATTTTTTCTGTTGTAACTTCCTTGAATAGACTCATGTATTCTTTTTCGTTGTGGTAAAGATGTATATGGTAGTTGAGATTTTTTGAGAAAAAGTGAGGTTCTTTTGCGGCTGACATAAAAACCTCAGGATGATCTTTTAAATAGTGGTATAGAGATGTAGTACCAGTTTTCCTGGTCCCTACTATAAATAGATTAGGTTTTCTATTTACCATTAAACTATCATACTACCTTTGACTAAAATCATTAATCGGTAATATGTTTGAATAAGTCTTAACTTTGCATTATAATATCCAAATGTTTCTGATGAATCAAGCTGCTTTATGACTGAGTCCTTGCAAAGTACGATAAATAGTCGGCTAAGAGAATTATATTTTTATTTCTTGAGATACCGTTTAATTTGGTTTATTCTATCTTTCATTGTTTTTTTTGGTTTTTTAATTCGTTATTTAGCAGCCTTTAATCAAAATCTAATGCTTTATTTTTCAAATGATGATTTTGGACACATGTCATACAGAAGTGGTTTTAACCCATTCTCAAAGTCAAGTGGTAGTTTGGTTGGAATTTTTTTTGAGTCCTATGGCGATGCCCATCCTCCAGTGCGAAATATATTGTTGAACTTGCTTTATGGGGTAATAAATAATATATATTTAACAAGGCTAGTCTCTTTCATTCCAGGAGTGCTATTAATACCAGCAGGTTTTTTATTTGGATACAGTCTTTTTTTAAATAATGATCTTAAAGTGAGATTTTATTCTGGCTTAGTGAGTTCGTTTTTAATCGCGACTATGGAAACTTTGATTTTACTTTCTGTTGAAACCAGACCCTATTCTTTGATGCTTTTATTTGAAATAATGGCTATCGTTTCAATGCTTTTTGTATTGAAACGAAAAATAAACTTCCAAATCATTTTCTTTTATCTTTTTTCTTTATTAGCTATTTTTACTGATTATAGTGCTTTGGTGCCAGTAGCTGGCTTAAATATTATTCTCTTATTTTGTGTATTTAAGAATAGAGAAAATAAGATGAGATTTTTCGCTACGATGTGGGGTTCATTTTTATTGATTGCAGGTGTTTTATTTCAGTATCTTCAACTTGTAAAATTCAAGTCAACAGATCGCTTCTTTAATTTCGGTGCTGAATACATTAATGTCAATTATATTCATAAAATATCTGATGTCCCGATGCATCTTGTTGCAACTTTTAAAACTTTTTTTTCATGCCCTGGTTTTTCGGTACCTAGCTTAGTTAGATACGCGAGTAATGATAAACCTTATATTTTTGCACTAACTCTTCTTGCGATTTTTTTCTTGCTAGGGCTAATCTATCTTTTTAGGAAAAAAGAATATCTTTTATTTAGTATGACGACATTGGTAATATTCATAGCTATTGTTGCAAGTTATCTAAGACTAGTTCCTTTTGGCGTAGGAAGGCAGAATGTTTATATTTTACCGTTTCTTTTGATTCCAATTTTTTACTTATACGCAGGCTTATTACAAACGAGGGTAAAATCAATTTTTAAAGTTATATTGATTATTGTTTTATTGTTATTCCCGTGGAGTCAAGGATTCTCATTTTCATTGTCGAAGACGGTGAAAAGCTTTACCGTAGATACTGATAAGTATCTACCCTCCACTTCTCGATCGGAAACTTTTTTAAAGGCAGGGCAATGGATTCTAAGTGAAAGTAAGAATAAGAATAGAATTATTTTTGTTAGTGATCTATTAAATACGAGAATAAATAATTTTGTATTCTTTACAAGGATAGGAATGTTATTAGAATCTAGAAATAATTCTAATAACATTGATATGGAAGAGAAGAAATTCGCTAACCTATTACCTCGGTCTGGTGATTTTTTTGCGAACAATGTTTGTGCTTTTGATTATGCGCTTAATTTGAATTCTCAATGTACGGAGAGACTCAAGGAGATTACTTCTAGACAAAATGAAATCACCTTTATTGGCTTGATTTCGGGTAGGGACTATGACCAAGACGCTATGAAAAAGTTAGGTTTTTCTGTAAATAGTGAAATTCTTGCTAAAGATGATTGGTATGTTGATTCATATATAAAAATAAATAATTAGTCAAAGAATTTTCTTAGTTGAAATCCTTAAAACAAGAACCATTTTTAAAAGCAACTATGAACTGGTTTTCATCTTGATCGCGAGCAATTTTAAAATGTTGACTTTTATAAATTGATTTATGCTTGTAGCAGTTTTTTTGTCCATTGTTATTATCAAAATCAACAAATTGAAATTCAGCTCCAAAGTTTCTTGCAAATAAAAAAGAGAACCAGGATCCTTGAAGATTTGAAAAATAAAGTCTTTTCAGTATTTTGTTTTGATTAATAGAGTTTAAAGAGACATGAGAATCATCTATTGTCCCTGTAAAAGCTACTTTATCACCATCTTTGAATCCGAATTCTTCTAATTTGTTGATTATGGCAATTGAAACCCTTTGACAAAGTATATACTGAGATTCTTGCATTGCTGCACATGAGTGAGCAATAATTGTGAAATAGAGTAGTGGGATTATGATGATGAATTTTAAACTTGGTAAATAAGTTTTTGCCGAAATATAAAATGAATGAAAGATCAAAATAAACAATATACCAACAACACCATACATTCTTGCTTCAGAGATTGCGTCTTTAAAAAAAACAGAAAATCCGCAGCATAAAAACATAAGGGAGCATATTGAAAATACTAAAACAAAGCTAGCTAAAATTTTCTTTTTGTGATTTGATATGTAATGCATAGAGAAAGAAATCAGACCAATAAATGCAAATATAATAAAAAACCTTGATTCTGTTAGAGTGAATAAGCTTATTTTAAAAATAGATATAAAGTTTTCAATACAGTTGCCAAGAAAGTCAGAATCAATCGTAAATAATTGTGTGTTATTTGTATAGAACGATCCTTCCTTAATTTGATTTAGAATAAATAGTTTGTAGAATATTGTGGCAATAGCTATTTTGCTGATGTTGATTATTAAATTAGTAAAGGCTTCTTTAGGTTGTTTTTGGAAATCAAAGAGAAAAATAAGTATCATCGCTGCTGGAAAAATATTGAAGCCAACTTGGTAAACACATAATGAAAAGTAAAGTAAAACAGCAGGAACAACAATGTCAAAAAATTTATTCTTTGTGTTTATAGATGCTGAGATGATTGCTATAGCAGTTATAGGTAAGATGTATAGGCAACCAGTCTTGTGTTGGAAGGATTCTAGGAAAAATGGATTGGTAAGAAATGAGAATGTCACTGCCAAATAATAAAAATTAATTTTGCTTTTATTGATACGCGTGTAAAGTACTATTGATGAAATAATAAGGAAAATTATTGAAATAAGAATATTTATATAACCTGTGTAAATTACGTGTTGAGTTTTATCAAAAATATCAAATTCCAGGCTAAAAAATGACATCCAGTCATCAAGATATACTCTGCCAAGGTCAATCGTAGAGATTTCTGGCAAAGAACCGTTTGATCTCCAAAGAGTTGGCTCATAAAAGATATGATTTTGGATGATAAACGGAAAAAAATAAATTATACTCGTCCAAAAAAGTGGTAAAAACGATTTTTGAATTCTGAGTTGATTATATTTCCAATATCTTTTGATTGACATTTTGGTACCTAAATTCTAAACGATTTGCCTTTATTTGGAAAGGAATTTTATGCGGGCTAGTAGTCTAAAATTATTACAACCCAAGTTCCGTAATAATCCAATCATCTTTAAAATCATCTAAATGATTCACTGTGTCTCCGTACTTGCTTTTATCTCTTATAACTTGAATAATTCTTTCATGTATACCAGTTAACCCAACATTATCTCGAGAAATTACAACGATTGATTTATTATTAGTCTTTAACTTATCTTCTAAATCTAAAAGATTTTCTTTGCAAGATCCATTTCCGGTATTAATGCTTTTATCACTACAGTAGAAGAAATTACGATGTTTATCATTGTTTAGAATAGATTCGGGGAAACCTAGATTTTGACCACTTAATTCAGATTTCAACCATGAAATAATCATTTTCTGTTTGACTAATTCATGTGAAAATTCATCAAAAATTATTAGTTTGTTTGATCTTTTAAATTCATCAAGCTTATTAAATAACTTATTAGAGTTACTCTCTGGAATTTGATGGTAGCCATAGGAGCCTCCTATAGACCAGACGTAATCCTTTTCTAGATTGGGATTTAAAATAAATATTAATAGAATCGCAATCGTAATAATTGTTAAAAATTTTAATCCATATGACATCTTTTCAATGATGTGCAATAGTAATGCAGCCCAGGAAATTAGTACACTTGGTAGAAGATATGAACAATGGCGATTAGGTCCAAGAGGATATAAAGATCCTAATGCGGCTAAAATGCCAAAAACAAAGGGAAAGATACATATTGATAAAAGTAGGTATGATTTTTTTTTGAATAATACTGTAAGCCCCCAGATATAAGCAAGAAACAAAGCTACAGAAGCAACATTATTTATTTGCTTATTTTTACTTGAACAGAAGAAATGAAAATAATGAATTAGTCTCTGAGGTATGTCTTTTATATCTTTTATATAATAACTTGCAACGTAGTCATTCGCTTTTTGACTTACAGATTTACCTGTGTATCTATGTAATGAACCCTGCTTCTCTACATAATAAGCTTGAAAGATTGTCAGTGATGCATTGAGAGATAATGCTATTAAAATCAATATTTTTAGCGTTGGGCTTAAAGCATTATAATTTCTAATGGCAAGAATTAAAATTGATAGGCAGCAAATTAAAATTATGCTGATGCTAGTGTAATTGGATAGCAGTGCTAGGCAAGATGAGATACAAAAGATAACTAATGAGTTTTTTGACAGAGTCCTAGAAAATTTTAGAGTGACAAAAATTGAAATAAAGCTGAATATTGAACTCATCATGTAAGGTCTTGTCTCGAAAGAAAGTTGAATAAATACTTGTAAGAAAGTTAATAAAAAAGCGAATAATAAACCGACTAGTACACCATTTTTTTTATTTTTATTTTGATCAATAGTGGTTGCTAAGAAAAAAGATAATGGAATCATAATTAGCCCAGGAATTAAACTAATTAGTCTTACTGAATTGAGATCCTTAGTAAAGCGAAGAACAATGTTTAACACTATATTCCTTAATGGTGGATGTCCATCATCGTAGCTAAACATGAAAACCTCTGTTAGTGGTCTAAAAAGGCTTTTGTTGTTAAAGTCTTCTCGTAATCCCTCTATACCTGACCAAAGGAAAATATGATAAAAATCATCTCCCGATAGTGGAATTATGGATGGACCCCATAAAGTATTGTAAGATCGAATGAAAAGGCCAATTAATATTAAAATAAAAAGAGTAGTTATAGCTAATTTGTATGACTTTAACATTTTAAAAAAATTATCAATGTGTACAATCATTTTTACTGATTAAAAGAGGCTCCTAGTTATTGATGAGAGATTTTAAAGCTGAGTAAATGCTCCGTTAGACAGAATATCATAATTTTTAGTATCCTTATTATGGATGGTTTTATATTTATCAGGTAAGAAAGTATGGGTTGCTGGACATAATGGCATGGTGGGTCAAGCATTAACTCAAAAATTGAAGAATTTGGATGCAAATTTAATTGAGGTTACCAGAGGAGAATTAGATTTAACTAAGCAAGCTGAAACAGAAGCTTGGATTCTAGAAAATCGACCAGATTTTGTATTGGTAGCTGCTGCAAAGGTTGGTGGTATTTTAGCTAATGATAGCTACCCTTCATCATTCCTCTATGAAAATTTGATGATTGGTAAGAATATAATTAATGCATGTGCAAAAGCAAAAGTTAAAAAACTACTTTTTCTGGGAACAGGCTGTATATATCCAAAGTTGGCAGAGCAACCTGTTCAAGAGTCGTCTTTGCTTACAGCTCCTTTAGAGTCAACAAATGAATGGTATGCTTTAGCTAAAATTTCCTCAATAAAACTTTGTCAGGCTTATAAAAAACAATACGGATTAAATTTTATTTCGGCAATGCCAACTAATTTATATGGTCCAAAAGATAATTTTGATCTAGAAACCAGCCATTTTTTACCAGCTTTAATTCGTAAAATTCATCAAGCAAAAAAAGATAAGTCTAAGAATGCCGTTGTCTGGGGAACAGGTCAATCTAGAAGAGAGTTAATGCATGTTGATGATTGTGCTGATGCTCTAATACACGTGATGGAAAATTATGATGAGATCGAACCTATCAATATTGGTACCGGAGAAGATATGCTTATTCAGGATATTGCAGAGTTAGTTGCTGACGTTATCGATTGGAATGGTGAGTTTGTTTATGATACCTCTAAGCCGGATGGTACATTAAGAAAATTATTGTGCGTTGATAAATTAAGAAAACTTGGCTGGCAGCATAAGATTCATCCTCGTGAAGGAATAAAGCAAGTTTATGATTGGTTCTTAGAAAACGAAGAAAGTATTTTAGCTATTCCCTAGCGAGTTAAAAACTTTTTCCCTGTGCTAATTCGGTCTCTCCAGTAGTCTAAAAGATCTTGCATTGTTTTATAAAAAGATATTTCAGTTTTCCAGCCAGTATGTGTTTCAAACTTTTTAGTATTCGGGACTTGTAAATCAGCATCAATTGGTCTAAGTCTATCAGGATCAATTTCTATTTTAATTTGATCCTTTGCTGAAGAAATAGAAATTAAATAATTAAGCATTTCACGCATTGTACAGCTATAAGTTCCGCCAATATTATAATATTCTCCGGCGATAGGGTTTACAGTAAGTAGCATATAGTACGCTCTGACAGCATCTCTGACATCTGCGTAGGTTCTTTTTGAATCAAGATTACCAACTTTTACAATTGGATCTATTAAACCCGCTTCAATCATTGCAATTTGTTTGGCGAAAGTTGATTCTGCAAAAACATCACCCCTGCGAGGTCCAGTATGGGTAAACATTCTAGTAGTAAGAGTTTTTACATTAAAAGCTTCAGCGTAGTACCTTCCAAGTAAATCAGTACCTATCTTAGAAATTGCGTATGGTGAAGCTGGGTGAAATGGACAATCTTCATCAATAGGTAATTTATCCTGTGCAACCTTGCCGTAAACTTCAGAGGATGCGCAAACGTGAACATAAGAATCTAGATTATTATTCTTAACAGATTCAAGCAATGAACAAGTACCATTTATGTTTGTTGTTAAAGTATCTATTGGAGCATTAAAACTTGTCATAGGGTAACTTTGAGCTGCAAGATGAAATATATAATCAGGTCTCACACTTTTCATTAGATGGTCAAGAGAAATATAATCATTTAAATCTGCATAATGGAAATATAAACGATCTTTTTTGTTAACACGGTCAATTAAGTGATCGACGTTGTCATGAGGTGATCTCCATCGGCACATTCCGTGTATTTCCCAATCAGTATTTGCTAACAAGAAATCCGCCAAGTGGGATCCCACCATTCCCGTAATTCCAGTTATTAAAGCTTTGGTCATAAATCTAGATTACCACAATTACTTTTCAGCTAAAGGATGCCTTGAAAAACGAAGTTTTTCAATCGGGTGTCCAGATAAAAGGTAGCAACCATGGGTAGCATGAGTTGCCAGGTGACTAAGATTTTTTATTTTTCAGTGGATCCTAAGAGTATTTGTGCTTTTTTATAATCTTCTGGAGTTCCTATGTCAATGAAAATTTTATTTGGAATACATTTAACCTTGACCGTATTATTTTTTAAAAAAACTGGCATGAAATCTAGTTCAAATGAAAATTTGCCTCCTAAAGGATAATCTTGAAAAGCTTTTTTATCTGCAAAGTAAATACCAGCATTAATATAGCCTCTGCCATTGCTACCTTTCTCTAAAAAAGATATTAGATTGTCTCCTTTGATTTCTAGACTTCCGTAACGGGATATGTCATCAACTTCTATTGCTGTTATAAGTAAATCACTATCAGATATTAATTCTGAGGCGTTGAAACTACAATAAACGTCTCCATTTAAAATTAAAACTTTTTGATTTTTGGCTTTAGCTAAAGCGTTAACTATTGCTCCACCTGTTCCAAGACTTTCCTTTTCTATTGCAAAATCGATATCTAATCCTCTGTAGCCATTTTCAAAATGCTTGATTATTAATTCGTGTTTATAACCAACAGCAAAAACAATTCGCCTCAATCCATTTTCAATTAGATGATCAAGTAGATATTCTATAAATGGTCTATCGCAAATTTTAGCAAGTATTTTAGGTGTCTCTGTTACAGATCTAAGCCTAGTACCTAAGCCACCTGCAAGTATTATCGCTTCATCAACTATGTGGTCAGTCATATTGCTTGTAATCAATTGGGAATCCAACTCACTGCACCTTCATTGGTAAAGTGGCAGTTTAGCACGTAGCCTGTTTTATCATCTATCTCTTGTAATATTTTTATCAGATGCATTCTTTGAGTGGGTTTTACCACAAACATCATAAAGCCACCGCCGCCAGCTCCAGTTACTTTACCTCCAAGAGCTCCATTTGCTTTCGCTAGATTATATACATTTTCTATGTGATCATTAGAGATTTTGTCAGAACTGATTTTTTTTAGAATCCAAGATTCTTCCATATGCTTTGCAAAAGATTTAATATCTGATTTAAGAAGAGAAGTTTTAATGGAAGTAGCTAGTGTCTTAATCCCATGCATTGCATCTAAAGTAGTCGAATTATTTTTTGATATATTGGTGGTATGCTCATCAATTATTTTTGCAGACTCTCTTGAAGTACCCGTGTAATATAGTACTAAAGAAGACTCAAGCTCATTTATAAAGTTAGGTTTGAGTCTGAGTGGATTGACTATTACTCTATCATCTTCAAAAAAATCAATATAATTTAAACCACCAAAGGCAGCTGCGTATTGGTCTTGTTTACCCCCACTCAGTCCTAAATCTTCTCTTTCTATCGACCATGCTAGATGGGCAAGATCATATTCACCAAGAGGTATATTTAGATATTCGGCATAGGCTTTTATTATTGCAACTGTTAAAGTTGAAGATGATCCTAGCCCCGAACCAATTGGTGCTTCGCAATAGCTTTTAACTGAAATTGAAAGAGCTTTACCGTTATTAAAATCTTTGACGATTCTGTTGTAAATCCCTGCGTGTATTTTCAAGGGGCAACCTGTGATTTTTGCCTCTGGGTTATATGAAAAACTAATTTCAAGATCAGATGCTTCAAAAATAAGTTGAGACTCAATTTCTTCAATAGTGCAATATGCATAAATGTCTACAGTTGCATTTAAAATTGAGCCACCATATTTTTCATAATAAGCTGGTAAATCACTGCCTCCTCCAGCGAAGCTTAGTCTTAGCGGTGCTCTTGATCTTACTATCATCAGATTAATGATAACAAAGCTCTGTAATTTGTATACCTCTAGATTCTTGTTAGTACGTGGTTTCCGCTAAGCGTATTGTCAGTTTTTATCATAAAAACCTAAGCTGTGTTACGCTTGGCGACACGCCCCTAAGAGTAATTTTTATAAATCTCTTCTACTATTTCCATTACTGATACTATCTCGTATGGATCTACAGGTACTGTCTCTCCCGAAAGGATTGTTCTAGCCACAGCCTCATAAAAATCTCCATAAGAGCTTGTTATTTCTAAGGTCTCCTGGGAGTCATTATTATGAATTTTTACTTGTGTTTTATTCTTTTCAATCCATTCTGTTGAACCAACTGCTATATCTCTAATTAATAGTTCTTCTTGGGAATCTAGTCCCTGCTGTATTATGTCCAACTTTTCACCATGAACAAGTAAGTGTGGTGGTGATACTCTTGCTAAGCACGTTGAATGTAAAATTACAGTAGTCTTTGGGTATTTAAAAACTATATGATAGTAGTCATCAATCAGCGAATTATTACGCTGCTTTTGTAAATCAACACTGATAGAGCTTGGCTTACCAAATAACACTAACGCTTGATCAATAAAATGTACTCCAAGTTCGTAAACTAAACCTGAACCTGGGTAGGAGTCTTCGCGCCAAGCATGGTTCGTGTTTGGGCGCCATCTGTCAAAATGAACTTCAAAATGTCTAATTTCTCCTATCTCGCCTTTCTTGTATAGCTCCTGAACTTTGTTGAATCCTGCATCCCATCTGCGATTATGGAAAATACATAAAGCAACTTGATTCTGAGCAGCAAGGTCTGCTAGCTCTTTGGCTTCTTTTGCAGTAACAGTAAATGGTTTTTCAACTACTACGTGTTTTTTTGCTTCTAGTAATAGTTTAACCTGCTCATAATGAGCAAAAACTGGAGAGCAAACTATAGCAAGATCTATTTCTTGATTTTTAATTAAGTCTGAAATAGTTGTATAGACTTTTGCCTTAGGGTAATTATCCTGCAAGTGCTCTTGGTTAGAAGAAACAAAAGAGGTTATTTGGTATTCTTTTAAAAAGTTTAGAAATGGCAAATGATAAACCCTTGCTGATCTACCGTAACCTATTACTGCAGTTTTTATCATTGAGATATTATACCATTGTGAATTTTTCTTAGAGTTTTCTTCTTACGCTTTCAACTTTATCTTGCATGCTTTGTTCTTTATCTATTCTTGTTCCGAGCTTAATTGTAGTTGTTATGCGTGGTGCCCCATCTGCGTGGACTTTTTCGTGACAAACTTTAATCGCATTCATCACTTCATCCCATTCACCTTCGATATTGGTTCCATAGGCATGTAGGTGAGTTTTAAGACCAGCCGCAGTGAGTATTTTTTCACATTCTGCTATGTAGTTTGAAACTGAAACACCAACGCCCATAGGGACTCATGGCTAGCGCATGAAACACTAGCATAAATCAAGGATCTTTTCTAAATAGCTTTCATCTAAAGCTGCTTTAAGTTGTTTTGACTTAATGCTACCTTTACGTGTTTTTTCTTTTCTAAG
>CAIYXB010000138.1 GCA_903930015.1 uncultured bacterium | reverse complement strand
ATTATTTCAAGCTTTAAATGGAAATGAGGTGAAAACGACTGGAGCAAAGAGAAAATTCATGATTGGCGAACCAGTCTGAAATCTCTTGTGTGTCTAAAGTGAATTTCCGAGCGGATGCGTTTGTGAGACAATCATAGAATTTTCCTTTGAGTAAGGAAGTTTGAACCCATTGGAATGACCAGCTTGAAATAATTGAGATAAAGCGAGAGATTTATTATTGAGTAAATGTCAATGAATTATACAATTACAAATCACGTAGTCATGAAGCAGAGTAAATTCCAGAAAGGCAGCCTGTCACGGGATCATCACTTCAAGCCAAAAATATATCTATCTTCACGCTGTGCATGATGGTTAATTGTGGCAATTAAGTTATAGCTTGGAAAAAGCACTTGGGTTTTATAATCAAGATCTTGGTTTTGCTTAAAAGCTTCCATATTGATTTTAAGATCTGAGAATTTTTCTCTAATTTCATCATGGTCACTGATAATCTTTTGGAGAATTTCAGGTTCAAGTTTACTCTCAAGACCAGGAAAAAGCTCAGACTCTTCTTCCTTAAAGTGGTTATCCAAGAGCTCTTCAATATAAACATAAAAATACTCGGATATCATAAAAAGAAAATCATCATCTCTTTTATTTTTAAGTTTAGTAAATTCATGCAAAAAATATTCAAGCTTTTGATAAAGTTCTTTGTGTTCATCAATATAAGTTTGTAAATTCATTATTTAACTTTAGTATCAGCTGCCAAGAATTCGTAAACTCGAGCAATCCTTTCACGGTATCAGTTCTAGTTGAAACATTGTAACGTACGAAAATATCAGTATAGTTACTAAAACGAAATGCTTGCTTCTGATCATCATTTTTTAGAAAAAGGATTTTTTCCTTTTTTAGCTAAGGAGTATAAATTTTATAAAATTGTTGAACCTTAGCTTCTACATGTTCTTTATGTTGTTTATTTAACTCACCAAAAGCTTTATAGGTACCATCTAAATCCCTCTTAAATTCAGCGCTTAAATTATCAAGATCAATTTTTATTAAACCAATTGAAAGTATTTTCTGAGATTCGGCATCTCTTAAAATGACAGCTCTGATGCAAATTCCTTTATCATCATCGCGTTCAAAGATTTTTTTTACTTCTATATCCCTGCCACCATTTACTTTAACTTTTAAAGTTGCAGTCATAATCACTTCATGATTAAGTAAAGATTCTACTCGAGCATCTTTTAAAACCAAGAGTTGGGTTGCAGAATTCCTTTATCAGTTCACTTTCTTAGTTTAGTTGGCATTATATTAGTAGCAGTAACATTCACTTCAATATGTTGTTGAGTTATTTTTTTTTACACTGCTCACTTGGTAAGATAATAGCATGACTGTAGCTCATTTTGCTATAATATAACTATGACCAGCATCATTTTTATATTACAAATTTTAAGTGGAATTATCTCAGTATTTTTCGTTTTGGTTAAAGAACCTAAATCAGAGGGACTTGGATCTATTGGTGGATCTGCTACAACATTTAAAGGTGTTAAGACATCAGCAGACGCAAAGCTTGAAAATATGACTTGGTTTTTTGTAATAACTTTTATGGCTTGTAGCGCTTATCTAGGCTTAATTGCTAAATAGCTCTCAGCACTTCTCCACAAAAATATATTGAACCACAGTAAACTTTCAAATTATCGGATTTCTTTATTTCTGATAAAGATCCTTTTTGGATATTTAAAGATTGATGGTCTATTTTAAGATCATCCCTAACTTTATTTAGATCAGACGCTCTCTCTGAGTTCAATTGATAGATAAAGATTTTTTCAAAGTTTATATCTGCCGTTAGAGCTTTTACAAAAGACCTATAATCTTTATCTAAAAAAGCTAAATGAAGTTCTATTTTAGAGTCCTTGAAATTCGATTGGAGATGGAGAGAGAGTTCTTCTGCCGCCTCAACATTATGAGCAGCATCAATCAAAATATTTAAATCCTTATTATACTCAAAACGTGCTCTATAACTAGCTTTAAAAGACCTGAAAATCAATTCCTTATCAACATCAAAAGTCTTTTTTGCGATACAAGATTTAAAAACTTCAAGAGCTAGTTGATAATTACGTACCTGGGTAGAGCCGCCAAAACCAAAATCCTGATAATCAAAATGAGGAACCAGATCACGCTTTATATCTTCTTTCTCTTTTCGTATTTTCTCTACAGTATCACCTAAAAACTGCATATGATCTAATCCTATACTGGTAATCACAGTTGCCAAACGCTTTTCATCCGGGATTACGTTTGCACAATCCCAGCGACCGCCCATACCTACTTCGATTATCGCAAGATCAACTTTTTCTCTTGAAAAATAAAGATACGCAGCTAAAGAAAGTTTTTCAAAATAAGTTAGTTCAAAATCTAGTTTTTCTTGAATTTCAAAAAGAATACTGGCAAGGATATTTTCATCAATATCTTTAGCTTGAATTTTAATTCTTTCTGTAACAGAGAGTAAATGAGGACTGGTAAATTTACCAACTTTTAAATCAGTATAATGCAAAGACAATTGCTCCAAAAAAGTGCAGACAGATCCTTTGCCATTGGTACCTGCCACTATGACTGAAGGGTAATCCGCATGAGGATTATCAAAACAATCTAAAGCACGCCTTATATTAACAAGACTTGGATTAAGTTTTTTAAAATCATGGTTGTTCTTTAGGAGCTCCTCAAGTGACAAACATTGATTCATATTTAATCAACAGCACCAATATCTTCAGACAAGAAACTTGCACCAAAAGATTTGCTTTTTGTTGCTTCACTTACAACAGGCGTATCAAAACCAGCATCAATACTTTTTGAAGATACACTAGTATCAACCAGTAAATCTTCCTTAGCGACAACAGCAAGCCCAGCATCTTGTGGTTCACGCTTAGGGCGTTGTTGCTGATTGCGGTTGTTATTGTTTCTATCATTACGATTATTGTTATTGTTTCTATCGTTACGATTAGGGTTATTATTTCTGTCGTTACGATTAGGATTATTGTTTCTATCGTTACGGTTTGGATTATTGTTTCTATCGTTGCTGCTTGGTCTTTCACTACGATCATTTGGTCTTTCGCTGCGATCATGAATTCTCTCTGGGCGATCGCTTCTATCATTCCTGTCATTTCTATCATTACGATAATTAGAATTACCTTGCGGTCTTGAATGACTATGCTGTGGTCTACTATTATGACGATTATTTTTTGAACCATCGTCTTTTAAATTAAATATCACACCAGAACCATTACAATGAGAGCAAGTCTCACCGAAGATCTCCGCGATTGCTTGACCTGAACGCTTACGAGTAATCTCAACTAAGCACAAATCCGACAACTGACCAATCTGTGGTTTTGCTTTATCTGACTTAACAGCATTTTCTAAAACTTCCATCACGGCAATACGATCAGCACGATCAGCCATATCAATAAAGTCAATGATTATCATTCCACCGATATTTCTTAGTCTCATCTGGCGAGCAATCTCAACTGCTGCTTCCATATTAGTACGGCGCACTGTCTCTCTTAAAGTTGTACTACTTGTAAATTTACCTGAGTTAATATCAATCGCTGTAAGCGCTTCCATACCTTGAATAATTACATATCCACCGCTTGGTAAATTAGCTCTATTTGAAAGACAGCCTCTGAGCTCTTTAAGAACATCAGTTTTCACCATCAAATCACTTCCTTCAAAAACTTTTACTTCAACTTCACGCCCTGTCCAAGTTTTTAAATACTCTTGACAACGGTATTTTGACTGTACAGATGAAACACATATTTCATCAACCGAGCTATTAAAAGCATCTCTAAGAGTTGAATACAAGAAATCTGTATCTTTGAAAATCGGGCAATAGCCTTCACTACGATCATACTTATCAACTACGTTTTTCCATTTTTCCCAAATAGTTAAAAAATCTTCTTCTAATTCTTCTTGAGTTCTTCCAGCTGCTTCAGTTCTAATAACAACTCCAAGCTCTTCTGGCTTCATCAAATTTGCTATAGATCTTAATCTATCTCTTTCTGTATTATCACCAATTCGACGACTGATAGCAATACTCTGATTCTCAGTAGTAACCACAAAATATCTTCCTGGCAAACTTATTGCTGGATTGACTCTTGGACCTTTATTACCAGTAGGCTCTTTTACAATCTGTACTAATAATCTTTGACCTGGTGATAATCTAGTCTCTAAGTGACCTCTACCTGCAATATCATTTGCGTGCAAAAAGCCCATTTGACCATCTGCAATCTTCACGAAAACCGCGTTAATAGAAGGCATAATATTCTCTACTTGAACAGCGTAAATATCACCTACACTATATTCGTTTTTTGAAATGAAAAAATCAATGGCTTTACCATTTTCCATCAATGCCGCAACATTGTCTTGTTCTGAAATAACTAACTGACGCATTTATTAAACTCCTAATGAATAAGATCTTTCTAAAGCCATATAGTTTTTTGTCTAAAACTTAAAATTGATATGCTGTTTTAAAAAGATTTAAAATTAAACTCTTTATTTGGATCATCCCCGAGCCAAATATAATACTAGCTTGTTTTAGAAATAATGTTTATGTATATCGTTTAAAATTTCTTAAAAAGCAGTATCTAATTACATTATTCACAAAAAATTACTTATTTAAACATCTATTTTTAAGCTTATTAGCCTAATTTAAAATATCTATACTAATTCAGCAAAAACTTGAGATATTCTCTTAAAATCCCAAATCTGATCAGGCAATAGCTGGTTTACCACTTCATCAGGTCTTTGAGTTTTATCGAGTACCAATTCTAAGCTATTTTCACCTATTAATTTAAGCTCAAGTATTTTTGGTTTAATGTCAACAAGTTTCTTTCTTCCTCTTTGCCCTCTAACTTTACCAAGCTTTGTAATCTCAATTGTCTCGCGGGAAAGTAAATCATCTACCAATTTTTGATTTAAAATTTCACTAGTTTTGAGCTTAACTAAATATTTTGCTTGCAGAGGATTATTGATGAGTTGATCTTTTTTAGAAAGCACTTCTTTAATATTTTTCACTTGAGCCTCGGCAGGTAATTGTTTGTTAATTAAATTTTTCAATTCACTCAAATCTTCAAATCTTTCAGCAAGCTCGATTTCAAGGAACTCACCTTCACTTTCAAAAAACAAAGGCAAAGCTGCTCCCCAAGAGATTTTCATATGCTGATTAAAACCAACACTATGTACAACTGGAAGCTTTGTTCTTCTTATTGCTCTTTCAAATAATTTTTGAAAATCTAAATGACCAATATATTTTAGATCTCCTAATTTTGAGATCTTAATTTGCAAAATTTGTTTTGCTTCAGTATGTTTGACTATAACCAAAGGTTGCTTATAGCGTGAACTTGACTCAATTTGAGTGAGAGAATCTCCTGCAAGATTATCTTGGTTAAGACTTTTGGGGTCAGACCCAATAATAATTTCTTTTTGTGTTCTAAAACCTTCAGGTGCTTGATACAAATCTTCAAAATTTGCACAACTTGCTTTACGTTTTTCTTTATCAATTTCAGTAACAAAAGGATTTGCATCAGATAAATTAACAGCAACGATGTTCTTTACATTAAGATTAAAACAGACACCACAGGCATGGCACTTGTTTTCAGTACAAGGCAGCGTCTCTAGCTCTTTTAGAGCTTGGTTCCATTCATGAAGAAGGAATTTATCAGTAAAGCCAATTGAAATCGCGTCCCAAGGCTGCTTAGACCCAGCTGCGCGTGCGCGTGTTGCTTCTTCATCAAGGTCATAAGCAAATTTGCTTGCTGCTGCTTGCCATCTTTCTAAGTTGAAGAATTCACTCCAAGAATCCATACGAGAACCCTCTTGCCAAACAGATTCTATTACTTGACCCCAGCGTCTATCTGCTCTTGAAAGTACTGCTTCGATTAATGCAAGCTCAGGCTCAGTACAATTAAGTTTTATATCTCTATGAATACCTCTTTTATACAAACCATCTTTTAGATATCTATGCTTACGTTTAAATTCCTCACGCGTGCACTGAGAGAACCATTGAAAGGCAGTAAATGTTTTTGGTACAAAAGTAGATATTGTACAAGTCAGCTTTAGAGATTTATTAAAAGATTTTGGATTCTCTCTTTTTAGTTGCTTGGACATGTTAATTGCCCAAGAAAGAATATCTAAAATACCGTCAAGATCACTATCCTCTTCAAAAGGCAAACCTACCATAAAATAAAGCTTGATATGATCCCAGCCCTTTTCGTAGGTACCCTTAATTGCTCTATAAATCTCTTCCTGACTGAGTCCTTTATTAATGATCTTACGCATTTTTTCAGTGCCAGCTTCAGGCGCAAAAGTCATACCGGATTTACGAGTTTGACTTACTTCATCAGCAAGCTGCACATTAAATCTATCAGCTCTTTGAGAAGGCATATTTACAGAGATACCACTTGCCGCGTGTTCATTGTTAATAGCTCGCGCAGCTTCAGTTAAACAAGTATAATCACTTGCAGATAAAGAAAGCAAAGTCAAATCCTCATAACCAGACTGCTCAATAGACTCAGTTGCTCTTCGATAAAGATCCTCTGGACTTCTCTCTCTGACTGGAAGATAAGTATAGCCAACTTGACAAAAACGACAGCCGCGATCACAGCCACGACGGATTTCAAGAACTTGTTTATCTTGGACTGTTTTTATCGTAGGGACTGGACCTGCGATCGGTTGATTAAAATCATCAAGAGTTTTTGTGATTCTTTTATTAACAGGATATTGTAATCCTTCAAAAATTGGTTTTGGCAAGTAGTTCTCTTGAGCATCAGGCTCATAGAACTGTGGCACATAAACACCCTGCAACTTAGACAGTGCAAGCAAATATTCTTTTCTTAACGCTTGTGACCGAGTGGCTTCCAGAGGAAAGTTTTTCAATTCTCTAAAAGCTAATTTTTCATCGATACCCATTTCAAGCATAGAATTTTTCACATCTGGATTCTCATCAAGAAATTTATTTTTAACTTCTATTAAAACATCTTGGACTTCTGTTACAAGTTCTTCACCGTCACCTATAATAAAAAAATCAAAGTAATTTGCCATCGGCTCAGGATTAAAGACAGCAGGACCACCACCAAAAATAAGCGGATCTTGATGGGATCTAACTTTTGCTTGAAATGGAATTTTACATAGATCTAAAATCGTTAGAACATTGGTGTAGCAAAGCTCGTAAGCAAGAGAGAATCCGAGGAAATCAAATTCACTAAGCTCACGGTAGCTCTCCCAACCCCAAAGCTTGATATTGTGCTTACGCATCTGCTCTTCCATATCTGGCATCACACCATAGGCACGATCGCACATAAAATCTGGATGATTATTTATAATGTTATATAGAATCTTGATTCCAAAATTAGACATCCCAAGCTCATAAAGATCTGGATAAATAATCGACATACGAGATTTAACAGAGTCCCCAATCTTTATTATGAATACCCCACTCAAGACCAAGATATTGACCTGGTTTTTCTACTTTAGGAAGTATTTTTTCTTTTAGGGTTTCTAAAATCACAGTTTAATTATATATAGATTCAGCACTAGTTAAAGGTTAAGGCTTTTGGGGTCAGACCCCATAATGCAGCTAGGTATTGACATATTGCCAGAGTATTGCTAGGATCCATGAACATGATACATAGAGAAATGCTGAGAAGAAATTTTTTATGGACTACACTCTGTACAATAACTGGGAGCACTATAGGAGCAGGTATGGGAGCAACAGCTGTTAATGTAACAAGACAGGCTAATGATAAACAGCCTAGCGGAGCAGAGAACCATCATCAAAAAGCTTTACACAAAGATCTTTCAAAAGAAAGTGAACAACAAGCTCCAGAAGCTAGATCTACAGTAACGACCAAGGACAAAGCTAATCATACCGCTGTTACAGCTGAAGAAGCCAAGGTTGTAAGAGATGCCACTGCTTCAGGGGCAGTCATAGGGGCGATGGGGGGCTGTCTCGTAGATGAAGCTTTTCATAGTGCCGCTGTTGCTTCAGAGAATGATTCCAACACTTTTAGCTAAAGTAATCTAACAAAATTTGTTTCACTCAAAGCAAAAAAAAGAGTCTCAGAAATGAGACTCTTTTCAAAGCATCATTGCTGTTTAATTTTAGTAGTTGAAATCAAATGGATCGAAGTCACCAAAATCAGTTCCATCAAGTGATAAGTTTTTTTCAGAGAAAGGATTATCCATACCGTACATTACACCGTTTGCAACTCCTTTAGCGATACCAACGAAACCACCAACGAAACCGCCAGCCCAAGCACCAACAGGATAACCTACTGCCTTAGAAAGCGTTCCACCGCCAAGCTCTTTAGCTAAAGCTCCAGCCCAGTCAGAACCTTTAGCATAACCACCACGAATAGGACCAGCTAGCATCGCGCCGTAGAAAGTACCTACGATCACACCACCTGTACTTTTCAATACTCCGCCCACTGAAGAAGCTTGCGTAGGAAGTGCAGAGAAAACCAACCCACTAGCTATAACTGTTAATAATATTTTTTTCATACCATGATTATATTTAAGAACTCTAAAATAGCAAGCCTCAAGAAAATGCTGTTTTGGCATAAACAAAAGGGAACATAAAAATCCAATAATTAAAATTTACAAGAGTGGATAGCCGAGCTTCAATCGAGCTTGTAAAGCTCACATAATTTGCTGAGAGTATAATAAACCAAAAGGTTTCCTCCAAATTTTTAACAACCCTTTCGCATTCGGCGCTTCTGCTGTGATGATGTTTTCGTTGTTTTGCTTCGCAAAACTTAAATGCTACATCAATCCGATATGCTCCAGGGTGTTAAAAATTTTACGAAAACCTTTTGGTTTACTATATAAGTAATATTAATTAACACCAATAGCTTTATCTCCATTGTTTCAAAAAAAAACGAGTAAGACCAATGACCTTACTCGTTTTAAATATAATTTTTAAAGTCTATTAAACTTTTACTGAAATATCAACACCAGCTGGAAGATCTAAATCTTTAAGCGCAACTGTTGTTTCATGAGTTGGATCTAAAAGGTCAATCAATCTTGAGTGTGTTTTGATTTGAAAATGCTCACGTGATTTCTTATCAACGTGTGGTGATCTTAAAACGCAATAACGACGAATGTTGCTTGGAAGAGGAATTGGACCAGCTACTTTAGCTCCAGTTCTTTCTGCGGCCTCTACAATTTGTCTTGTAGAAGAATCTAAGTTAGCAGCATCATAACTTTTTAGTTTGATTCTGATTCTGTTTTGTTGTTTTTTATTAGTTTTAGTCGCCATACGAAGTAGTAATTATAGCGATTAGAGCTCTGTAAATATCTATTAAAATCTAAAATTATAAGGAAAATCAAGCTAATTAAAGCTTGCAAAGAACCTAACCTCTGGATAGCTCAGCAATTACAGGATCTCTATCTTGCCCACCAGCTTTTGACAAAGCACTTGATGCAGAACTACCACCACCTGAACTAGGACTTGAAGCTTTTGAAAGATCCCCTAGACCTCTAGAACCGCCAATAATTGAATTAATACTTGACATAATTTACTAACCTTCAGCTATAGACCTATTTCCATCTTTACTAACAGGAAGACTTCTCTCTGCTGCCTCCTGAACTAAATTAGCTTCTTCTCCTCTAGATACACCTAGAGCAGCACTTTGAGGACCCATTGCTGACCTCATTCCTGCTAAACTTCCTAAACCCGAAACACTTCCTGGCATATTTATAATTTTATCATATTTACTCGCGAATTACTAATTTTTATTGAGAAATTTTACAGGAATATCAAAAAATCCGGCTTCAAAATCAGCCACAACCAATGGGCTGAAGATAATATGCAGATTATTGCCATCATAATAAAAATTCTTGAAATTAGAAGGCTTAGGGTTTGTTGCTCTTTGCACTCTACTTTCATCGTAATAATCTTTAGGAATCAATTCTTTTAATTTATCTCTAAGGAATTGCGCTGTCACCATTAATTTCAAATCAGTATTTAAGACATCAGAAATCGTGAGTAAATTTTCTGTTTTTTTATTAATTACAAAAGATTTAAAAAATAAATTTTCAACATCCTTGTCTTCATAAAATTTAACTTTAAAAACTATAGATTTAAATTCTTTAGAATCATAAATTTTGTAATTTATTTTTAGCTTATGCTTGTATCCCTCATTATCAGTACCATAGCTGTTTTGAAACTTTGTTACTTCGTCTAGAACAAAATTTTTCAGAAGTCTTTGATTTTCAGGACTTTGCAATTTTGGATATTTTGCTTTGACTTGATAGTTATCATTTTTAATGTCGACAACAATAGAGTTCATGTTGAAAAGTGAACATGATGACATGAATATCAATAGACATAAAGTAATAAAAAACTTCATAGTAACTAATATTAGCAAACAGACCTAAAAAAAAAGCCTCTTCAAAATGAAGAGGCTTTTTAGATTGACAATATTTATTTAACTTATTCAATAATTGAAGCTACAACACCAGCTCCAACAGTCTTACCACCCTCACGGATAGCGAATCTCATACCTTCTTCGATCGCTACAGTTTGGATAAGTTCGATAGTCATCTCGATGTTATCACCAGGCATAACCATCTCTACACCTTCAGGAAGAATTACGTTACCAGTTACGTCAGTAGTTCTGATGTAAAACTGAGGTCTGTAACCTTTGAAGAACGGAGTATGACGTCCACCTTCATCTTTTGTAAGAACGTAAACGCTACCTACAAACTTAGTGTGAGGCTTGATTGAACCAGGTTTTGCAATAACTTGACCACGCTCGATATCTTCTCTGTTAATACCACGAAGAAGAACACCAGCATTATCACCAGCTTGTACAACGTCTAGAGTCTTTCTAAACATCTCACAACCAGTTACAACAGTTTTTCTTGGAGCTTCAGTAAGACCAATGATCTCAACCTCTTCACCAACTTTGATAATTCCACGCTCAACTCTACCAGTAGCAACAGTACCACGACCAGTGATCGTAAATACGTCCTCAACTGCCATCAAGAAAGGCTTGTCTACATCTCTCTCAGGAGTTGGGATTGAAGCATCAACTGCATCGATCAAATCATGGATTTTATCAGTCCACTCATTTTCGCCTTTTTGAGTTTTAGGGTTAGAAGTCATTTGCTCAACAGCTCT
Source organism: uncultured bacterium (assembly GCA_903930015.1). Lineage (GTDB taxonomy): Bacteria > Cyanobacteriota > Vampirovibrionia > LMEP-6097 > LMEP-6097 > CAIYXB01. The sequence continues at coordinate 8,389 of CAIYXB010000138.1, read as the reverse complement.
TAAAGCAGAACCTTTAATGAAAGTGATGTTATCACCGTCAAATTCATACTTAGAAAGCAATTCACGAGTTTCCATTTCTACTAACTCAAGTAATTCTTCATCATCAACCATGTCGCATTTGTTCATGAATACTACGATATGCGGAACACCAACTTGACGAGCAAGAAGAATGTGCTCACGTGTTTGAGGCATTGGACCATCAGCTGCAGATACAACTAAGATCGCTCCATCCATTTGAGCTGCACCAGTAATCATGTTTTTTACGTAATCCGCGTGACCTGGACAGTCAACGTGTGCATAGTGACGAGTAGCACTCTCATATTCAACGTGCGCTGTATTAATTGTAATACCACGAGCTTTCTCTTCTGGTGCAGCATCAATCTCATCATATCTCTTAGATGTTGCATTACCATTAGCAGCAAGCGTCATACAGATCGCAGCAGTAAGTGTTGTCTTACCGTGGTCAACGTGTCCAATTGTTCCAACGTTAACGTTTGGTTTTTTTCTTTCAAATTTTTCTCTAGCCATTTGTTATCCTTTAATTTTGTATAAAACTAAGATTCCTTGGTCATAGTGACCAAAATTCATAGAATATATTATCAGAAAGACTAGTAAAAATCATAAGTAATTAATAAAGACTTACTTGTGTTTTTTGAGATTTTAGTAAAGTGCTCTTTGAGTGCTAATATTGAGAAAAATGGAAAGCTTACACCAAGACCCTGTAGTACCAGTTCTCTTTGCAATAGCAATAATACTTATAGCCGCTAAACTAGGTGCTGCAATAGCTAATTATTTTAAACAACCAGATGTACTTGGAGAATTAATATCAGGTATTGCAATTGGTAATTTGACTTTACTTAATTATAATGGTTTTGCATTTATTGCCAACAATCACACCATCGAGATTCTTGCTGGTATCGGAGTAATAATTTTACTTTTTCAGGTGGGTCTTGAATCAAATATCACTGAAATGCTCGCTGTTGGTGTGCAATCTTTCATAGTGGCTATAGTAGGAGTGATCACACCATTTGCAATTGGCTACTGGGCTTCGGGGTTAATCATCACTGATATATCAGAGATAAGTAAAATTTTCATGGGTGCAATACTCACAGCAACATCAGTTGGTATCACAGCGAGAGTCTTTCAAGACCTAAAATTCACTAAAGAAAAAGAAGCACGAATAGTTCTAGGAGCGGCTGTCATAGATGATGTTTTAGGTTTGATAATTCTTGCTGTTGTTGCTGGAATTGCTCAAACTGGTGAAATTGACCCACTAAATATAACTATAATCTCCAGCAAAGCTATAGGATTTGTTGTTGTCTCATTAATACTAGGTAAATTTTTCGCAAAAAAAACTGTGAAAACTTTTTCACTTCTTAAATTACCAGGAATGATGCTTACAACTTTACTTGTACTATGTTTTATTGGATCATACTTAGCAAACCAAGTTGGTCTTGCAACCATTGTTGGTGCATTTGCCGTCGGACTTGTACTTGACGAAGTTTACTTTGAGCCATTTAAAGACGGAAACACAGTGCATGATTATATTAGACCTATCGCTTATTTTCTAGTACCAATATTTTTTGTGATCACTGGTATGCATGTTGATCTCTCAGTTTTCGCTGATCTTCAAGTCTTAATTGCATCCATTTCACTTACAGCAATTGCCATACTAGGCAAAATAGTTTGCGGCTGGTGCTTTATGACTAAAGAAAAAATGAATCGAGCGATTATTGGTTTTGGTATGATTCCACGTGGTGAAGTGGGTTTGATTTTTGCAACAGTTGGTAAATCACTTGGTGTTGTTGATGATAGGCTTTATGCAATCACAGTCATTGTCGTTATTCTAACAACATTAATACCGCCTCCGATATTAAGCATGCTTATTAAAAATCAAGCGAAAGTAGAGCACTCATAAAATGATCAAAGCAGCTCTAGTTGTTGATAATAAAGACTTCAAGCTCGATAGGGAGTTAGTAGAATTTAACGAGCAAGAAAACATCGAACTGCAAATTCTTGAAAAAGGTCAAGGCAGAAAAAACTTTTTAGATAAGGTAAAGAAGCTTCTGCTTGAAAACAAAGAAGCTAAAAATTTCCAAGAAGAAGACATAAAAGCACTTGAAGATGAGTTTGATCTTGTGATAAACATCAGTCAGACATTGTCTTTAGAGAATTCGCTAATAACAGGATTAAATTATGCGGAAATAGTTTTTATCAATAAAATTCAAAACGACTTTTACTTGGAAGATTATATTCAAGCAATAGAGGAATTTAAAAGCAGGAAAAGAAATTTTGGGGTTTAACTCTAAACACTCTCCGAATTAAAATCCGCCCAAAGTTCTTTCCAAGCATTTAGTCCAAATTTGTTTTTAACCGTCTCCACGACAGCATCAAGCAAAATCTGAAAAAAACTAACTATACTCAATTCAGAAGGAAGTACTACTTTAAAGACACTCAGTTTTAAGACAAAGACGATAATTGCGACAGGTACCATAAAAAAGAAACCTAGCAACCAAGAAAATATCGAAAATATATTAGTCAAATTAAGCAGAAACATCATTAGATTTAAAATAAAACCTACCAGTTCAGCCAAAGAAAAAGCATAAGCAAAAACATAAAGTTTTTTTGAATCAAACTCAGTCTGAGCAATACCCTCTTGGTATTTTTCTAAACAAATCTGACACATGTAGTAAAAAACGCCGATACTAAAGAAAGCAAAAAGAATAGCAATAAAATTCAAACTAATTAATACCGAAGGCATTAGGATGAAATAGACATGCATAAAAAATACAAATCCAATCCATTTTTTATCTATGCTAGCTGGGTGAAAATTCTCTAACTGATTTCGAAGAAACTCTCTTGGACTTTTAAAAAAAGACAAAAAATCTTCAATTACTTTTTTATAAAACTCTTTGTGATATACAGCCATAATTAAACTGAAAGAAGTTTAACAGAAATTTTTTCTTGAGTTGTGATATTTGGATCAAATTCCCACTCAAGTTTGTCTTTGTTTATTTCAATAAAACCTTTATCACAGAGAAGAACACTGTTTTTGTATCTAAAACAAGATTCTGGTAATGTTTCAGTATTAAAATCCGTTGTAATCAACTCAGCTCTTTCTTATTGAATATCACTTAATTCTCTATAAACAGCTTTTTTAATATCATTTGCAACATCAAAATCAGCTTCGACCTTGCTATTAAAATAAAATAAGACTTGAATATCTCCATTAATCGTCAAAAGCTTGATATCACCAACAATTTTAGTTACATGTTCATTAAAGTCATATTTACTATTTTTAAATGGGTTTATTTCACGTGGTACTGATAGAACGTAGTGATTACCAGTATTTCCAGAAGGATAAGAATATTTTCTATATTTTGCACCTAGTTTTCCTAGCTCTTCAAGCTGCCATTTAGTACGATCAGCTTTCCAACTACCAGTAGTACACACTGGTGTAATTATTTGATGACCATAATCAACAGCTGCCTTTAATGAAGCGGCAAATGGGATATTTTTTGAATCAGTATACTGAACAAAAACAGGATCATACCCTTCAACTTTTGTTATTTTTAAACTTACTTTCTGCTCAGATGCATCTTTATAAAAATCGTACAGATCATTATAAGCTAAGGAGCCTTTAGCATTGGTCACAGCTGACACAGCACAACCCTCACAACCAATAGGGCAAGAATTCATATGCCTTTCGTGAAAAATGTTTTCCTGATAAAAAGATCTTTTTGACTCTTTATCTATTAAATCTATTAAAGCTAGGCTATTATCATTCACTAAAAAAATTGATCCGATCGTAAACAAGGACTTTTATTAATATACACGTATAATACTATACTTTTTTTAAGAGACTGTAAAAAATGTAATACATGCGTAATTTGACGCGCTCATGAGCTAATTCTGGGCTAGAAAGCTCAATTTTTAATTAAACTTGCTATGCTTAGTAATTCTGATGAAGACTAACGGTAACTCAACTACTATGGAAAATCCTACTGAATATATAAGATCCTCAATAAGGGATATAACTGATTTCCCAAAGCCGGGGATTATATTTAAAGATATTACGACTTTACTAGCTGATCCTAAAGCCCTAAGGCTTACTATTGATGTGCTTGCCAATCACTTCAAAAATAAAAAAATTGATTTTATAGCAGCGCCTGAATCTAGAGGTTTTATTTTTGCAACTCCTGTTTCGTATTTATTGAACTGCGGAGTAACACCTATTCGCAAGCCCGGTAAACTTCCAGCAAAAACGATTGAACATAGTTATGAACTTGAGTACGGTAAAGATACACTTTGTATTCACGAAGACGCTTTTAAAGGAATTGAGAATCCTCAAGTAATTATTATTGATGACCTACTTGCAACAGGTGGTAGTTGTTCTGCAACTATTGAGCTTGTTGAAAAAGCTGGTGGGACTGTTCTTGGAGCAGGTTTCGTAATAGAACTTGGATTTTTAGAAGCAAGAAAAAAACTTGCAGCTAAGGGTGTTGAGGTTTTTTCAATTTTGAATATATAGATTCGAAAAATATTAAGAATTGAAAATGTTTTTGAAAATTTGCAACAACCCTGAAGCATATCGGATTGATGTAGCATTTTAGTTTTGCGCAGCAAAACAACGAAAACATCATCACAGCAGCTGCGCCGAATGCGCAAGGGTTGTTGAAATTTGAAAAAAACTTTTCTACTTAACTAAGAGCCTTTTTTCTTTTACCGTTTGATTTTTTGAAAACAATTGCAAGCACTTCAGCAACAGCGACATAGAGCTCAGGAATAATTTCTCTATCAACTTTACATTGTTTGTATAAAGCTCTAGCAAGTGGAATATTTCTAATTATCTCAATATCAGATTCTTTAGCAAACTCGCGAATCCTCTGCGCAAGAAGTCTTGCACCTTTTGCTACTACGACAGGTGCACTTTTACCTTCGCCACGTACGTATTTAAGCGCAACTGCAATATGGAATGGGTTTGTAACAACAACATCAGCTTCTCTTACGATTTGCTTCAAACCACGTTTTTGGGCAGCTTGTCTTTGAATTGATCTCATCTTACTTTTAATTTCAGGATTACCCTCTGTCTCTTTATATTCATCCTTTTGATCTTGTTTACTCATTTTTTGATCTTCACTAAACTGCCATTTTTGATATGCAAAATCAATTACAGAGATAATAATCAAAGTTATAGATGCTTTCATAATCAATTCCCAAAGCATTTTTGCAAACTTTTCGATTATCAAATTGTTTTCATCTAGATTCAATAAAACCATTGTATTGTCTTGATTTAGAAGCACAGAGCTCGTTACCACTATAATTAGTAACATTTTCACAGAGGCGATCAATGTCTGCATGAATCCTTTAAGTGAAAAAAGTCTTTTAAAGCCCTCTATAGGATTGACTTTGTCAAGCTTCGGAATTAGGGGCTCAGTAGAAAAATGAAAACCAACTTGACTTGCTGCAGCAATAAATCCTGCAATAAGTATCGATGCAAGAATCGGCACAACAGCAAATAAATAATTCTTAAAGGTATAGTTCATTATATTTGTTAAGCCTGCACTGTTGAGCTCAACGAAATTAAAATCTTGGGTTGCTGTTAAAATCTGCTCTTGAAACGCCCTTGCGTGCATAGGCGTCAAAAGGAAAGTCATAATCATACCTATTACAAGTACTACAGTACCTGAAAGGTCTTGAGATTTACCAACCTGTCCTTTATCCCTCGCCTTACGTAATTTATACTGCGAGGCCTGTTCGGTTCTTGAGCTTTTATCCGACATATCCTAATAGAAACATGCCCTATGGTCTATAAAATGAGCTAGATCAAATAGACTACTCTATATCAAAAAGCTCACCCATAATATCGAAAAGCGTGTCATCAAAAAAACCTTCTATTCCAGTTTGAAAAGGCACAATAAAGAACATGCTTAAAAGAGCAGCTAGGATCAGCTTGTTAGGCATTATTAAGAAAAACATACTTGCTTGAGGTAAGATTTTCGAGAAAATCGCAACAAAGACATCTACTAGAAACATAATTGCAATCAATGGCAAAACAAATTTCATACTTATAATAAGAATATGGCTAAAGACATGAGAGAAATTCAAAATCAATAAATCAAACCGAACATCATAATTATTAAGCGGAATAAATTCAAAGGACTTTTTGAGTAAAAAAGAGATATTATACAAACCATTCATATTCAGGAAAAACAAGAAAGCTAAGCTTGAAAAAAAGATACCGGTTGGGTTTGTAGGTGTATCAATACTTGAATTAAATATGTTTGCCGAGCTCATACCAAACTGGGTTCCAAGCAAATGTGCAAAAGTCAAAATCCCATCAAAAATCAAATTCACAAGTAAACCAAAAATAAAACCAATAGTAAACTCTATAAAAACTAAAATTAAAATTGCAAGAGGATTTAAGGTTAAAATCTTAGATCCATTTACAAAAATAGATTCATAAAACCAAAGACAAAAGATAAAAGATATACCTATTTTCACAATTACCGGAATTACTTTTTGGGAAAAAATAGGCGCTGCAATAAAAAAACCTTGGATGCGAAACATTGCAAGTAAGAAACTCAAAATTGTTTGTATTAATAAAAAATCCAGCTCAAATTTCACTTAGACTATATATGACGAATTTGGGCGATAATATATCCAAGCCAAATGGACTTCTTTGGAGTCCTCAGAACAGTTAACAACAAAGCAATCGCTTGATCAGTAATAACTAAATATGTAAATCTCAATTAAATGATCTAAGGGTTATAAATAACTTTAGGGCACAATTTAATTAAGTGCTAACAGAATTATCAAATCTTAATAATAATTTGGCACAGGATCTAAGCCAGGATTTAAGTTTAGTTTTAGACAACTCATCTGAATATATTTTTATTAAAGATCTAGAAAATCGAATTGTATATACAAACAGTGCTTTTTGTGAATTTATAAATAAAAACAAATCTGAGGTCTTAGGTAATTTCACTTATAGTTTATTTTCCAAAGAAGATTATAAAAAATATTCTCGCGATGATCTTCTAATAATCGAATCAAGAAAAGCTTTGCATAAAATAATTGAAAGTTATACGGATAAATTTGGTAGACGATATTTGACTATTACAGACAAAATACCTGTATTAAATGAATTCAATGAAGTGATCAGAATTATTGTTATTAGAAAAAATCTTGAAAAGCAGAGTATAGAAGTTAAAAGACTTAGCGAAAAGATTCTTGAACTAAACAAAAAAATTGATGAGTTTGGGTACTTACTGAGACACGATCTCCTTGAGCCAGTGAGAATGATTTCTAGCTTTATAGAATTAATAGATAAAATGCTTAAGACACACAAGATCAAAGATGAAAAGCTACAAAAATATTTTAGCTTCGTACAAACATCTTGTAAAAAAATGAAAACCTTAGTGCTAAGAACTACTAAATCAATTAATAATGCAAAATACTGATCAGAATCACTTTTTTATTGAAAAGCTAAATTCAGTCCAATCTCCAAATTTAGAATTTACACTAATTTGCCCACGATAAGAATCAACAATCTTTGCACATATTGCAAGTCCAACACCAGTACCGTCTTTAAATTCATTTTCTATTCTATGAAAAATAGTAAATATTTTTTGATAGTCTTCGTCTTTAATACCTATACCATTATCCTTAATTCTAAAATAATAGAATTCTCTATCTTCATTGAAACTAATTTCAATTTTAGGGATTCTCTCTAATGGAGTAAATTTTATTGAATTAGAAATGAAATTCTGGAATAATTGGATCATCTCAAACCTTCTTGCCATAATAATTGGTAATAAATCAGACTGAATTACTACATTTCTTTCCTCGATACTTTTATTCAGATTCAAAGAAATATCTGATAATACTTTATTCAAATCAACTTCAATTATGTCACCTCCACTACCAACTTTTGCGTAAGCTAAAATATCTTGAATCATATCTCTCATTCTTTTTGAGGAATCAATAATATAGTTACTATATAAATTAGCGTTATCATCAAATTCATGATTCACTTTCAAATGCTTTATAAGTAATTCAACAAAACTTGAAACTGTCCTTATTGGCTCTTGTAGATCATGAGAAACGAAGTACGCAAACTCTTGCAATGATTTATTGGACTTCTCCAAATCTTCTGTTTTTTGTTTAATTAAATTTTGAGCTTCAATTTCTTCTGTTATATCAGTAGCCATTACCAAAAGTGAGTCAATCACTTGAGATTCATTACTAATTAAAGGTATTTTACTTGTTCTAATCCAAGATTTTTTTCCACTGAGGGGAACGTATTCTTCTACGTAAGCAAGTTTAGCAACACCTGTATTTATAACCTCTCTATCATCTCTCAAGTATTTTTCAGCTGAATCTGGAT
>CAIYXB010000137.1 GCA_903930015.1 uncultured bacterium | reverse complement strand
AAGCCCCGCAAAAAAAAGAATCTTGAAGATGTTTGATTTATTCCAGATCACTTAAGTCTAATAGAATTCTTAGAAAAAACCTTACATGTCTTTACTATTCTGTCGATTAGTAAAGATTTGATAAAGTAAACATTGTGTTTGAAAATATTTCTGAAAAACTAATTGAAAGAGCAAAAAAAATCAAATTAATTGGTTTTGATATTGATGGAGTACTAACTGACGGTTCAATTTTTATTGGTGAAAGTGGAGAGGTTTTTAAAAAATATAGTTCTTTAGATGGGCATGGTATGAAGCTTGCTATAAAATTTGGCATCAAAGTTTGTATTATTTCAGCAAGAAATAGCCCGAGTGTCCACACACGCTTTAAGGGCTTTGGCTTTGAAGATGATATTTATATTGGCGTTGAAAACAAATGGGCACAAATGCAAGAAATTATCCAAAAATATAATTTATCAAGTGATGAAGTTGCATTCATTGGTGATGATGCTCTAGATATTCCTGTTTTAGAAAAAATCGGGCTTGCTGTTTGCCCTCCAAATAGGCACTTCTCTGTAGACAAGCATGTACACTATATTACAGACCTAAGTGGTGGATTTGGAGCCGCAAGAGAATTTATCGATTTAATTTTAGTTTGCCAAAATAAAATCCCCAGTGATTAAATTAATTTGAATATCAAAATTTAATTACACACTCAAAAATGTCAATGGTATTTTAATGAGAAAAAAAATACTTTTCTTTTTTATAGTTTGGTATAGAATTTAGAAATCAAACTGATAAAAATCAAAGTTGATTTCTAATGAAAATTTACGCAACAGCTTCAATACCTAAATATCTGCTTTATACCTTTAGCCTAATTAAACTTGAAGAAATTTGCCAGGAGAATTTGGTTACTTTAAAAGCGATCAGGTATGCTGAAAATCAAATTGTCTGTAAACTATACGGATTCAAAGAAGATATTAAAGAAGCACTTAAAATCCTTTATACCCAGATAAACGAAGACTGTAAAGAAAAAGCAACACACCTTAAAAGATCACAAAAGAGAATCCCTGATGAGCTTCAAGAATATGTTGAAGCATTAAATGATGATGAAAATTATAGAAGAAATTTTGAGGAATTCGCGGACAAGTACATGAAACACTGTGTATTAAACGATATAAACCCTCACCCAGAAGTTTCTGAAGATTTTGTATTATAATATTTCAGTGGGAACAGTTAATCACACTGATAAAAACATCGTTAGTATCGAAGATCACCAAGAAGAAAATTCAAACGAGATTGTAAGTAAAGACAACCAACATATAAAACTTGCTTGCTCACTGCAAGAAAAAAAATACCGAAAAGAAACTAATCTTATTATCTTTGAAGGCAGAACTTTAATAGATGAGGCAATAAAAAGAAAAGTAAAGATCAAAAGCCTTTTCTATAATAAGGATTCGGTTCTAGAAGAATTTAACAAAGATCATCCAGAAAAACCAGAATTTGAAATTTTTAAAATTAGCCCAGAACTAATGGAAAAAATATCAACAACAGATTCTGCACCACCATTAGTAGCAGTAAGCGAAAAACCTTACTTTGCTGACCCCTTGCACAATGACTCTCAATTGAGTTTATTAGAAAAACAAAATGCAACTAAAACAACAGGTAATTTATTTGTCTATTGTGAAAATATACAAGACCCTGGCAACTTAGGATCCATTATTAGAGCAGCTTTTGCAGCAGGAGTGAAAACAGTCTTCTTAAGTCATGATTGCGCTGATATTTTTAATCCCAAAACTATCAGAGGCTCTATGGGCACAATATTTTGCGCTCCTGTTATCTACAAAGATCTTTCTGATATTAAAGAAAATTTAAAGGCCTTTTCATCACTAAACAAAACAAGTTACGAGATTATTGGCACGAGTTCACATGCGGAGACAAGTTTTGATGAGATAAATATCAACAAACTAAAAAATATACTTTTGCTTGTCGGCAACGAGAGCAAAGGCTTACTTGATGAGAGCCTTAAGACATGCACTATGAACGTAAAAATAAATTTAGAAAATGATATTGAAAGTCTCAACGTGCTTTCAGCAACTAGTATTATTCTTTTTGATTTAAAAAACAAACTTAAATAATGTCTATTATTATTGGACTTGATATTGGCAAAAAAAGAACTGGTATCGCCAAAAGTGATAATCTTGGTATCATCATCAAACCCCTAAAAACTGTTCTTACAGAAAATTTAATTGAAGAGCTCAAGAAACTTAATGATGAAAATAGTATTGAGCATTTTATTATTGGTGAGCCAATTAACATTGAAAAAGGTAACAACGAAGCTCATGAATTTGTTCTTAAAACAAAATTAGGCATCGAAAAAAACTTCAATCAAATCAAAACAACTTTAATAGATGAAAGATTCACAAGCAAAGAAGCTCAAGCTGCTCTCAAGCAACAAGGTAAAAAAATAACAAAAGACAATAAAGATCTCATTGATATGTATGCAGCGGCAATAATACTAGAACAATACTTTTCCTTTTATTCTAGTGATGACGCCCATGAAAACCCCTAATTAATTCAAAACAATCGGTCAGATAACATGTCTATCATCTAAATAATCTAAGTTTTTTGCCCAAAATAGTCTAAAAAGCCTAATTCTAGTCAAGATCATTAGGCCTATAAATTAAATAGACTATGGAAGGACTAAATACCAACCAAACAAACTATGGAGATCCTTTAAGAACCCTTGAAGCTTCTTTGCATGGCCTTAGTAAACGATCCAAAGCTATTGGAGCAAATATTGCTAATGCAAATACACAAGGATATATAAGAAGAGAAGTTAGTTTTGAAGATCGTTTGCAAAATGAATTATCAAACTCAGATTTAAAATTAGATGCTGTTACAACTAACGACGAACATTTTAGTGAAGAGATTACTAACTTGAAAGACTCTGTTAGTTCAGGATTAGATTATGAGAGTCCATTTAATGAAACTAATAACATAAACATTGAGAAAGAAATGATTGACCTTACACAAGCTGGTCTTAGATTTAAAGCTGTTTCAAATATTAGTAAAAAATATTTTGAAGGTATCAGAGGAATTATTAGAGGTTAATTATGGATTTGGATCTAATCAACACAGCTGCTAGTGCTCTTCTTACAGAAAGAATAAGAATGAATACTATTGCATCCAATATTGCAAATGCTCACACAACAAGAGATGCAAACGGTGATAGTAATGCTTATAGAAGAAAGGTTGTGAATTTTCAATCTATTCTTGATAATCAAAATAATGTTTCAGGCGTACAGGGAGTAATCGAGGAAGATCAATCTGATCTTAAAATGATTTTTGATCCAGGACACCCTGATGCTGACCAAGACGGCTATGTTTTCTATCCAAATGTTTCAACAGAACAAGAGATGGTCGACATGCTCTCAGCCAAAGCTTCATATGAAGCAAATTTAAAAACGATACAAGTAACTAAGCAGATGTTTAATTCTGCACTGGAAATTTAATCGATGGAACCAATAAAACTAAATTTATCACAGTTTGATATAGACACTCCATTGCTAAAGGGCAGCGCACGCTTTGATGAAGGGGAAAAGCCAGTTAGTTTTACAGATACTCTTGAAAAAGCAATGAATAATTTAAAGGATACGCACAATCAATCAGCACAATTAATGCAAGATTTTGCAAGTGGCAAAGAAATTGATATTTCTGAAGTAATGATTGCAATGGAAAAAACATCCATGACAACAGAGCTTGTAATGCAAATTAGAAATAAATTAGTTGACAGCTATCAAGACATAATTAAAATGCAAATTTAATCAAAGAGGTAAGTAATGGCAGAAATAGAAACAATGAATAATAATCCAGAAGAAAGACTAAAAGTTGAGTTACCAAACTCTTCAGGATTTCCCTCAGGGCAAGTAAAAGCTAGTAAAAAAGAAGGTTTATTTGGCTTAGACACTAAAAATTTGATCCTAATTGGTGTTGCTGGCATAACCCTAAGCTTGCTTGTTTTTCAATTCTTTTTTGCTCCAAAATACAAATTACTTTACACCGATCTAGAACAATCAGACGCAGCTGCAATAAGTGCTTATTTAGAAAAAAGTGGTATAAAATTCCAAGTCTCTCCTGAAGGACATAGTATAAGTGTCGCTTCAACTTCTGTACCAAAACTAAGACTTGATTTAGCAAACAAAGGTTTACCAAAAGGTGGAAATGTTGGGTTTGAAATTTTCGATAAAACCTCACTAAATATATCTGATTTTAATCAAAAAATAAATTACTCAAGAGCACTTGAGGGTGAGCTTGCGCGAACAATCAGCTCATTAGAATCAATTAAAACAGCAAAAGTACACCTAGCCTTAGCTAAAAAAAGTCTCTTTAAATCGGAGGATACCCAATCAAAAGCTTCTGTTATTATAACTACAAATTTTGGACAAGAATTAACAGAGAATCAAACTAAGAGTATCCAACATTTAGTAGCAAGTGCTGTTCAAGATTTAGAACCTGAATCAGTACAAATTACAGATGCGCAAGGAAATTCTCTTGTTAAATTTCAAGATCCTAATACTCTAAAAGAAGAAGCCCTAAGCGCTAACGAACATAAAATTAAAGACTATGAAAGTAAATTAGAAGAGAACCTAACCAATTTATTAACACCAATACTTGGAGCCGGTAATGTGCTTGTAAACGTTAGTGCTGATTTAAACTTCGACGAGTCTGAAGTAAATATTGAGAGGTTCAATCCTCTTGATGAAGCTGGTACTGCTACTGAACCTGTTGTCAGAAGCGAAAAGGTAATTAGCGAAAAATATAACAAAAAAGAAAGTAGAACTTTTGGTACCGGTGGCGCTATGAACGAATTGCCAACTTTTGCTAAGGGTAAAGCAAAGGTTAATCCAGCAGGTGAAGATGATAAGGATTATGTCAAAGAAGATAAAACAAAAAATTATGAGATCTCAAGATCTATTCAAAAAATCAAAAAAGCTTCTGGCTTAGTTAAAAAAGTTTCTGTTGCTGTCGTTGTAAATAAAAATATCAATGCTTCAGAAAGAGCGACGCTAAGACAAACCGTACAAGTTGCTGCTGGACTTGACATGGAAAGAGGGGATCAAGTAATAGTTACTGGAATTAAATTCTCATCTACTCCTTATACAGACTTAACCACACAAAAACAAGAAAAAGAAATGGCCCAAATGGAACAAGCAGCCCAAATGAAAAAGATTCTTTCCATCATACTTGTTATCATCTCTGTAATTATTATTGTCATGATAATCATGCTCTCTTTAAACGCTGGTATTGATGAAAATAAAGCAAAAGAAATTGATGATTTATTAAAAGAGGAAAATCTACCTATCTTGAATACAATTGACGAGAAATTACTAGAAGCTGAAGAAGCGTATCATAGACAGCTTTCAATGGATGGCAATATGTCAGTTGAATCTATGAAGAGAGGTATCTCACAAATGGCATTGAAAGACCCTAAAACAGTAGCAAGGGCATTACAATCATACTTAAACGAATAAAGGTATTTTAATGGCAAGTAACGGTAAATTAATTAAAGCCAGTGATAGATATAGACCAGCGTCTAATATCATCATTGGAGGTGCTGATCTTTCTGACCTACCGAATAAACAGGATTTAATCAATCAACATCTCTTAGAAGCTCGAACTGGTGCCGATGAAGAAAGGCAAGGGATCCTTGGGCAAGCTCAGCAAGAAGCTGATTTTCTTGTTGAACAGGCACAAGAAGAAGCAAAGCAAATTAAACTAGAGGCTTATGAAGAAGGTTTCCAAATTGGGAAAGCTGAAGCTATGATGCTAATCAAGGAAGATTTTCAAGAAACACTTAAAAACTGTAATCTAGTCTTAGAAAGCATTAAAAAAGAAAGAGAAGAGTGCTTAGAAGATGAAGAGCAAAGGGTTTATCGCGCTATAATTCTCATTACAAAACAGGTTTTAAAAAAAGATTTAAGTATTGATCCTAATCTTAATATAGAATTTATTTCCCAGGCAATTAAAAAACTGGAATCTAAAGCAGAAGTAAAAATTCTAATTGATACTGCAACAGCACAATGTCTACATACTGCAAAAATTGAACTCATACAAAGCAATCCTGGATTAGAAAACCTTACAATAGTAGCTCATTCAGAACTAAAATCTGGTGACCTCATTTTAGAATCAGGCTCTGAGAGATTAGACTTAAGACTAGAAACCCAGCTTGAAGAATTAGCAAAGGAGATTTTAGGTTAATGAAGCTTGATTTTGATAAATTAGAAGAAAAAATATCTCAAGCTAAAACAGAAAGATCTTTAGGCAGAGTATCTAGAGTCGTTGGTTTAATGATTGAAGCTCAAGGACTTAAAGTAGAACTCGGTGAACTTTGTGTTATTAAAAATAGTAAAGATCGTGAAATCAAAGTTGAGGTTGTGGGATTTAATCAAAATGCCACTTTGCTAATGCCACTAGGTGAAATGCAAGAAATTAAAATGGGTGCAGAAGTAATCCCAACCAAAAAACAAGTATCAATCAAAGTAGGTCCTGATTTAATTGGTAGAGTTATCAACGGGCTCGGGGAGCCTATTGATAGCGAGCTTGGCATAAGAGCTAAAAACGACGTTGCACAATGGAAAGATGCTCCAAGCCCGCTAAAAAGGCAAAGGATAGAAGAACAACTACACTTTGGAGTAAAGGCAATTGATGGAATGCTTACTTGCGGCAAAGGGCAAAGGCTTGGTATTTTCGCTGGATCAGGGGTTGGTAAATCAACTTTAATGGGGATGATTGCAAAAAACTCAGATGCTGACATTAATGTTATTGCATTAATTGGCGAGCGAGGACGTGAGGTCAGAGAGTTTGTTGAAGAAAGCTTAGGAACTGAAGGTTTGAAAAAATCTATCGTTATTGTTGCAACAGGAAATGAATCGAGTTTAATAAGAATTAAAGCAGCTTTATTTGCACACTCTATTGCAGAATATTTTCGTGATGTTGAAGGTAAAAATGTTTTATTAATGCTTGATAGTGTAACTCGCGTTGCGCTCGCGCAAAGAGAAATTGGGCTTGCTGCAGGCGAACCTCCTGCTACTCGTGGTTTTACACCAAGTGTATTTGCTTTATTACCAAAACTACTTGAAAGATCTGGCACTTCTGAAAATGGAACCATAACTGCTTTATATACGGTTCTTGTTGAGGGAGATGATATGAATGAGCCTATCGCAGATTTGGCACGTGGAGTTCTTGATGGTCACATTGTTCTAAGTCGAGACCTTGCTCATAAAAATCATTTCCCGGCTATTGATATCTTACAATCAGTAAGTAGGGTTATGCCAAATATTACAAGCAAAGAACATCTTGCAAATGCCTCTAAAATTAGAAACCTCATGGCTGTTTATAAAGACGCCCAAGACCTTATTAATATTGGTGCTTACCAAAAAGGTTCAAATCCTGATATTGACAATGCTATAAAAGCTTATCCTAAAATCAATGCCTTATTACAACAGGCAAATGATAAGCCTACAGATCAAGCCGAGACTCTAAAACTCATGGCTGAAGCGCTTAAATAGATTTACTTAAGTGCAGCTTCCCAAGCTTTTACTTTAGGTACTTTGGTTTCAAGGAATTTCATAAATCCACCTTTTAAGATGAATTCTTTTTTCAAATCATCTAAATCAAACTTATATTCTTTACCGTTACATTTTAAAACTTGGGCGTTAACATCAATATCAATATCAGTATCAGCTTGAGCGATCTCTTTGATTTGATCTTCAGTTAATTTAACGGGTACTACTGCATTGTTATAACAATTTTCCTCAAAAATTCTTGCAAAAGAAGAAGCAACAACAGCTTGAAAACCTCTATCCGCGATAGCCCAAACAGCATGCTCGCGAGATGAGCCACAGCCAAAATTATCTAAAGTTAAAACAACGCGACAATCATCATGTTCAATTGCATCTAAAGGATTATTTGGTACATCTTCAAAAAGATAAATTCCAAGGCCTGTCTTTGAAATTCCCGTTAAATGACGGGCAGGAATGATCTGGTCTGTATCTATATTTGAAGTGAGTAATTTAAGTGCTTT
>CAIYXB010000136.1 GCA_903930015.1 uncultured bacterium | reverse complement strand
TCTTCAAATTGCGACGGGCACGGTTAAGTTAGCTTAAGTGATAAATCCTGATTAAAATCACAGGTGTCAGCAAAAAATGAGCGGTTGTCTAAGTAATCAAATCATTTAAAGTCAATTTCAAAATAATTCTGCTTCATTGTAAATGTCAACGAATTATAGGACCTTTACAATCGCGAGCGGAGCGTGGCGATCCATTTAGCTCTTAGCCATAGACAAAGCTAGTTCATAATCTTCTTGGGTATCAATTCCAATAGAATTATGCTGAGCTTCTACCATTAATATATTTATGCCATTTGCAAGAGCTCTAAGTTGCTCTAGGCTTTCTTTTTGTTCAAGATCAGTACGTGCGTACGAGCAGTATCTTAGGAGAGTCTCTCTTTTGTAAGCATAAATGCCAAGATGTTTTTTGTATCTATAAGCTGTATCCATGCGAGGATAAGGAATTGGGCTTCTTGAGAAGTACATAGCTCTATTGTTTAAGTCTGTTACTACTTTTACGTTTGAAGGGTTATTAATATCTTCTTGATTCTTATCAAAGTAATGAAACAAACTTGCCATCTCAAGCATAGGGTCATGCAAGAAAGGCTCTACAACTTTATCTATATCAGCTGGTGATACAAAAGGTTCATCACCTTGTACGTTAATTAGTAAACTCCAATCAGGGTTTTTTTCTGCCATTTCAGCTACTCTATCTGAGCCAGATTGATGCTGATCAGAAGTAAGTGCTACGTTATTGGTAAATGACTTGCAATGATCGACAAGTTCCTGAGAATCAGTCGCTATCCATACTTCATCAAGTAGCTTAGCTTTAGAAGCTTTCTCGAAAGTATGCTGGACTATAGATTTACCATCGATTTCTAGTAAGAGTTTTTTTGCAAGTCTAGTGCTTGCAAGGCGGGCTGGAATTACTGCTACTTTCTTCATGATTTAGCTATTGTAACAGTTGCAAGGTTTACACCTTTCATAAAATCTGTAGTATATAAAAGAAAATCATTAACAGTTTTAAAGACAGTGCGAGGTTTTTTGTTAAGAGCCTCAGCGACTTGTGCATAATTTTTACCTTTTTTTACAAGTTGCATAGTGGGATATCTTAATTTTCGATAAGCATCAGTACTTGTTTCTTGGGCTTTTCCCCAATCAATGGCCTTGATTTTCTCTCTTTGTTCTGGCTTAAGGTCTTTGATACTTAATTTACTTACTTTACATTCTTGAGATTTTTCCTTTAAAACTATAGCTCTCACTTGTGATTTTGAAATAGGCGGAGTGATTTCATTTGATGCCTCAGCTAAATGTTCTAATAAAGCTTTCGAATAATCTTCTATTTGTTTTTTTAATTTTTCAGGCTTAATATTCTTTATTGAATAGTGAGTAAATTGTTGCCAAGCTTTCGTAATCCCTTGCAGTAAGCTTGGATTACCTTGAGGGCTGGCAAGTGATTTAAGAAGATTATTGTGATCTTTGAATTTAATTTCTTGGTTATCATCAAGATCATTTACAAAAATTACTGAGCTTGAAATAGTTTCGGGATCAGCATTCTCACCTTTAGTTACATGACTTATTTCGTTGATAGTATTCTCAAGTTCTTCATTCGCCTTTTTACCTTCTTGTTCAGGTGCTATGAACAAAAATGCAAATGGTCTATTAGGATCTATTTGTTTTTCTCTTAAGCTGCTTATCGTACTATCAAATTCATCTCTGTTTTTGACTTTTGTTGTTGTTAACTCTACTCTGCCACTTTCTTGTATAAATTTGCATAAATGATCTACAACAGCTTTATATTGGGCTTTATATTCAGCACTTTTATCTCTAATGTAATCACCTTTTTGGGCAACTACAATCAGTTGTGGTTTCGCTAAATTATTAGGACTATCCATTGGTTAATATCATTTTGGTTTGTTTGCTATGAAGCCATCTGGATCACTTAAAAAGGCATTAAGTATGTGATTAATTTGGCTGGTGCTGATTTCAAATTGAGCTGCAATATCCTGAACAGTGGCTTCTTCAATTATCCTATTCATGATCTTGAACCTAATATCTTTTCGAGCTTTCCTAATTTGTTCTTCCCAATCTATCGAATAAACTTGTTTTTGTTGATTAGCATTAAGCTTTCCGACAGTATCTTCATCTCCTAAAATAACTTGATTCCCAGTACTAGTTTCACCGGGTATTTTTGCTTTGTGCATCTCTAGGACATGGTCAATTAGACCTTTTGCGTAGGTGTTGATTTCTTTTTCTAAATTAGCCTTCCGGACAAATAAATTTCTAATCTTACTCAAATTGTTAGAAATTACGTCAATAGAATTGCCCTCATCAAAATCAATTGTTTTAAAAAGTGTTAAATCATCTTGATAAGTACTAGGATTATTTTTTGTAAGCTCTTGTTGGTTAAAAAATAAAACAGAGCTTGCAAGGGCAGGGTCTTTGGCTCCAGTCATATTATCAACCATAGAGGCATCAGCAACGTCAGCTAAATCATAAATAGCCTTTTGTAAGGTAGCTTGATCGTGAGGACTTGGTTTGATAAAAAGAAAAGCAAAGGGTCTGTCTTTAAAATCAGTTTCTTCTCTAAGCCCAGCTGCTGTGCTTGAAAACTCTTGAGAGCTTGGAGAATACTCCTTGAGGTCTAATCTTCCATCTTTTCGGATTACTTTTATAAGGTGGTCTGTAACAGCTTTATATTGTTTATTAAAATCATCGTCATTCTTTACAGTCGCTTCGCGAACAATATAAAGCCGAGGTTTAACACTAGCGCCCATGAGTGTTATTTATAGCATATTATCTTCTAGTGAAGCAACTGCTAATGGGGTCAGACCCCAAGGTTTTCCCTAGCATTAATGTCTAGCTGTTTCAAGCACTTTATCAGCGCCCCACTTTTCACCAGCAGGGATTTTTTCAATAAGTGTAAAAAGTAATTTTCTAAGATTACCAATATTTTGGTTAAAAACTTCAATTACAGCGTTGTGGCTTACAGGCTCTGTTCCAGTGTGAACCCCGCTATCGTAGTCGGTGATTAGAGAAATATTGACAACTGCCATTCCAGCTTCTTTAACAAGGTAAGCTTCTGGATACTGAGTCATATTGATGATCTGCCAACCAGCGTCGTGGAACCACTTTGACTCTGCTTTAGAAGAAAATCTAGGTCCATTGATAACAACAATAGTCCCTCCATCATGCACTCTGATTCCGTTTGCTTTTGCTGCTTCAACTGCAAGTTTTCTTAATTCTGGTGTGTAAGGCTCTGCAGGACTTACATGCGTTACGACTGGACCTTCGTAGAAAGTATCTATTCTAGTGCCGTTTGTTCTATCCACCCACTGATCAGCAATAGCAAAATCACCTGGAGCATAGTCTTTTTGCAGGCTACCAGCGGCACACGGACAAATCACTGATGAGCAGCCGAGCTCTTTAAAAGCCCACACATTTGCTCTGTAGTTGATTTTGTGAGGTGGAATACGGTGGTATCTGTCATGGCGAGGGATAAAAGCTACTTTTTTGCCTTTATGCTCACCTAAGAAAATCTTATCAGAGGGAGATCCGTAAGGAGTTTCAACGTTTATTTCTTCAACCTTATCAAGAAAAGAATAAAGCCCACTTCCACCGAAAATACCTATATCTGCTTTCATGAAAGCAATAATAGCCTAAGCAAAAAGCTCTTGAATATTAATATTTTTCGTAAAAACGCATAAACTTGCTTTTTCAAGCCCAAAGTTAATATAATTACTTTCTATGCGTAACTATGAGTTATTTTTATTATTAAGTTCAAAAGGTGATGAAGCTTCAGCTCAGAAGTCATTGCGTGAAGTAGAGACTGTTTTAAACAGATACGGCGGTAAGTTTGTTAAAGTGAATACAGGTTCTAACACAAGACTTAAGTACACTATCAAAGATAGAAACGAAGCTTACCAAGTTACAGTTGATATTGAAGCTGAAACTAAAGATCTTATTGAAATCAAAAAGCAGTTAAACCTAGTTGAAGATATTTTAAGATTAGATATTTTTGCTTTAACTAAAGCTTAATTCCATTTTATAGCGACCCAATCAAAAGGATAAATAAATGTCACTAGCAACTGCAACTTTGTCAGGCACTATCAAGAAGAATGCTGAACAAAGAACAACTCCAAATGGTAATGCCGTTACAAACTTAATGATGAACATCACTAAGTATGATGGTCGTACCAAAGAAGAAAAGTCTTATCCAGTTAAAGTAACACTTTGGGGTGATAGTTATACGGAGATGCTTCCAAAATTAACTCAAGGGACAAGAATTGTGGTCACTGGTCGTTTGCAAATAGACCAATTTGCTGACCGTAATGGTAAGAATGTAAAGCTTCTTGCTATCGAAGCAAGCAAACTAAATTTTATGAATGATCTAACAAAAGTTAGCTCTGCTGTTGATACTGGTAATTACGATGAAGCTGTATCTTCTTCAGGATCTGAAGTTGATGCATTTGATAACCAAGAAATTCCTTTCTAGAAACCCATACTACCGATCTACAAGATCTACGATATGTATGTCTTTTGGATCTATTCTTTGAGTATAAGCACTATTTAAAAAATAAAGTGGATAATGCCCCATTGAAAATCTTAGAGCATCGTTAATGCTTCGTTCATATGTAATATTGCCTCCTGAATCGCATATTGGACCTTCTTTAACATACCCAAGAAAATTATCTTCGATTGCTTTAATTTCATCATCTGTAAGTTGATTTATTCCTAGTGCCGATCTTTTAATAAGAGCAAGTTTTGGTTTTGCCTTTTCGCCAGTAAATTTTTGCCAGTACTTAGCAAATAAAGACCTTATGAAATCTCTATCAGCAGCTGGCATTTTTTGAGTTCTAATGTCAACATTTCTTTTTTCTTTTTCATAATCATCTGTTCCGCCGGTTGAACACATACGATTAAACCATTCGGGTGAAGATTTTGCATAGTGCCTACAAGTGCTTGTTTCACTAGAAAAATATATCTTGTCTGCGGTCTGTTCATAACAACCAACTAGTCTTTCTGCATTATGTCTTTTTAAAATAGATAACATTTTTGCTGACTCTGTTGTGTCCCAGGATCTTTTCGTAGGATCCAGTCCGTTCTCTTTGATTGAATCTTCAAAAACTCCATTGAAACCATGAAATACAAACCCGTTTTGATTATACGTTTCTAAGAAATATTCAAGGACTTTTTTACGGTCTAATATTGTCTCTTCTGGGTGTAATTGGAGTCTTCTTTTTACTGTATTAAAAAGAATTTCATTGTGATCACTATCATTTAGTTCTAATGAAAGACGTTTTCTTTGGCTAAGACTTTTAATTTGATCTATATATTGATCAAATTCAGAGTTATCTCTATTTAAAAGAAAGTAGTCTAAGACTACTTTAGTAATGTAGTTTTCAGATAAAGAGCTTGTTGATCGTAGATCTTCAATTTTTCGAGAGCGTAGTTTTTGAGAGATTAGTTTAGCTAATTCTTCATCGCTAAGTCTAGAACCTTGTTTTTGAGAAAGTTCTTCTGGACTAGTTGTTGGAGAATATGGATTTGATTTAGTTTCGTCGTTACTTTGGGTTTCAAGAGAAGCTCTGCCTGGTATAAGTTTTCTCAAGAAGTTTAAAGAGACACGCATAAACACATAATAGCGTAAATATGTATTAACAGTCCACTAAAACCCACTAAAATACTTATTAACGCCGTTAGTGCTTGCTATTTCATTTCTATTTTCTAAGTGTTGATCTTTTAGAGCTTTAAATTTTAGGGCTTCAAAGTTTTTCGATATTTTGAAGCTATTTTCATGTGAGATCTCAGACATTTTTAGAGCACTTGCTTTATAGTCAAGTGTTGACATTGATGTATCTGAAAGATATTGAGCACGCAGGATGTTTTTATCTTCTTCGATGGTATCAATTGATCGAGTAAGTCTATAATTATCAACTTCAAAATTGATATTAATTAAATTGGTCACAAGAGTAATTACCAGTATTAAACTGAAAATTTTTAGTAATTGATTTCTGTGTTGGTTGAGAAACTCAAACATAGTCTCATTATAAGTGGTTTATATGACCTCGGCAACTCTAAGTTTAGCGCTTCTAGAGCGGGCATTAACATCAAGCTCTTGAGCACTTGCGGTTATAGGCTTTTTGCTGATTAGTTGAAGTTTACCCTCTTGTTTATAATTACGAAAAGCATTCTTAACGATTCGGTCCTCTAAAGAATGAAAGCTGATAATTGCAATTCGAGCGCCTTTCTTTAAGTGGTTAAAATCAAACTTTAAAACATCTTCAAGTACTTCAAGTTC
This sequence comes from uncultured bacterium, assembly GCA_903930015.1. GTDB lineage: Bacteria > Cyanobacteriota > Vampirovibrionia > LMEP-6097 > LMEP-6097 > CAIYXB01. The sequence goes on along the minus strand of CAIYXB010000136.1, from coordinate 11,191 downwards.
TTTGTTTACATAAATTCTGAGTGCTTGAAAGCTTTTTGTTGCAGGATGTGTTTTGAAACTCATTTTTCGAGAACTACCCTTTACATAGATTTTTTTGATGATCTCTGCAAGCTCTTTGCAGGAGTTTATTGGTCTATTTCCCATTATGGATTTGGCGATGACGCGGGATTTTTTTTCTTCACCATAGATAAATAGAATATCTGCAATTTCTTTTTCAGAGAATTTGTTCACGACATTTGCTGCGTTAATTTCTAGATCGGTATCCATCCTCATATCTAGTGGTGTTTCTGCATAAAAACTAAAGCCTCTATCAGGGTCATCAAGCTGTATTGAGCTTAATCCTAAGTCAAGCAATATGCCTCCATCAATAGTAATTTTTTCCTGAGAACAGTAATCCCAAATTTCTCTAAAATTTTTATTTTCTAAGACCCAATTCTTTCCAGGCTTAGTTTTTGTAATTCTTGCGATGACTTCTGGATCTTGATCAAATGAAATTAATCTTCCATCAGTGTTAAGTTTCTCTAAAATTGCCCTGGAGTGCCCTGCTGCACCTAAAGTGCCATCGAAATAAGTTTTACTTTCATCTATAGCTAAATTCTCAAGAACTTCGTTCAAGAGTACTGAAATGTGGCTATAGGATTCATCGGTCACTGGTTTAAGGATATCATTAGATTCCTCCTTTTCTAGATGCTTGGGCTTTAACTTAAGGCTATCGTCACCTCGTGAATCGTATTGTAAAGGTCATATAATTTGTTGATATTTATTCAATAATTGAAATAAAGCTATGAGTGTTAATTGAGTCTAATTGTAATCAAATGAAATCACCTTTTTTCGAAGCATTTGCGTAAGCTCATGCGCAGAAAAAAGAGTGATTTCATTTGAATATTGCAATAGAGTTAATGATGACTAGTTAAACTGTCAACGAATTACATGATCCTTACAGCAGATGAAGGCCATGCTGATAAATTCAATTCCTACTGGCTTATTAGTGATTCACTTGAGAATGCTAGAATCTTAATCCGTGAGAGCACTAATTTCTGTATCAAACAAATCTAATCTTGAGCCTTTGCTTGAATATTTGGAGCAAGAAAACTGTGAAATTTTTTCAACTGGCGGCACTTTTGATGAGATAAGAAAACTTGGTTTTAAGGCTCAAACCATTAGATCACTGACGGGTGTTCCAGAAATGATAGGTGGTAGAGTAAAAACATTAGACCATAAGATTTTTGCAGGTATTCTTGCTCAAGAATCAGATCAAGAAGAAATGAGAAATCTCAATCTTGAATATTTTGATTTAGTTGTTGTCAACCTTTATCCATTTAAAGAAAAACCTGGTATCGAAAATATTGATATAGGTGGAGTAGCGCTTTTAAGAGCTGCGGCTAAAAATTTTAGTAGAGTTTGGACTCTTTGTGATCCTGCTGATTACAAGAAATATATTGAAAGCCCAAATGATGCAAAATTAAGAGAACTCTTTGCCTATAAAGTTTTTAAGCATTGTAGTGCTTATGATGCTGCTATTTATGAGAATTTATCTGGGGAAGAAAAATCCTCAATAGATCTTAATGAAATTTCTAGCTTGAGATACGGAGAAAATCCTCAACAAAAAGCATCTCTCTGTATTGATGAATCAGAGTCAAAGTTTGGCTTTGCTGATTTTAAACAATGGCAAGGTAAAGAAATTAGCTTTAATAATTTACTGGATTTAAATGCAGCTTGGCAAATAGTAAATGAATACGAAGAAAAAATTCCTTGCTGTGCGATTATTAAACACACAAACCCTTGTGGTGTTGCGATCGCACCTAATGCTTCCCAAGCTTTCTTGGAAGCACTGAGTTGTGACACTGTGAGCGCTTTTGGTGGTATTGTTGCTTTTAACGTGACAGTTGATATTGCTGCTGCAAATGAGCTTGCCGCGATCTTTCTAGAGTGTGTAATTGCACCTGCTTTTACCCAAGATGCACTAAATATTCTTTCAGCTAAAAAAAATCTAAGGCTAATAGAAATGAAATGGCAAGCTGATACAAAGAAAAACATTTATCGTATTAATGGAGCTTATCTAACTCAAAAGCAAAATCTTGAATTGCTTGATAAAGATAAATTAAAAATTGTTACTAAAAAGCAAATTGATGAAACTTCTTGGGTTGATTTGATTTTGGCTTGGAAAGTGGTTAAGCACGTTAAATCTAACGCAATTGTTGTTGCTAAAGGCGGTAAAGCAGTTGGGATTGGTTGCGGTCAAACAAACCGCGTCAAATCAGTTGAGGATGCACTTGCCGGAATGGATATCGATACTAGAGGGGCTGTACTTGCTTCTGATGGCTTTTTCCCATTTGCGGATAGTATTCACCTCGCTGCACAAAACAATATTGAAGTGATTATTCAACCTGGTGGCTCAATTAAAGACCAAGAGGTTATAGATGCTTGTGATGAATTAGGTATTGCAATGGCATTTACTAGCATCAGGCATTTTAAGCATTAATATCTTTGTCATTTCTAAAGCTGTCAATATTAAATTTCACATGAAACATTTCATCGAGTAGAGTTAACTTTTCGAGGTCACCTAATTCAGGTCTTTTCTTTTCAACAAGTGAAGTTAATCTGTCAACCTCTTCAAAAATAGTATCTTGCTTGTTTTTATCTAAGGAAACTTGATAATTTTCCTTTATGTTTGCAAGAATGATGTTCTTGAATTCTTGGTTGATTTCTTTATTTTGGTGAGCTTTGTTGGGGAACAAGTCCTTTGTATTAAAAAAGGACATGGCGGTTTCGATTTTATTCATAAATTTATTTAAATTTGCTTTTAATTAAATTGGTAATGTTTTCTTTTGAGAGATTTTCTGATTCCTTTGATTTGATCAATTGATCAAGATCGATCAAATCTTCTTCAGTGTTGAATTTATCAAACTTATTTAAGAATTCTTTGTACTCAATCACAACACTGCTGCTAAATTGTGATTCAGATTCTTCCACTAACTCAGTTACAAAATCATTACTTCTTAGATTTACGGTCGCATTAATTCTTTCTTCACCAGTCCATTGGTTTAAGTACTTCTCAAGCAAAGTCTTTTTGTGCTTTCCTTCGTTGAGATTATAGTTTAATTCAGAATTTGAATTCTTTGCCTTCATAGGTCTCTTTAGAAATAGCAATTTTTGATTAAGGCTTGATTAACGAAAACAGTTTTTTTGAATTAATTAGATGTATATTTGTTAATGATTGGATTAGAGACCTGTTTAGGTGCTATTAACGCAGTTATCGGGCTTTGTTAACAGCAACCTAAGCAACGTAACTATAACTCTCTAAAGTTAAGCTTGTGTATTTTAAAGTCGCAAAATTCTCAGAATATTCTATTTTTGTTATTGATCCTGTTGGTATATCTAATCTAAAAAAATTTTCTGTAGGAATATTCAAGCAGTTTAAAATTATCCCTCTTATCACTCCAGCATGGGTTGTAAGCACGAGCCTATTGCCGGTTTCATAATTATTTATAATATCTTTTAAAGCTCTATCAATTCTATCAACGAAACTGCGAACACTTTCTCCTCCGGGAGGGGCAAAGTCGATGGGGTTGTTTGACCATTTTTCCCAAGCTTTCGGATCTTCATCTCGAAGCTGCCAGTAGGTTTTACCTTCCCATTCACCTTCTTTTTTTTCTGTAAGTCCGCTGTGTTTAAAGTAGGTAGGCATTTTAATGGCTTTGGCGATCGCATCTGCGGTCTGTACTGCTCTTGCAAGCGGACTTGAAAAAATGGAGCTAATTTCCATATCAGAAAACCAAGATCCTAATACATTGGCTTGTGCAAAGCCTTCATCATTAAGGGAGATATTACTTTCTCCGCAAATTCTGCCTTTCTGCGTAGCCGCTGTTTCCCCGTGGCGAACTAGGTATAAGCTTTTTACTGTTTCAGAAAAATCAAGTAGATCAACCATTCAATATTATTATATAACAAGTGTCATTTGTAAGGCTTTAATAAAAAGACGGAAGCTAAACCTGTTATAGGTATTGCGAGTAGTAGTCCAATGCTACCAATAAGTGCTGAACTTAACTCTGTCGTAACTATTTCAATGTTGAAAATCCTAATACTCGAATCTTGTGAGAGTAATATAAATAAAGGTATTGATGCCCCTGTATAAGCAAGTATGAGGGTATCTGTCATTGTCCCCATAATGTCGCGACCAACATTCATTGAATGAATAAAAAGCTCACTGCGACTTTGCCTGAAGTTTGCTTCAAAAATTTCTTGAGTAGAACTAGCAATAGACATTGAAACATCCATCGAAGCTCCAAGGCTTGAAATAAGTATACCTGCAGCAAGAATTCCTTGAAAATCTAAATCAAGCACCTTTGGATTTGAAAGCAATATTTGCGCTTCCGTACTGGCAAGCCCGCTTAATGGTGTTAGTTTAATTACCAAAAAAGCTATAAGCCCTGATACCGCAACCCCGCCTGTAGTCCCAAGTGTAGCGGCAAGGGTTTTTTTTGTAAAACCTCCAATAAGTACCATAGTAGTTGCTGTTGAAAAAGCTGAAATTAAGATAGCTAATAAGATTGGATTGTATCCAGCTAGAATGCCTGGCAATAAACCATAAATAATTGCAATACCAGTCAACAACAGTGATATGATCGAATTAAACCCCTTTAGACCACCTAGGATAATAACAAGTAAGAAAAAAATTCCTACTAGAGTAAAAAAAGTTTTTTCTCTATAGTAATCAGAGATATAAACTTTTCCTAAATCCTCGTCGTAGTTTATTACATAGTCTTTGCCTTCTTTTGCAACAATCGCATAAGCTTGATTATCAGGTACACTGTTTGTGATAAAAATGGTTTCGTTCTGTGTATCTTTATCGGCGTAAAGTTGTACTTCTACCATTTGTTCATTAATGTCATTTATTCTTGATTCAGTGACAGAGATGACCTTACCAATTTTCGTTTCATAAGCCAAGGCTTTATCTGTTTCGGACAATAAATTGATTAAAAACAAGCTTAAAATTGATATAGCTAGTACAAATGATCTAGATTTGAAAAACATTACATGAAAAATTATATCTTAAGGACTATATAGCTTCAAAAAAATAGTACTTTTGACTAGGAACTAATGCTTTTAGTGGGGCTAAATATAGATAACAAGGTCTAGTATCAAGATTTTGAAATATATATGGCAGTTAAAAACCAAAGTTCTATAAAAAGTTGGAGTAAGCGAATGAAAGTTGCAGCTCTACTTGTCCTAATGGATCAAGAAGCAGCAGCAGCAGTGCTTAGAAGTTTTGATGATGATCATGAGGTTATTGCACTTGCAAAAGAAGTCTCTTTGATTGGTACTTTGAAAGAATCTGATCAAGAAATCTTGCTCAATGAAATGTATGATGCTTTACAACTTCAAAAAGGTGTCGCTAGTGGAAGTTTGGATATTGCTGAAGGTATGCTTGTAAATGCATACGGACAAGATGGTGCTAATGACATTATTGATCGTATGACAAATACCATCCAAAGAGTTCCTTTTGAGTTTTTAAGAATAGTTGATGCAGAGCAAATTGCAAATACAATCCAAAATGAGCATCCACAAGTCATTTCACTATTGCTTTCACATCTTAAAATAGAGAAAGCTGCTCAAGTATTACAAAATTTACCTGAATCAATTAGATCAGATATCGCTCTTAGACTTGCAAAAATGGATAGAACAAATCCAGAAATTTTGTCTGTTGTTGAAAGGATTCTTGAAAGAAGGTTCTCTGGAATTATGTCTCAAGGTGAAGTTTCTAACACTGTTGGTGGAATTGAATCTGTTGCTGAGATTTTAAATAGAGTTGATAGAAATACAGAGAAGATGATTTTAGAAGATTTAGAAGTAGTAGACCAAGCTCTTGCTACGGATATTAGAAATCTAATGTTTGTATTTGAAGATATCACAAGGCTTGATGATAAATCTTTACAAAGATTACTTAGAGAAGTTGATGTTAAAGACCTGGCACTTGCACTTAAAGGCTCTAATGAAGAGATTAGAGGCATATTCTTTAGAAATATGTCTGAGAAAGCAGCTAAATTAATGCGTGATGATATAGAGATGATGGGTCCTGTCCTTATGAAAGACGTGTCTGAAGTGCAAACTAAAATTGTTGGAACAATCAGATCTCTTGAACAAGCTGGCGAGATTATTATTATCGGTAATTCTGAAGAAGATATGTTTATTGAATAATAGTTATGTCTACTTTAGAGCAAGCCAGCCAGTACTATAAATCAGGTAACCATACAAAAGTCATTGAACTTTGTAAAAAAGTGCTTGCCAAAAATGTTGATTTTAATGCACTAAGATTAATGGGCTTGGCTCTTTATAAAAAGAACCTACTAAGAGATTCCCTAGCTATGCTTGAGTACGCAGAGCAGGTTAATCCTAATCACCTTGATTTACAGCTTGATAAGGTAGATACTATGATGAAACTCGCTGAGTCAGCTGATTATAAGAGTTTTATAAAAGCGGCTTTAATCTTGAGATCTCTTGTTAAAAAATACCCAGATAATTTTCGTGCCCACAAACAACTTAAAGATATTTATCAAAAAATGTTTTTAAATAATAATGCTGAAAGAATTTTAGTTGATTTTTTAAAAAGAAATCCTGATTCGGCTGAGATGAATTATGAATATTACGGTTATTTGTTGATGCTTGGTAGGTTTGATGAAGCACGTATTATTTCTCAAAAAGCCATTAGCCTAAATCCTATTTATGCACTGGATTTCACTTGGGAGAAAATTAATAAAGATTATGATCCTCAGCAAAGAATTGATCAATTAATTAAGATAGACGAGACTGTTGATACAAATATCTATTTTAAGTCCTTCTATTATTTGAGTAGAGCACTCGCTCATCAAAAACAAAAAGATTTTGCTGCAGCTTTTAAATATTTTCAAAAAGCAAACAACAAATATAGAACCACGGTAGATTATCAACCGATGAAATATGTAAACCAATTTCAACATATGATAAAAGCTTTTTCTAAAGAGAAGTATAAAGAGCTTCGTGAATTTAGTAAGGATTTTTCTGAGCCTGATATAGTCCCTGTCTTTATTGTAGGCTTGCCTAGAAGCGGCTCAACCTTAATTGAAAGTATTTTGTGTGCACATCCAGAAGTTCAAGGCGTTGGTGAGATAAACGACTTTCGCGAGAATATTGTCGGCACACTAAATGATATTACTGCACAGAAAAGTGTACTAACTTATAGATTGGATAATATTGATAAAGAAACTTTACTTACTTTAAGAGATAGATATTTAAAATTACTTAAGACAAAAAACGCCAGAGTAAATAAAGGCTCAAAAGCAAAATTGCTTATAAACAAGATGCTGACAAACTTTCAGTATGTGCCTTTGATTAAGGTAATGTTCCCAAATGCAAAAATTATTCATGCAAAAAGACATCCAATCGATACATTGTGGTCATGCTATAAAGTTTTTTTTAATGGTGATGATAACTATATTTATAACCTTAAAGAACTTGCTCTTCACTATAATTTATACAGAGAGTTAACAGATCATTGGCATAGTTTTATGGGCGATGATTTTTTGGCAATAGACCATGAGAAGCTTACAAAAAACCCAAAACAAGAAATAGAAAAGCTTCTTTCTTATTGCCAGATTGATTGGGATGATAGATGTTTGAATTTTCATAAGGAAGTCAAAACTGTTAGAACAGCGAGTTTTGAGCAAGTTAGAAATCCTATTACTCATAAAGAAAAAATGGCTTGGCAGGATTATGAGCCTTATTTGGATGAGTTGATTCAGAATATTAATCCGAAGTTTCTATAGACTTAGACTTGCGCATTTGACTTATTATTGCGTTAATTCTCGGCTCAAAATGCTCATTTACAACCACTAAACTGCACTTTTAGCCTCTAATTCTAAATAATTGAGGTCTTTATTTCCAAAGTCGGGCATCTAAAGTGTCAGGTCCTGATCTTGTCCTTAAAACAGTACAAAACGCTGAACTTAGAGCATTACGTGAGTCTCAGGATTCATCAACATCACAACAACCTGATTTAGAGGCAATTTATGAGAGTGTAAGCCCTAGAAGATTTCAAGAGATAGTTTTTGCTAGTATCAAATCATGAATAAGCTTATAGATTTAAATATTGAAATAGTAGAATTCGATGAAAGCTATACTCAGTAGGTTATTGATTTAATTTTAGATATCCAAAATAATGAATATCTGATCGGTATTGATTTACAAGCCCAAAAGGATTTGACTAAAATTATTGAATTTTATGTAAAGCCTGGCGGTAATTTTCTTTTGGCAATTTCTCAAAATCAAGTTATTGGTACTATTGGTCTTTTAAAATTTGGTGGATCCCAGTATGCAATACGAAAGATGTTTGTAAAAAAAGAGTTTCGTGGTAGTGAGTATAAAATAGCTCAACGCCTCTTGGACGGATTATTGGATAGAGATCATTGTAAAGTATATTTGGGTACAATCGATAAATACCAAGCTGCGATTCGTTTTTATGAGAAGAATGATTTTGTTAAGATTGAAAAAAATGATTTACCGGTAGATTTTCCAAGAATGGAAGTCGACAATGTTTTTTTCAATAAGAGTATTTAATTCACGCTAAAAATGCTTACGCATTTTTTTAACGCTGCTTATAGTCACTCGGGCTTCGCCCTCACCGAGGGTAAAGGGATAAATATTTATTATTGTGGCTAAAGCACGACCTCGGGAAAGAGCTATCTGGAATTGCGCAAGCAATTCCAGAAAAAGAATCAACCAGCCGATCACGTAGTGATCGAAAGGGTTTGTACCCTTCAATTCTTCTTTTCACCATATAAAGAATAAATCCCTTGTTTCTACGAAACAGGGGATTTATTCTTTATATGGTGGGCAGAGCTGGGTTCGAACCAGCGTACACTTGCGTGAGCAGATTTACAGTCTGCCTCCTTTAACCTCTCGGACATCTACCCTAGCAAAAAATGTCCACTGGACATTTTTTGCGCTCTCAACATTTATCTAATGCAAAGAACGCTTTAGGAGAAGTCAACCATAACACTACAAATCAGTACTATGGATTGCTTCGCTTCGCTCGCAATGACGACTATTGTCTTAAATGGACGTCATGATGAACTTTAATAGTTAACTTCTCAGTTATACTAAACAGCTCAAATATAATAACTCAATCAGCGAGCAAATAGAAGAAAAAAAAATTAAAGTATATGGATTGCTTCGGCACTTTGTGCCTCGCAATGACGATCGAGAGTGAGTATTTACGAGTTAGGCTCTTGCGGTTAAAGCCTCAAGCTGCTTTTTTAGGGCATCAACCTTATCCAATGCTTCCCAAGGTAACTTAAGGTCTTTACGACCAAAATGACCATATCTAGCTACATCTTGGTAGAATCTACCACCGTTATCTCTTGGTAAAGTTTTTAACTTGAAATTATTTATTATTGAGTAAGGTCTAAAATCAAAAACTTGTTTTACGATCTCAGTTATTTTCTCATCTTCGATAATTCCTGTATCAAACGTGTTTACGTTTATACTAGTTGGTTTTGCAACACCAATCGCGTACGAGAGTTGAATCTCACATCTTTCTGCAAGACCCGCTGCCACAATATTTTTTGCTGCATGTCTTGCGGCATAAGCTGCTGAGCGATCAACTTTAGTTGGATCTTTACCAGAGAACGCGCCACCACCATGTCTTGAATATCCACCGTAAGTATCTACGATGATCTTTCTACCAGTAAGTCCTGCGTCACCTTGCGGTCCACCAGTAACAAATCTTCCAGACGGATTAAAAAAGTATTTTGTTGTTGCATCTGGTTTTAAATCAAATTCTTTAAACACAGGTACTACAACCTTCTCCATAAGATCTTTTGCAATAATCTCTTGAATTTTTTTGTTGTCTTCTTCACCTCTTACGATTGGATCGTGCTGTGTTGAAATTAAAACAGTCTCAACTCTTTGAGCTTCGTTATCAAGATACTCAAGAGTAACTTGTGCTTTAGAATCTGGTCTTAGGTAATGAATATCAGGATCATCTTTTCTAACCTCAGCAAGTTTTTGCATTAATCTGTGAGAGATGCTGATTGCAAGTGGCATCAACTCAGGTGTTTCTTTGCAAGCAAAACCAAACATCAAACCTTGATCTCCAGCACCGAATTGATCAGCTGGATCAGCTGACTTTGAGTCACGGACTTCTTTTGCGCTAGTTACACCTGCCGAAATATCGGCAGATTGTTGATCAAGTGTAACCATTACTGAACAGTTATCGGCGTCAAATCCGCCACCAGATTTTTGTGTGTAGCCAATTTCTTTAATTTTTTTTCTAGCGATTTCAGAAACAGGAACATAACAAGTAGTTGTAATTTCTCCACCAACAACAACAAGTCCAGTTGTACAGAAAGTTTCACAAGCAACTCTTGCTTCAGAGTCTAAAGTTAAAATTGCATCTAATACTGCATCTGAGATTTGGTCACAAATTTTATCTGGATGACCTTCGCTAACTGATTCCGATGTAAATAAATATTTTTTTGACATAATGTGTATTTCCTGATGGCTAATAATTTTATAATATGTAGCTAGTATAAGTATAGATTTATAAGCTAATCCAGCATGATTTCTTAATAAACAAACAATGCTTTAAATCAAAAAAGAAGACCCTATAGGGGCGGAAATCACGCCTTATAGACTAGTCTTTTTGTACTAGATCAGGACTTGAGGCTGGTATAGTGGATCGAGTTTCTTTCTTGTCAAAAAAGCCCATGATATATCTGTAATGAGTTATTCAAAGGTACAAGAATTAATCACAGAGACCCTCGTAATCAAGGATTTATACATCTGTGGCAGAATGAATCAGTCTATTTGCCACGCAATAACAGGCTCTTCTAACGAAAATGGCTCAAGTTCAACAAATTGGGTTAAATATGAGGAATTGAGTAATTCTTACATCCAAGATGCAATAAGTGAACTCGTATTTAGAAAAAAAGATCTTAAGGAAAAATTTTCATCAGGCGAATTCTCAACAGCTAATGCTGTTTTTGATACTAGTTATTCTGATTTTGATGAAGATTTAATGAATGATATGATGCTTGATTTCTATGGTGGTAAAGATAGTATCGCTTTTGCAAGTTCTTATAATTATTTTTCTGAGGATTTCAACGCAATACTAAGCGAATTTATTATTGACTAGACCTCTTTCGAAACCGTAGGT
>CAIYXB010000135.1 GCA_903930015.1 uncultured bacterium | reverse complement strand
GCAAAAAAAAAATATTAATTTTACTGAATCTTGCTTAATTATCGCAGTTGAAGAAAGAGACTTCAACGCTGACAGAGTCACTCAATACAATGTATTTAGTAATGGATTATTACAAAAAATTGTAATTCATGATTCAGGTTCACCAGACAACTTGTTTAAATCAAATTTAAAACAACTTGATTTAAAGTCTATCGAGCAATCTAAATTACATGAAAGCAAATTAGCAGAGCTTGATTTTGAGAATTCTTTTCCATGGAAAGAAGGATTATACTCTCGCGGCAATCTTTACAAAATCAGCTTCGTTGGCACAAAGAAACTTGAATACATTTCAAGAAAAGACCCTAAAGATAGCTCAGAGATTAAGCTTGAAAAGATACTCTACTACTACGAAGGACACAAAGAAAGTCCACAAGTTTTCAAAGACGTAGTTTCTTTTATCAAGGGTTTGTAATTCAGTATATTTGCGGATGACATTGCTTGTAGATTTTTGCTATAAATTAATTAGTGAAAGGGCGCGATTGCAAAGCCAGGTATGTATAAAACTTTTATTATATTCCTGAGATATGGCTTTGGAAGAATCTGCGCCCATAAAAATAATCAAAGACAATCCCTGTAAGCTCTTAAAATAACTAGAGTTTATATATTGGATTGTCTTTGTGGGATTGATTTCAAACCCCATCTAATGAATAATTTTAAATTTCGTTTATCAATAAGGGGTTTGGAATCAGTCCCATAGAGATCAAAAAAAGCAAATTGCAACAATATGTACTGCTTTAGGCACATTACTTATTTCAGGATTATTAACTGCACTGTTTGGTAAAGGAACAAGTGCACTAAATTTCACTGCGCTAATCACTTCAGCTATAACGCTTTATTTTATTGCTATAATAACCCTAAATGGAGAAAATAATGACTGACTTAACTGAATTCCTCTATAAACCTGCCTCACCAGAATTTGCAATATATGGCATGATTTCCGTAGGTGTATTTTTCTTAGTATTTGTAGCTTTATATGATTGGTGGGAAAAGAGAAAAAAAGACAACTAATTTCCCCACAAATCCTTCTCTTCATCAGAAAATTCACCCATCATTTGCACTTCTGGCTTTAGCTTAATACCACGTTTTTCATAAGCTTCTTTTTGTACTTTTTTCATTAATGCACAAAATTCTTGTGAACTACCTTCACCTTGATTTTCAATAAAATTACCATGGAGTTCTGAGACAACAAAATCACCTTCTTTAAGTCCTTTCAAACCAAGCTCCTGAATGATGAGTCCTGCACTGACTCTTTGATTATCAGGAAGCTCTGGATTTTTAAAAGTACAACCGCAAGTAAAAGACTTCACCGGCTGGTTTGTTGTTCTTGCACTATTGTTGTGCAAGACCTTCTCCCTAATTACTTCTTTTGTACCTGGTTCAAAATGAAATATCGCCGAATAAATAATAGATTTCTTTGGATCAATTTTTGAACTTCTATAAGCAAAAGCAAAATCTGCATTAGACCATTCTTCTAAAGCGAGTGTCTCAATATTAAAAACCTTTACCGATTTAATATTCTCTCTCATCTCAGTTCCATGAGCACCAGCATTCATGACAATACCACCACCAACAGAACCAGGGATTCCCTCCATCCACTCAGCTCCAGTTAAAGATTCTTTTGTGACATTAGCGCAGAGTCTTGGCATTCGCACACCTGCCCCAACCTCAAAATCAGTGTCATTAATTTTATTAATAAAATTAATTTCATTAGTACAAATAATCATTCCCGGTATAGCGCGAGAACTTAAAAGGATATTAGATCCCGCACCTAAGACGTTAAAATCAATATTATTCTCTTTAATAAACTCAAAAGCTTCAACTAATTCATCTAGATTAGATGGTTTCACGAAAAAATCGCTTTTGGCTTTAACTCTTAAGGTACTAAGCTTCGAAAGATCATAATTTTTGCTAATTTCAAGGACCATCATGTTAAAGTGCGGTGATTTTAATATAATATCAGATTAATTATTTATTTCTAGACCTGTTTCCGGGAAATATTCTATTTTGCGACAGATCTATTAGACCTGTTGCGAAAGTGCAGCTTGAGCTAAAACAGGTCTAAACAAAAACAACAAAACCGAAGGTTTTGATAGAGTTGTTAAGAAAGGGCTTGCTCCT
>CAIYXB010000134.1 GCA_903930015.1 uncultured bacterium | reverse complement strand
GGACGGCAGATCTATGTATAAAGATGCAAAAGACTATGGCCGAGCCATGCTAGCTATTGAAAAGGGTTTTATCTTTGAAAGCAAAGATAGACTCAATTATATTAATGATCTTGTCAAAAGTTTCGGTAAAAATACGCTAATCCTTTTTTCTGATGTCAAGCATGGATATGGTAAAAGGATTCAAGAAAAATTATTGGAATGGAATCCAAATACCTTCTATATTGATGGCGGAGTTGAGTCTTCAAATAGGGACATATTTAAAGATACGATGGAAGAAAAACATGATGTTGTAATAGTTGCAAGCTTTGGATGTTTTGCCACAGGAATCGACTTAAAAAATGTCCATCATCTTATTTTAGCTGAGTCAACTAAAGCTGAGATAACTATTCGTCAATCTATTGGCCGAGGCATGCGTAAACTTGCAGAAAAGCTCAAAGTTACCGTCTGGGATCTAGTTGATCAGTTAGATGGATATGTTGTGAAGCACGGAGCCGACCGAATAGCCATTTATCGAGACCAGGAATTTAAAATCGTCGAAATCGAAGTAGATTTAACAAAAAAGGCAGATTAACTCTGCCTTTTTCTATTTACCATTTAGTTTTTCTGACTCCTCAATCTTATCAAAAATCTCCTCGATCTTTTTAATGATTGGGTGGCGAACAATATCATCCTTGCCTAGCTCAACCATCCCTATCTCTGGAATCTCAACAAAGTACTTCATTAGGATCTCTAACGCGCTCTTTTCCCTCTTGTTTACCGACTTTTGTTTTACGTCCCCTAAAAAAATCATCTTTGAATTCATTCCTATACGGGTGATTAGGGTGTGTAAGTTATCTTTTCCGATCTGTTGAGCTTCATCGATTATAATTATCGAATTATCTAGGGTGACGCCAAGCGCAAACTTTATAGGTAGGATCTCAATAACTCCCAGACTCTTTAGGCTCTCAGTAGTTGCCTTGCCAACGACCTTATGAAAGTTTGAGATGAAAGGATACATATACATTTCCATCTTTTCTTCTAGAGTGCCTTTAAGATAGCCGATTTCTTCGTCTTTTGGTACGTTTACTGACTTGATCAAAATTATCCTATGATAGATGTCAGCTTCGTCTTTAATAAACTTTAGTGCCCTGGCACAAGAGAGATATGTCTTGCCTGTTCCTGGAGGACCAACTACTATTGAAATTACCTTCTGCTCAATTGCCTCTATCACCTTTTTTTGTGCTTCAGACTTACACTTGATCTCTATTTTTTCTTTGATAGATCGACCTGTGCCGCTCTTCACCCTTTCTCTTTCCCAGCTAGAAATATCCTCTAACTCTTCTTGTGATAATTTGTTTTTTCTTGATCTTGCCATGGTTTAGTGTATTTTTGCTGCAATGACGATACCTAATAGTATCTTTGCATAGTTTAATTGAAAGTTTAGGAATGACTCTACCGCGGTACGCTGCGAATGCTCTAGTGCTAGGCTCTCCAGCTTTTGTACATTGAGCTTTTGGACAGCAATCACCGTCTCATTTGTCAGTACAGTACTGTGTAAATTAAGTATTTCTTCCAGTACATCGCTCATCGGCGCAAAGAGCAAATTAGGTAGTTTTAGTGACTTGATAAATTTTTTACTCTGCTTTACTAGTTCTAGCTTTTTTCCCAATTCCCGTTCAGTTAGCCCGCTCTGCAGTTCTTGTGCGATTGAGTCAAGCTTTT
>CAIYXB010000133.1 GCA_903930015.1 uncultured bacterium | reverse complement strand
TTGCAATATTAGATAAAGATTTCTGTTTTGAATTTTTAAATCCGGCATGGGTTGAACGTACAGGCTATAGTATCCACGAACTAAAAGAATCTCCTATTTTTAATTTTATACATCAACGAGAAAAAAAACTCTTTATCAACAACCTTCATTTATTAAAACAAGATCCTGATTCAAATGTTAGTAATATGAAATATCAATTTAGGCTTAGCGATGGGAATTTCATTAATCTCAACTTATCAATTTCATATGAAAATAACCGTTATTACGTTTTAGCAAATCCAAGCTACCAAAATAAAACAAAAGAACCACAAGAATTTGAGTTTAATTTCAAAGAAAATTGGGACCAAGAATATCTAAAATCTTAGAAATTTTATTAGAATTTTTATCAATACAAACTCCAATCACAATTGCCGTCAAAATTAATTCACTGTCACGAAATATTTTTTGATTAAAAATTATTTTCAGTTTTGAACCTAGCTCTACTTCAGTCACAATATAAAACTTATCGTCTGGTTTCAGAGATTTATGGTAAGTATAACTAGCTTCGTGAACCACAAGATTTTTCCCTTGTTTTGACAAATCAACAAAATTCACTTGCTTTTCTAATAAAAATTTATGCCTTGCATGTTCTAAATATTGAATATAAACAGCATTGTTCACAATACCTTGCACATCGCATTCATAATCTCTAACTTCAAACTCAAGTTTCATAGATTAATTTCCATTTAAAATTAAAAAAGCTCCTATAATCAGCACGATTGTAGCAATAATTTTAATTAATGAAATTCTTTCTTTAAAATACAATGAACTAATTATAAATGCCGTGATGATCGCTAATGCTCTTTTCAGTGATTCAAAAATAGAAACTTGCATTAATGTATAAGCATAGAATTGAAGACCTAATGCAGATGCCGCCATTATAGAACCGCCTATTAAAACTTTTGGAGCTACAAAAAAATCCGAAATAAGTTTTGACTTAGATGATTTCAGCACTATCAAGAGGTTTAGTACACAAATAAATACTGACTGTAAAAATGAATGACTAATAACGTTACTGTGTGTGACTGCTAATTTATCAAAAGGAGCAGAAATTGCCCAAAGTAATGAAACCAGAATCATTAAAAGCCCACCTTTATTCTCTTTGAAAGAATTAATTAAATGGTCATCCTTTTTATAATTAATAAAGAATGAGGCAAAAACCACAATAAATATTCCAACGACTTGAAGAAAATTTAGCTTTTCTCCCAAGATTAAAAAACTTGCTAAAGCTGTAAAAAGGCTCGTAAAAGCTAAATAAGGTACTGTACTGGAAATATCAGAAAGGTCTATTGCCTTTATATAAAAATAATTTGCTAAAAAATTTAAAACAACTGTTATCAATCCATAAAGAATGTACTCATTTGAAAAATTAAAACTAGAAGTTATTAAGATCCAAATCAAAAAAACAAGACTAAAAAAAAAGGATAGGTAGAAAAGCAAAGTCCAGTGATTTAATTTTTGAGTCAAATGCTTTCGCACACCGTCAAAACTACCCCAAAAAATCGAAGAAATTGAGGTTACAAAAATTGAAAAAATAGAAATTACCATAGAAAAACAAATTATAAATAGGAAGCTTAGATATTATATGGCTAAGGATACACTGAAAAATAGAAAATTTTAGTAACTCGGCAACTCATGCTACGCATGGTTGCTACCCTTTATCTGGACGCCCGATTGAAAAACTTCGTTTTTCAGGGCATCCTTAAATAGTCCGAACCTCGTTATTTAATTAGTCAGCACCTAACTGAAAGTGTATTTACGGAACTAAAATTAATCTTCAATTTTAAAATTTCTGCAAGATACACTATCGAAAAGTTAGAATTTACCGAAGATCTCTTTTGAAGTACTTAAAGAGGTAATACTTATAATTAGATTTTTAAAGGAGAATTTATGAAATTAAAGACACTCGCTATTGTTTTGCTAGCGTTATTATATGGTTTTTCAAGTGCAACAGCAAATGTTGTATCAACAGAGGAGCTATCAACTTTAAATTGTGATAAAGATGATCACGAAGATGATGGCGCTGAATTAATCAGCAATGATCACGATGATGAAGACGAAGATGATGAAGACAAAAAACTAATCGGTTGTGATAAAGATGATCACGAAGATGATGAAGACAAAAAACTTTCAGCATAATTGAAAATTTATTGTTAATTAAAGAAAATAAAGGAGCATTTGCTCCTTTATTTTTGTCAGGATTTTAAACTTCGACATAAATAACAAATTTTATTTAGATTGAAGCATTATAATGAAACCTAATGGATTCCACAAAAAACTCAAAGTCAAATATCTATAAATTCATTCTTCTTTATAGTTTTATTTTCATATTAATAAGATTTTTTGCATCAAAATATGGCATGACCTACGATGAAGCTGAGCAATTCATAGATGCCAAGAATTTTGTTTTAGGTTATACAGATCAACCTCCACTTTATAGCTGGATTCTTAAAGGTACGTCATTTTTATTTGGTTTAAATACCACCATGATGATGATGGTCTATCACACTATCGTTGTAATATTCCTAGTTTTCCTTTACAAAATTTCTGAGCTAATTTTTAACGATAATATCAAATCATTTTATTGCTTTATAAGCTATAGCCTATTTTTTATTTACTCTTACGACTTTTACCGCTACACAATTCATACAGCGTTAATGATGCTTTTTTGTGCTCTTGCTCTTTTTATCTATTTAAAAATTTATTTAAACAAGACTAGCCTAATTAACTACTCGCTGCTAGGGATTTTCTTTGGCTTGGGTCTTCTCTCCAAATACAATTTTATTTTTTTCATTCTTGCACTTATTTTTTCTTCTTGTTTCACCAAGCAAGGCAAAAAAGTTCTGTTTAACTTGAAAACTCTTTTGGCAATCATTTTATGCTTATTAATCACATCACCGCACTTAGTATGGGTCATAAACAATGACTTTCAACCAATATATTATGCATTAAAAAGAGGTGAGGCCGGAAGTAGTAGTGTAATTTTCAATTTAATCTCAGTGCTTTTAAATACCTACTGGAACTATGTAGTTTATTTTTTGACGATTATAATATTTTTCTTCAAAGACTTTAAAAAACAAATGACCGAATTAAATAAGTTCTCCGTAGCTATTTTAATTTTCTGCATAATATTTCCATTTCTACTTATAGTAATTTTAAAAGCCGCTAATTTTTCTCAAAGATGGCTTGCTCCATTAAATATTTTTATACCTATCATTGTTTTTTCGTTCATTGATATAAAATCAGAAAAAATATTGCACAAATTATTTAAGCTAACTATTTTAATTTTAATTATTGTATTTTATGCAATGAGAATTTCTAGCTACTATTTTCCAAATGAAAAAAGACCTAGTTTTTTAGCAAAACCTTACAAAGCTATTTTCTCTGATTTCAAGAATGACCTTTTCAAAAACGGTATTAATATTAACGACCCTGATCTGCAAATATATAGCTTTAAAGAAGTTTGTATCTTAGCTGGGATACAAACTTTCAACAAAGACCTAGAGATCAAGGTAATATACCCTAAAGTCGAGACTAAAAAGTTATCAAATGATCTTATTGTCTATAGTAAAGAGAATAATAGAGATTTTAAGCAGTTTGCTCTTGAGAATAAACTTGAATACAGAAATTTATTCTCAAAGACAGCTCCTTATTTGCATTCTAGAAAAAATAACTTATACAAAGTTAATTTTGCAATAATCAATTCTGTTGAATAAACATTTCTAATCTGTTAACTTTATTAATATGCTCAGGAATTTATTTTTAATAGGAGTTTTTACAATTAGTTTGAACTCTTGCAGTAAGAGTTTCATTAAAAAAACTAATTCTTATAAAGATAAGCGTGATTTTAAATCTCAAAATGAAGAAATTCCTGAAATTGAGTCTGAGAAACCAGAAACTCTTTCAATCACGATGAGCTTACAGGACAAATTAGATGCTTATGCTGAAATAGCAAAATCTAAAATTGCACCTGCAAATAAAAAAGTAATGATCGAATCTTTACAAAGATTAAAAAGCCAACAAATGGAAACTAAGTTTCCAAAAGCTGGTGATAAAGCAGATAATTTCGAACTTAAAGATCCAAAAGGTAATCAAGTTGAACTTTATAATTTATTGAAAGAAAAGAATGTTGTTTTACTATTTTATAGAGGTAGTTGGTGCCCTTACTGCAATTTAGAGCTAAAGGAATTTAAAAATTACTATCAGGCTTTTAAAAATGCTGGACTTGAAGTAATAGCAATTAGCCCTGAAAAACCATCATACTCAGAGATTTTCAATAATAAGAATTCTCTACCATTCCCACTTTTATTTGATCAAGACAATAAAATTGCAAAAAAATACCACCTCAATTTTACTCTTGACCCCCAACTAGTACCAATTTACAAACAGTATGGTATAAATATCGGCGAGAGAAATGGTAATGGCGAATGGGAAATTCCTGTACCTGCTACATTTATCATCAGCAAAGATAAAATCATTAAGTATGTTTTTGCAGATGTTGATTACAAGCATAGAGCTGAGCCTGATTCAGTATTAGCTCTCGCCAAAGCTAGATTGAATTAACATTATGAAATATCTTTTTGCTTTACTTATAATAATTAGTTGTATTTCATGCACTTCACAAAAGGATAAACAAATGAAAGATGGAAATAATGTTCAAGCTGCTACAGCAGAAATAGCTACTTTTGCAGGAGGCTGTTTTTGGTGCGTAGAGAGCACCTTCTCAAAACTTAAGGGAGTACTCTCCGTAACTTCTGGCTACATAGGTGGAAGTAAAAAAGATGCTAATTATGAAAGAGTGAGTATGGGAAGCACCGGGCATTATGAGGCTATTGAGATATCTTATAATCCAAAACTAATTAGCTATGTAGAATTACTAGAAGCTTATTTTAGAGAGGTCGATGTCACTGATAACGAAGGACAATTTGCAGATAGAGGATCACAATACAAACCTGCAATTTTTTATCATAATGACAAGCAAAAAGAACTAGCACAAAAAGCTATTTCACAATTAAATGAAAAAAAACTTTTTTATACTCTCATTAAATTAGAGATAAAAGATGCTGGTGAATTTTACCCTGCCGAAGAATATCACCAAGATTATTACAAGAAAAATCCAATTCATTATGCTGCTTATAGAGCTGGGTCTGGCAGACAAAGTTTTGTTGACAAAATACAAAGTGAATTTAAGAAGCCTCTATTCGATTTAGAGGATGAGATTGAAACTCTAGATATAAATCAATTAAATGGCCAAAGTGAAAGTAAATTCAAAAAACCTAACAAAGAAACTCTGTTAAAGAATTTAGATGATATTCAGTACCATGTGACTCAAAACTGCGGTACCGAGCCTCCATTCAAGAACAAATACTGGGATAACAAAGAAGCTGGAATCTATGTGGATATCGTCACAGGAGAGCCTCTCTTTAGCTCAAAAAGCAAATTCGACTCAGGTACTGGCTGGCCTTCTTTTACTAAGCCCCTAGAACAAGCTAACGTCATTGAAAAAACAGATGAAAGTCATGGCATGAAAAGGGTTGAAGTTAAATCTAAACACGGCGATTCTCACTTGGGTCACGTATTTAATGATGGACCTCAAAAAGATGGCGGCTTAAGGTACTGCATAAACTCAGCTGCTCTAAAATTTATTCCAGTAAAAGATCTTGAGAAAGAAGGATACGGACAATATTTAAAGCTATTCTAAGAGACCAGTTCTTGACTCGCTTCAAAATTAATAATATCTGATCGAGTAATAATACCGACTAAAGCCTCATTGTCATTATCATCAATAACAAGCAATCTTCCTACCTTAAATTCATAGAATTTAATAATTGCAGAATGTAAATTATCGCTTGGTCTTAAAACTTTTGGATTTTTTGTCATAATATTTTTGACAAGAAATTCATCATATTTCATATCAGTACTAATACGGTGCATATCTTGCTTTGTGACAATTCCGACTAATTTACCTTCATTATCAACAACAGGGAAACCACTATGATCAGTTTTATCAAAAGCCTCAATTAGATTTATTAATGGCTCATTTTCATTTATAGTATCCACAGATGAATTCATAGCGTCTTCTACACTGAATCTTTGCAGGTAGGAAGGTGAAGAATATTCTTTGATATCAATTCCTTCTCTTTCTAGAAGGCACCTGTAGATACTTCCCTTTTTTAATCTTTCAGCACTAACATTTGCAACTATACAAGCAAACATTAGGGGTAGAACCAATTCATAGTTTCCTGTGAGCTCAAATAACATAACAATACTTGTAATTGGAGCTCTAGATACTGCTGTAAAGAAGGCTCCCATTCCAACAAAGGCAAAATTTGCCGGAACTACTCCTAGCTGAGGAAATACAGCTCCGCTTACATGACCAACAATTGATCCAAGTAAAGCACCAAGTATTATCGTCGGAGCAAAAATTCCACCAGGAACACCACTACCATAAGCAACGACAGTTAAAAAATATTTCACCATAAAAATTATAATAATGAGTAACAAAGGAAGACTTTCGTCTAGAACAGATGCCAAAGTTTCATGACCACCACCAATGGCTTGTGGAAGATAAAGCGCAACAACTCCTGTAACAAAACCAGCAAGCCCTCCCCAAGCCCATTTTGGAAGCTTACCAGTTAAAACTTTTTCATAGGCGCCTAAGCTCCAAAGTATTGATCTTTGAAAATACACACCAAAAATTGCGCAAAGTACGCCAAGAAAAATAAATAGAGGTAAACTCCAAAGATCTGTTACGTGAGTAGATTCAAACTTAAAAGTAAAAGCATCACCATAAAGTAACCTACAAGTAACAGCCGCTGATACAGACCCAACTATTGCCGGACCTAAAGCAAGACTAGACATATTTTTATCTAACTCTTCAATTACAAAAATAACCCCAGCGATCGGAGTATTAAAAGCTGCTGCCAGTCCAGCTCCAGCACCACTTGCGACTGCTCTTTTTCTATGCTTGCCACCAAGCACTCTTGATATTTTTGAAGCTAATGCAGCACCAATATGCACTGTTGGTCCCTCTCTGCCTAAAGAAAGTCCTGATCCTATTGCAATTATCCCAGCAAAAAATTTCACAAAAGCTGTTCTTAATTTAATAACAACACTACTTGTATTTAAAGCTTGCTTCACTTGAGGTATACCACTACCTTTGGCATCAGGTGCATACTTTTGAGTAATATAACCTGCAACAAGTCCTCCAAGAGTTGTTATCAAAGGAAAATATAACCACGTGTACCATTCTCCATCAGTCGTTGTACATATTTGAGAAATAAAATGAGCAAGAATTTCAATACCCCTTCTAAAAGCCACTGCAACAACACCTATGATCACACCGATCAAAGCTACTCTTAGTAAAATTTGAGTCTTATAATCAAAGCTTTCTGTAAAAAATTTTTGAAGTTTTTTTAGTTCGCTCAAAAGCCTATACCTGGGTCTGTTTGTCTTCTGCTTTAAAATTAATTCTTATTGGTGTTCCGTTAAAACCAAAATACTGCCTAAACTGATTTTCCAAAAATCTCTTATAGGATTCAGGAACAAGCTCTGGATAATTTGTAAAAAGTACAAACTCTGGTGGTGCCACTGCAACTTGAGTCGCAAATTTCATTTTTAGAGCTTTCTGCCTAACAACAGGAGGAGGCTGAAATACACTTATGTCACTTATAACTTTATTTAAAATATTTGTTGATAATTTTTTCTTGTGCTCTTGGTTAACTTGGTCTATTAATTCCCATACTTTATCTGTACGCTTTCCTGTAATAGCAGAGATAAACTCTTTAGGTGCATAATCAATAAAACGCAGTTTATGGTCAAGTTCTTTTTTAAACTTTTCTAGTTTTACGTTATTTTCCTTAATTTCTGAATCTACCAAATCCCACTTGTTGATTAGGACAACACAAGCTTTACCTTTATTCTCTATTAAAGAAGCTATTTTTTGATCTTGGTCAGTAATTATCTCTTCATCTGTTGCATCAATAATCAACACTGCAACATCACATGCGGCAATCGAAAAAGTAGTTCTTATATTTGAAAATCTTTCTATTTCTTCACGGACTTTTGATTTTCTTCTAAGTCCTGCTGTGTCTATTAATTCAAAATTCAAACCATGACGCTTGAGCTTAGTATTAATTGAATCGCGAGTGGTACCACTAATATCACTTACGATAGATCGATCTTCACCAAGTAATTTATTAAATAAACTTGACTTACCAACATTTGGTTTTCCAACAATAGCTACTCTTATAAAATCTTCTTTTAAATCAGATCTAGGTTCTGACTTGAAAGTACTACAAATATCACTGAGCATTTGACTTAGTCCCTGAGAGCCATGCAAAGCACTTATTGCATAAACATTTTCAAATCCTAAACCATAAAACTCAAACACCATTTGCTCACGCTCAGGGCTATCCGATTTATTAGCTGCAACATAAACTGGTTTTTTGCAACTTCTTCTTAAAATATTTGCAACTTGATCATCTTGAGCTGTGATTCCAGTACTAATATCAGTTAAAAAAATAATTGCATCAGCTTCTTCAATTGCAATCATTGCTTGTCTTTTAATTTCATCGGCAAAGCCATCTTCGTTATCAAAAGTAATTCCACCAGTATCGATTATAGTAAAACTCTGATCTTCCCAATCAAAATCAATATAATTTCTGTCTCTAGTAATTCCGGCTTTTTCTCCAACGATGGCATGCCTTTTTTCTGCAAGTCTATTTAGTAATGTGCTCTTGCCCACATTTGGTCTTCCTATTATTGCTAGTTTAATTTTTGACATTTAATAAGGAACTTTAAAAGCTATCGCGTATTAATAGATTAGCTCTTACAAATAATAAAAAAAGCATTTATCTAATAAGTTATACAAAATTTAATAATTAAAGGATCTAACCGGGATGTTTATCTGAACACAACCCGCTAAATAAGCTAAATTATAGGTATTGTAGTCCTCAAGGAATGAAAATACTCATTATTAAATTAAGCTCAATAGGTGACTTGGTTCATGGCATACCTGCCTATCTAGCTCTTAAAAGAAACTTGATTAAAGAAAATCCCAATCTGCAAATTGACTGGCTTGTATACGAGAGCCTTGCCCCAAGCTTATTTCAATCTATTAAAAAAGAAAATCTTGTGATTCTCCAAAATCGCAAATTTACTACTCTTATAAGAAAAGCAAGTGAATTAAAAAATCAATATGATTACGTGATTGACTTACAAGGTCTTTTTAAG
Source organism: uncultured bacterium (assembly GCA_903930015.1). GTDB lineage: Bacteria > Cyanobacteriota > Vampirovibrionia > LMEP-6097 > LMEP-6097 > CAIYXB01. The sequence continues at coordinate 28,498 of CAIYXB010000133.1, read as the reverse complement.
ACAGCTCTAATTTCCAAAATAATCGCTCCAAATTCTAATTACGGATTCAAATTACCAAGAGAAGATTGGGCACGATATTTTTATAAAAAATCTTTTTGTGATTATAAAAGTATTGAATCTAAGAAGCATGTTATTGATCAAAACCTTGAATTGATTGGTTCCTTTCTTAATGAGCTAAATTGCAATCAAGGTGAACTTGACTTGAGCATTGATTTTGGCGTTAGTATGCAAGAATCTAAAAAGAAAGAAAAAAAACAATGTTGCTTTATTCCAGCAACAACATGGGAGTCTAAGCATTGGGCTTTAGAAAATTGGGTTCATTTAATTCAAGGTTTAGATGAAAATCAATATAATTTTTTCATGACAGGTTCACCGCAAAATCAAGACTATCTTGAACAAATTCGAAGTTCTGTTTCAAAAAAAATTCAGATAGTTACAGACAAAAAACTCGAAGATTTATTCCACTTTTATCAAGGAATGGATCTAGTTATTGGAGTGGACACTGGACCATTACATATTGCAGCAGCCTCACTTTTCTCACAAAAAAAAGATAAAAAAATAATAGGACTTTATGGACCTAGTAGTGGGTCAAGATCTGGTCCATATGGCTTCAAAGCTATCAGTGTAGATAAGCTTTATGGTTTAAAAGCTAGTAACAAAAAGACCAAACTCAAAGACCACAATTCTATTAATAAAATAAGTCCCGATATGGTTTATCAACAAACAAGGGCGTGTCGCCGAACCTAATGTGTCAATAGAAGGCCCAAAATCTTTAATTTTGGTGAAGTTCGGCGGAAACAAGCCCTTAAAAAAGATCAAACTCTGTTGCTCAACGGAGTTGAGCAACAGAGTTTGCAACAGATATTTGAGGGAGTATCGACGAATGGCATCTATTTCTAATTCTTTATATTTCATCTAATTTCTATTCTAAAATGCCATTCGGCGACACTCCCAACAAGCTGTATAATAAATACAATGGATTTTTTTGCCATCATTATTAGTGTTTTAACTATTGCAGTTTTAATTATTGTCCACGAATTTGGTCATTTTTTATTCGCCAAAATGTATGGATTTCAAACTCCTGTTTTTGGAATCGGATTACCATTTGGACCTGGAATTAATTTATTTAAAAAATGGGACACTCAATTCAAATTTTATTTTGCTTTGATAGGAGGTTTTGTTGCAATTCCAGAACTCGGAGATGAAACCGATAAAGAATCTCTAGCGAAGTATGAAAATTTAAAACCACTAAGAGAATTTCCTGTGCATCAAAGAGCAGTAGTTGCCTTTGGTGGTATTGCTTTTAATATCCTTTTTGCATTTTTACTTGCAATTATTATGGCAGCGTGTGTTGGACTTCCCAGTGCCCAGCCAACTACCACAGTATCAGCGTTTTCAAAAGATTCGCCAGCACAAAAAGCTGGTCTTGCGATTGGAGATAAGGTTATAAGTATTGATGACTATCAATTGACGACAGCAAAAGAATTGCAAGACAAAATCAAAGCAACTGCAAACACACAAATAACTCTTTTAGTTGAAAGAGATATTAATCCCGATAAAGAGATAGAAGATATTAGAAAATTAAGTTTATATATCAAGAACCCTGGAGCTCTTGGAATAGTACTAGGTTCACAAAAAATTTATAACAAGTATCCAGCAAATGCGTTTATATGGATCAAAGAGGCTTTCTTGTTTGTAAGTAAAACAATACTACTCATGTTTTTGTCTGTATTTGGAATTTTTGCAGCACTATTTCAGAAAATCATTGGAATTTTCGTTCCTAACTTAGAGCCCGCTGGAGTTAATCTAGGAGACGTAAAAGGGATTGTTGGTATTGTTCAAATCATTAGCCAAGACATCAAAAACAATGCAACATTGCTTTTTGATTTTGCAATTCTACTTAGCTTAAATCTTGCTGTAATAAATTTACTTCCGATACCAGCATTAGATGGTGGACATCTAATGTTTATGGCCATTGAAGCTATTACAGGTAAAAAACCATCTGAAAAATTTCAAGAGAGCTTGGTGCAAATTGGATTTGCCTTTTTGATGTCGGCCATATTAATTACCACTTTTAACGATATTAAAAACTGGCTTTTTGGCTAAGGTCCGCCTCCAGTCCGCGACTCAAAGCGGACCTTTGGTTATTTTTGGCTGAAAACACCTAAGTTTTTCTTTGATTCTTAAAAATGCTAACATGTATATATAAGTGCTTGCATTAGACACCAGTAAAAATATCTTAGAAACAGCAGAAAACCAAAATTTTGCTGGCAAAGTTTTACATGCACAAAATAGATTCGAAGAAAAGAAAACTCTAGATCATCATAAAAATAGTTTTGAAAATTTAAATCGTTTACACAAATTAATTGAGCCTAGCACTAACAATAATTCTTTTGATTCAATGGAAGGACTTGAAAATTCAAAGAACTTACCCACAAATAATATTTTTAAAACTATTCGAGATAAAGTTCCAATTATCGCTCTTGGATTTGCTTCCACAATGCATTTAATTGCTGGTTTCTCAAAAGCAACAAAAATACTACCAGAAAATCTTGAAGGATTTTTTGATAAAAACTCCCTATTCGTTTCTAAAGCTGCAAATTTATACAACTTCATCATAAAAGGTATTTCTGCATTACAGCACGGAAGATCCTGGGATGGAATAGGAAGACTTGCTTATTCGATTGCACCTTTTGCAAGTTTAGAAAATTTCTTCTTATTCTCTGGTCTAAGTAGCGGTATCTCAATGATGGAACAAGGTCACAGAGACAAGGTAAAACCTTCAAAAAATCTCTTTGAGGATTTTACTAATAATGCTAAAGCTTTTAAAGAAAAGATGATTGAAATTTACAAAGCTGGACTAGGCAAAAATAGAATGATATTCAGAGGCAAGGAATTTGAAGAAAAACATAATGGGACAATGTTTGTAAGTGCTTTTGGAAATTTCATTGGAGCTACTCTTGGTATTCTTTCTCCTAACAAAGACTCTTATTTAAGAAAAGTCGCTGCAATAATTCGTAATTTAGGAGGTATTGGTTGTGATTATGGAAAGCTTGTTCATGGAGATATAAACAACAAACTATCAGGTGGTATTTATCTTGGTGTATCAGCTCTTGATATATTGCAAACATTTACACCAGAACCTTTTGCAACTGTCTTAAGTCACTTGAGCCTAGCAACTAATAATCTTGCTAATTTCTTTTATACAAATACTTCTAGCGCGCGTGATGAAGGTACTTATGTAGATAAAACAAGAAAACTTCGTGCAACAGGAGTCAAAACAGGAAATAATATTACAGCTCTTGCCGCTTAAACGTTAGTGAAATATTCATCCCATCTATCAGTAACTTTAGTTTTAATATAATCAGACATTACTATTAAATTAGGCCACTCCCGTGGATAGCCTTCATCTGCCCACTTGCGAGTCGCATCAATACCTACTTTTGATCCAAAGCCCATGATTGAAGTTGCATGGTCTAAAATATCTAGCGCACCTTTTGTAAAAATCATATCTCTTTGTGGATCAACATTTCCAAAAGCATACATCGCTGCTTCTGAATAGTTATGAATATCAACTTCTTTATCAAAAACAATTATTGATTTCGTCCAAGCCATTTGCCCCATACCCCACATAGTATTCATGACTTTTTGTGCATGTCCTGCATAACGTTTATCAATCTTCACAAGAACACAATTATGAAAAACTCCATCCCAAGGTAAATTCATATCTAAGATCTCAGGACAAACCAACTGCAGTAAAGGTAAAAATATTCTTTCAGTAGCTTTCCCTAAGTAGCAATCTTCCTGCGGAGGTAAACCAACAATGGTAGTTGCATAGATAGGATCCTTACAGTGAGTGAGAGCTGTTACATTAAACTTAGGATATTTATCAGCTAAAGAATAAAAACCAGTATGGTCACCAAAAGGACCTTCTAAAACTTCTTTTTCATTTAAATCTATATATCCTTCAATTACAATTTCAGCATCAGCTGGTACTTCAATATCTATGGTTTTACATTTCACTAGTTCAACAGGCTTTCGACGAATAAAACCAGCCATAATCATTTCATCAATACCAGGCGGGAGCGGTGCTGTACCAGAATAAATAATTGAAGGATCAGCACCAATTACAACCGCAAGTTCCATGCGATTTTGCTCTTTCCCATTGTCTTTTACTTTCTTAAGTGACTTTTGATAGGTATGAGCTCCATCATGATGCTTATGCCAGTGAATCGCTGTTGTAATATTATCGAACTTTTGTACTCGATACATGCCAACATTGCGCCCAGAACCTAGTTTGTCAGAGTCTTTAGTAAAAACAGAGGTTAAAGTCATATAGTGTCCGCCATCATCAGGCCAGCATTTAATTATCGGTAATTTGTCCAAGAGCTTTTCATTATCTTCTCTTAAAATAACCACTTCTTGGCAAGATCCCTTAGAAACAATCTTTGGAATAAACTTTCTTACTTCAGAAAGCTCTAATAATTTTTGTAATTTACCAGCAAGAGCTTCAGGCACTTCAGGTTTAATAAATTCGCGAATTCTATTCCCAAGTGCGTCATAGCCATCTCTATGATCATAAACTCCTAAAGCCATTTTCATTCTTTTATGCGAGCCCAAAGAATTAATCAAGACTGGCATATCATAGCCGCGTACATTTTCAAAAAGCAAAGCTTTATTACCAATTTTTTTAGCCTGTGTATCAGCGAAGGAATGTTGATTTTTATCTTCTGGATCATTTGCCAAGTTTCCATCTACACAACAAGCTTTTGAAATACGGTCAGCTATTTCGGTGATTTCAAGTTCCGCATCAACTGGGGCTTTAATACGAATAAGCTCTCCTTCTTTTTCAAGGTGATGAACGAATTCTTTGAGATTTTTGTATGGATATGCCATTAATACATATTTTAAAACAAAATCAAGTAAGTAAACTAGAATTAGTAGTAAGTTGAGGATATTAGTTACAGGAGCAAACGGATATATCGGACAAAGGTTAATTCGTGACCTTTTGCTTGAAGCAAATATTGTTTATGCAATGGTTCGACATGAATCCCGATTACAAACAGAAAAATTTAATAAAAGACATCCAGATGCAAAACTAAATATAATCAATGCTGACTTATTAGAACCTGAAACCTTAAAAAATATTCCAGATGACATCGATGTAGCTTACTACTTAGTACACTCCATGAGTGGTAAAACCAGTAAAGATTTTGAAGAACTTGAGAAATTATGCGCCCAGAATTTTGTTAATAGAATGAATCAAACAAAATTAAAACAAGTTATTTATTTGGGTGGTATTGCAAATTCAAATCCTTTGTCAAAACATTTAAGATCAAGAGTAAACGTAGAAAATATTTTAAGAACAGCTAAATTCCCAGCAACGGTTCTTAGAGCAGCAATTATAATCGGCTCAGGCAGTGCGTCTTTTGAAATCATCAGAGACCTAACCGAAAAACTTCCAATTATGCTTGCTCCAAAATGGATCACTACCAAATGCCAACCAATCGGCATTAAAAATGTAATTGAATATCTTAAGGGAGTAATGCTTCAAGAAAAAGCTTATGGTGAAATTTTTGATATTGGCGGCCCTGATATTCTTAGCTATAGATCTATGCTTTATGGTTATGCTAAAGCGCGTGGCTTAAAAAGATGGATTTTTTCAACATATTTTTTACCTCCTAGATTCTCAGCTCGCTGGCTTAGCTTAATCACAACAGCTGATTTTTCCTTAGCAAAAAATCTTGTAACAAGTTTAAAGAACGAGGTTATTGTAAAAAAAACTGGCATAGAAAAAATCGTACCAATTAAATGTTATAGCTACGAAGAATCTTTACAGAGATCTTTAATTAAGGTCTCAGAAGAAGATGTTTTTTCGAGCTGGAAAGATGCTTTTATTTACCTGGCTAGCAAAAATTTTGTAGATATAGAAGTCCCAGAGTATGGATGTTTTTTTGATAGACAGGAATTTGAATTTGATAGAGACATCGAAGAGGTTAAAAACAATATCTGGAATATTGGTGGGGAGCGTGGTTGGTATTACTGGGACTGGGCTTGGAAAATTAGAGGTTTACTCGATATACTTTTTGGTGGTGTGGGCTTAAGACGCGGCCGTCGAGGTGGAACACAGCTATACCAAGGAGATGCTCTTGATTTTTGGCGTGTACTTAAAGCAGATAAAGTTAAATGTCATCTTGCACTCTATGCTGAAATGAAATTACCTGGCGAAGCTTTTCTTGAGTTTATTGTAGATAAAGGACCTAATGGCAAAAACAGACTTAGGCAGATAGCAACCTTTAGACCAGCTGGTCTTTGGGGAAGACTTTATTGGTTTTTAATGATGCCAGCTCATATTTTTATTTTTAAAGGTATGGCAAAAAGCATAATTAATACTAAACATACCAATTAAACCCACAAAGATTTTCATATGCGCCTGTCGCAGAGCTAGATCGCTCTGCTTGGCACCTTAATTTAATTTGTGGGATTGGTATGACTTTGGCCAGCAAGAAACCCACTTGACCAAGCCCATTGAAAATTATAACCACCAAGCCAACCTGTAACATCAACCAGCTCTCCAATAAAATATAATCCCTCACAAGATTTCACTTGCATCGTTTTTTGATCAAGTTCTTTTGTATCGATACCACCCTTCGTAACTTCAGCCTTCTCATAGCCCTCATATCCGCTAGGTTTAAGCTTCATTGAACTAAGTAAGTTTACAAATTCCTTCAATTTGTCATCAGAATATTCCTGTATATTTTTATCCATTACAAAAAGCTCAGCAAGACTCTTTAAGAAGTTTTTTGAGAAAATAAATTCTCTATCAATTTTATTTGTGAAGGTTGCTATATTCTTTTTTTGCTTGATTTCCGAGATTAATTTACTTAGCTTAATATTAGGATTGTTCTTTTTATTTTTCAACAAATAATCCTCTAGGTTTAAATCCGGACAAAAATTCACAACAAGCTCATCTTTCGGTTGCCAGTAATTAGAAATCTGCAGCGTAGCCGGACCACTAAGACCTTTATGAGTAATTAAAATATTTTCTCTAAAAGATGCTTCATTAGCATTTAATTTCACATCAAAACTCAGTCCTGAATTATCATTGAATAATTTATGATTTAAAAGTAATGGAACTAATCCAGGCTCAGTATTTATAATATTTAGATCAAGCAAACTAGCAAGATCATAGCCAAACGAACTTGTACCAAGCTGAGGAATAGAAAGCCCACCAGTAGCGATAATCAATTTATCGGCTTCAAATATTTTTCCATTTGATTCACAGGCAAAATTTTTCTTTATCTTAAAATCTAGCTTCGCTTTTATTTTTTTCTGTATATCTAGACTCAAGTCAATATCTTTGATATGAATTTTTTTTATTTTTACTGGGAAAAGCAGTTCAACACCAGAATTTTGCGCTTCATTTCTAAGTAGATTTATAATATCTTGCGAACTATCATCACAAAACAATTGTCCTAACTTTTTTTCATGGAATTTGATTTTATATTTTTCTACAAGAGCAATAAAATCTTCTGGGGTATAACTAGAAAGCGCTGATCTAACAAAATTAGGGTTGTGAGATTTGTAAGTCTCATAACTTGTATTTATGTTTGTGAAATTACACCTTCCTCCTCCTGAAATTCGAATTTTTTCACAAAGCTTGGTATTTGAATCAACTAAGAGAGTTTTTTGACCGCACTGCGCTGAAGTGATAGCAGCCATAAAACCTGCTGCACCTGCTCCAATTACTATTGTGTCAAAAATCATTATCGTATTTACGCATTAAAAAAGCCAATAAAAAAAGCCCCGAAGGACTTAATTTCTTTCTTTATTTGAATAAGAATTATTATAGCAAATTTTTTACGTATATTCAAGTGCCAAAAAGTGAATTTAAATTAAATTTACTTAAGCTCGGCGCGGCTTATCTAGAATAGCTGTGGCTTAAATAGGGATTATAATTTTTTGATGCCTGAGCTGCCAGAAGTCGAGACTATTTCAAGAGGCATCAAAACACATCTTGAAAATCAAACTATCAGTAATCTTAAAATTCTTAATCCTAAACTTCGATACTTAATTCCAAAAAACATTAAACAAGATTGCTTAAAATCCAAAATTTTAAATGTCAGAAGAAAAGCAAAATATATTCTTATTGAATTAGATAATCAAAATATTATCGTCATTCATTTAGGCATGACTGGAAGACTTTTGATCACGACAAAAAACACTCAAAAGAAAAATCTTTCGACAGAAGAAATTTTTACACACCGGCTAAAGCATTTAAACAAACACGATCATGTGATTTTTCAATTAGAGAACGGTACAAGTCTAACCTACAATGATGTTAGAAAATTTGGCATGATTGACCTTATAGATAAATCACAGATGGAAAGTTATAAATTTTTCAAGAACTTAGGATTAGAACCACTCGATAAAGCATTTAGCTTCAAGGCTTTTGAGGAGATCATTTCAAAAAGAAACAAATCTATTAAATCAACCATAATGGATGCCAATTTAATAGTAGGAGTTGGTAATATCTATGCCAATGAAGCTTTATTTAAATCCAGAATACATCCCGAAAGGCTAGCAAGTGACTTAAGTAAAATTGAAATCAAAAAATTAAGAAAAGAAATAATAAAAGTTCTCAATGCCGCTATTGAAGCAGGTGGATCAACTCTCAAAGATTACGCAAATGAAAAAGGTGAGTCTGGATATTTTCAATTTAACTTTAAGGTTTATGGTAAAAACGGACAACCTTGTTCTAAATGCAAAACCACCATTGAAAGAATCAAACAGAATGGAAGATCTTCGTTTTTTTGCCCTGAGTGCCAAGTGTTGCTGACATAAGCGTTGATGATACTTAGATTACTTCGCTGCACTCGCCATCATAAATGTCATTCATTTTGTTGATATTACTAAGCAATAAATCGTTAGCTTTATCCCAATAATTTCAAGCTGGTCATTCCAATGGGTTCAAACTTCCTTACTCAAAGGAAAATTCAATGATTGCCTCACAAACGCATCCGCTCGTAATTTCACTTTAGACACAAAAATGACTTCAGACTGGTTCGCCAATCATGAATTTTCTCTTTGCTCCAGTCGTTTTCACCTCATTTCCATTTTAAGCTTGAAATTATTGAGATAAAGCTATTAGTGCTAATTGAAGCTAATGGCAATCAAATTAATTTACCTTTTTACGGAGCCTTTTCGAAGATCAGGCGCAGTAAAAAGAGTAAATTAATTTGAATATTGCAATAGAGTTAATTATTACTACTTATAGTGTTAACGGATTGCAAGAACCTGGCAGCAATGACGAAGTAGCATGCTAAAATTAACAACTTATGAAGAAAATTGCACTTATTCCAGGAGATGGTATTGGACCAGAAATCACAAAAGAAACCCTTAAAGTTCTTGCAAAACTAGATTTAAATTTTGAGTATGTTGAATACGCACTTGGCGGAGTTGCAATTGATAAATTCAATTCACCTTTCCCCGAGGAAACAAAAGAAGGTGTTAAAAAAGCTGATGCAGTTTTAATGGCTGCGATTGGTGGGCCTAAGTATGATAATTTACCTAGAGAAATGAGACCTGAAACTGGCTTACTGGCGTTAAGACAGGAGCTAAAAACTTTTGCCAATATCAGACCGGCAATGGTATTTGATTCACTTGCAAAACTCTCTACCCTAAAAGAAGAAGTTGTTAAAGGAACTGACATTGTTGTTATTCGCGAACTTACTGGCGGAATTTATTTTGGTAAGCCAAGCTCTAATGATGGTTTCACAGGCATAAACACGATGATCTACACTAAACCTGAAGTTCAAAGAATTGCGAAAGTAGCTTTTGAATTTGCACAAAAAAGAGATAAGAGACTTTGTAGCGTGGATAAAGCAAACGTACTCAATGTTTCACAGCTCTGGCGCGATTCAGTCATAGAGACTGCAAAAGCATACCCTGATGTTGAATTAACACATATGTATGTCGACAATGCAGCAATGCAATTAATCAAAAATCCAAAACAATTTGACGTAATTGTCACTGGAAATTTATTTGGAGATATTCTTTCCGATGAAGCATCAATGCTTACAGGAAGTATAGGTTTACTACCAAGCGCTTCACTTGGTGATGGATCTTTACCAGGATTATACGAACCAGTACACGGTTCCGCTCCTGACATAGCCGGACAAGGCAAAGCAAACCCAATGGCGATGATTCTTTCAGCAGCTATGATGCTTAGGTATAGTTTCTCTATGGAAAAAGAAGCCCGCATCTTAGAGGCTGCTATCCAAGCTGTTTTAGATCGAGGTATTATGACTGCAGACCTTGGTGGTAAAGCAAGCACTGTTGAAATTGGTGATGCGCTTGCAAATGAAGTTGAAAAAATGTCCACAGTATCTGCCTGAAGCTATCTTGCTAAGTCCGATAACTGCGTTACTCTCATGCCTCAAAGTCATCATTTACCATTAGTAAACTCAGCCTTTTCGACATTCGAAAGCCTTGTTCTCGTACTTAGCAAAACAGCTTCAAAGATCTATGACTAAAATAAAACTCTGCTCTTGGAATATAAATGGCATTCGTGCGGTAGCAAAAAAAGGTTTTTTTGAATGGCTTGATGAATCTAATTACGATATGGTTGGCATCCAAGAATCAAAAGCTCAACCAGATCAATTAGAGTCAGACTTCAAGTTACGTGAAAAATATCCAATCATTGAGTACAACAGCGCTGAGCGCAAAGGTTATAGTGGTACTGCAAACTACATCTCAAAAAATTTCACACCAAATTATATAAAGTTTGGCTTTGATATCAAAAGATTTCAGACAGAGCCGCTTGCTTATAAAATCACAAGTGTAAATCAAGGTAAAAAAGAAACTCTCATTAACTATGATGGATTAGATCAAGCCATTGGACCAAATAATCTTCCCAAAAGCATCAATGATTTGCAAACAGTCAAAAGACTTACTAAAAAAGAACTTCAAGAACAAGTTGAGGCTTTTAATTCAGAAGGAAGAATCATAGAGACTGAACATAATTTTGGTTCAAAGAAAATCATTATACTTAACATCTACTTCCCAAATGGCGGAGCAAGTACAGAAAGACTTAAATTCAAATTTGAATTCTATGAACTATTAATAGTCTATTTAAAAGAACTTCTTAAAATCACCCCTTATGTAATAGTCAAAGGAGATTTTAATACAGCACACTATGACATAGACCTTGCAAGACCAAAAGAAAACTTAAACACGACAGGCTTTATGCCAGTAGAGCGCATGTATTTAGATTGGATTGAGGAGATTTGTTTCTTTGATGCTTATAGACACTTGAATCCAAACGAAGCCGATGTTTATACTTGGTGGAGCTTTAGGACAGCTGCACGTGAGCGCAACATAGGCTGGAGAATAGATTACTTTTATTTGAGTGAAGCTCTTAAAGATCATTTAGAGTCAGCGACTGTTCTTGCCAAACAAGACGGTAGTGATCATTGTCCAATTGATATTACATTACAGATTCACTGAAAATAAGAGATTCCAGATATAGAGAATCAAAAAAGTTTCTATACGACTTTAGCAAGCTTTACAATATTACAAATTCTTCGAGAAGTCGCATTAACACTACGGATAAACTCAAGCACCCAAAGATTAAGTTTCTCACTTTCATAATCACCACCGTCAAGTAAATCATCAACAGATTTATTCCTGAGTTCTTCTTCGATTGTCTTGAGCTCATCTAGTCTCTCTAAAATATTTTGCGAATCTTCATAAGAATCATACATGACTGCATTACATGCTTTCGAATAGCATTTTACAGTTTTTATGAAATATTCTTCTAAACCCGTGTATCTCTGATCAAACGCAGGTACATTATGATGAAGTGCAACAAGTGAACTCTCTAACTTAAATGCAATGTGCTCTATCTCATTTACCAAACTCACTAGATTCAGTGCTTTTGAGACATCTTTAAAGTCAAGCTTCTGCTTAACAATACGACTTAAAAAGTTTAGGATATCAATTCTAAACTCAATTTGATATTCTCTAATCTCTAATAATCGAGCTTCCTTATCTTTTTCCTTTTTTATAAAAAAATCACGAGAAAGCCACAACATATCTTTTACAACATTCTTGTAATTTTTAATAGCATCATTTGACTGAACAAACAAAAGCTCAGGACTTTGAGAGAGACTGCTAATTCTAGGGAAATAATATTTGGCTTTAGGAGGGTTTAGATCTTCTTTGATAATAAAACAAGAAATCTTCTCTAGAAGTCCAATAAAAGGAAACCAAATCAAAGTCATAATGACATTAAAAGCGGTCTGTGCATTTGCCATAAGCCTAGGTATATTACCCGTATCTAGAGTAATAACTTTTATAAAATTAATAAAATCAGGAACCCAAAACGCAAAAAGAAGTACGCCTGTCACGTTAAAAAAAAGATGAGCAACTGCAACTCGCTTTGCAGCAGAGCCTGTATTTATAGCAGCGAGAATAGCTGTTATACAAGTACCAATATTAGCTCCTAAAATTAATGGCACTGCTGCTTCTATAGTTATTAGTCCCTCTGATGCAAGTCCTATAGCAATACCAATGCTTGCACTACTAGATTGAATGAGTGCTGTAAAAATAGTCCCAGCTAAAATTCCAAGACCAACATCCTCAAAACTACTCATTAAGCCAAGAAAATACGGTGAATCTCTCAATACGGACATTGAGTTAGACATAATCTCAAGTCCTTGAAAAATAAAACCAAGACCAATAATTATGTAAGCAATGTTTTTGGTTCTTGTTCTTTTCGAAAGAATCATCAACAAATAACCTAAAGCAACCAATATCAAAGAATATTTAGTGACGTCAAAAGCCATAATCTGTCCGGTGACTGTGGTTCCGATATTGGCACCTAAAATAACAGCGATACTTCTTTCGAAACTTATTAATTGTGATTGAACTAAGGAAATTAAAATTGTTGTTGTCGCACTACTTGACTGAATTACTGCGGTCACAAGAGTACCCACTAAAACACCAATCGCTCTATTGTCGGTAGCCTTCTCCAGAATTAATTTGAAAGTATTGCCAGCAGCTTTACTTAGATTGGAGCTCATCATATCAAGTCCAAGCATAAAGACGGCAAGTCCACCGATTACTCCGATAAAATTTTCAAATCCAAAATTTTCCAACATAAAGCAGTAAAATAATACATTTTATAAAAATAAATTGCTTAGCTCTGTTCAACATAAGTTTCATGGCATTTCATTATGAATTTATGAATTATGTGATATCTAAAATGTAATGACTTTACAAAAGCTCTATCAACCCTTATACTCAGTTTGTATGAAAAAAGCATTGATTATTGCGTTATTAGCTATCTTTACTGCAACGCCAGTTTTAGCAGATGGAGTGAATAGAACAAAACCGACATCGTCGCATAGTTCTAAAACATCTGACACAACTTGTGTAGCATGTGGGGTTGGAAACGCGCTAGTTTGGTTAGTTAAACTTCCTGTAAGACTAGTTACTGCTACATCTGTTGGTCTTTATGAATTAGTAACTGATCAAGATTTTAGTGGTTTCGAAGAAGGTTATTTCTTAATCTAAACAAGCGTTTAGCTTATAACTATAGATTTAAGCCTACCCTTGTGGTGGGCTTTTTTTTGGTCCATAGCTAAACAGGATTTAAACTATTAAAAGTGTTCAAGCGATTTGATGAATCAGAAATTTGGGATTTACATAACGATTATTTTTTAAATCGTGGTCTTAAAGCATGGTCAAAGGGTGAAGTCCCTTATACCGGAATTTCAAATTATTTTGAAGCCTTCAAAAAGGCTATTTTTTTCTACGAATGTCTAGGAAATCTTAACAAAGAACTTGAAGAAATCAAAATACTTGAGCTTGGTTCAGGCAATGCTGAATTTGCATATAATTTTTTAAAAGCTTTTGAGGATATCGATCAGAAGAATTATTTTTCTAAACTAAAATATACCGTTTCAGATTACTCTCAAAAAACTTTAGATGAATTGCAAACAAGCAAAAAACTTGATTCATACAAAGATAAAGTCATATACCTCAAACTTGATATCAATTTTCAAATGAATGAAATTCAAGACCACGAGTATGACTTAATTATGTGTAATTATCTTCTTGATCAGTTGCCGGCAAGAGTTATTGCAAAGGACTCACTAAAAAATGAATACCTAGAAAAATACATAAGTATCGATCTTAGTTCATCAGAAAAGATCAAAAAAATAAGGAAGCAACAAAAATTTCTAACACTTGATTTTCAAAAAGAAATTAAACTTGATCACCAAATAATTCTTGATTCTTGTTTTAGACCAAATCGCACATCAACAATTATTTATTCGTATGGGGCGCTGAGGGCTATACGCAGAATACTATTTAAGCTTAAGGTTAGTGGTATTTTCATTGCTTCAGACTTTAACGCCAGCTCTAAGCCGGGTTTAGATTATTTCGATCCATGCTTCTATGGAAATTCTTTAGCTCAAGCTGTAAACTTTGAATTTATATGCAAGTATTTTTTTAATGAAGACCAAGAAACTATTAATCATAAAAATCTTACAAAAAAAGAGCATCAATTTATATTAATGTACGAAGATCCAATCAAACCCCTTCATACATTGATATTAACAAGACCTGATTACCCAAAGGAACTAAAGCTAAATCAAGCATACGAAAAAATTTACAAGCAAAATGTTTACCTAAGAATTTTATTTAGATATTTAGTTGAAATGAAATTTGCATTAATGATTTTTCTAATAATATTTTTGTTAATTTATTTTTTCTGTTTCTTCAAGTAACTTAATCTCATTATCTTCTTTACCGGAGATACATTTAATTAACCACAAAATAAATTTTTCTGGCTCATCTTCCATAAGAGCATGTCCAGACCATTTGAAAAGTTCAAATTCAGAATTTTTCAAAGACAAAGAAAGTCTATGAACAAGGGGAGCTGGTGCCACCAAATCAAACCTTCCAGCCGCCAAATAAATAGGTCCCTGATATTTTGATTTTGACATCCTTCGAAAAGCACTCCAAGAACGAACGTGTTTGTAAATTTCTCTTAAGACTGGTGCATTTGTCATTATTGAAGACATATACCTTGGTCTTAAAACAAATTTTCTAACAAAATCTAAATTCTGCTGAATAATATCAATAGGTTTACCCAAAAGTATTTTTAAAAAATCTTTTACAGGCGAAACAAGCTTTGGTGGCAAACAAACTAGAATCTGCTTTTCAATTAGATCAGGAAATTTATCAGCTAAATAAACAGCAACAAGTCCACCAAAACTATGAGTAACAATTATAATTTTCTTTTGAGGGAAAATATTCATGCTGGTGAGTGTTTCAATTACATCATGAACATGAGAGTCTATATCAATCTTCACATGAGCTCTAGGCTGTTGCATTAATCTAGTCTCACCGTGTCCTCGAAGGTCAATAGCAAGACAGTAATAACCTCTTGAAGCTACTATATTGAGTTCATTTAACCAGACTGTCGCATCACTTGCACTACCATGCAAAAAAACAACGATGGGATCATTTGGATCACCTTTAGAATAGTAATTTAAAATCATTCGCTATCTATTTTTGCTTCTTTCGACTAATACCTAGTCATTATTTTATTTATACCAAGCTAATGCTTGATTTTTATCACTTTTAGAAAAAGTCCACTAGCTACTGTTAACAAAGCTAATAAAACAAGCTAAAAATTTAGTGATTTTAAATAATACATCTAAATATCTAGATTAGATGACCTAGAGGTTTAGTTTAAGCTTTATAACAACGAGGTAAATCATTTATGAATCTTAATTTTTGCGAATTGCTTGATTGAGATTATCTGATGAACGTGAACTGTAAATTAACACATGAAGCCTTTGGCCTTGAGTTCAATAAATCAAGATTTCTAAATCTTGATGAACTACTGCCATGGTTTGAAAATGAATATAAAGTTCATGAACTCATTAATGAGTTTTGGGGTATAACCTGCAAGTCAAGATTAATTGCAGTAACAAGAGATATACAAGACAAAGCATGGCAAGGACTTGTAGCTGAATGGGATACAGGCACCAACATTGCAGGACAATTTAGAGTCAATAAAATTTTTATTGACAGAGTTCTTAAAAATAGCCTTGGCGACAATGGTAAACCTTTTAAATTAAAACAAATCACTCCACTTGAATTATCTGTTTTTGAAAACTTCTTTGTTGAATTAGAAAATTTCTGGAATGATTATTGGAGACTTTCAATTCCAAATTCAAATGGGAATTTTATTTATTTGATTTGGGGTATTGAAATCGACGACAAAGATCTTGGATCAATTGCTATTGGTGTTCCGCCTGGCTTGGTACCATCGAACTTAAAAATTAAAGCTGCATATGATTTAAGATCAACTCTAGCTAATTTAGATATAGAAGTACCTTTAGACCTTGATGTCGGAAAAAGTAAGCTTAAAATAAGCGAAATAAGAGGTTTAGAAGAAGATGACTTAATAGTTTTTGAAAATAGTGATATTCGCCATCTTATCTGGAACAAATCAGAGCTAGATCAACTCTTATTTAATGTAGGACTTCCTGCAAAAGATAATCCTAATTATAGGGATTTGTACTATGATTTAAATGTAAATTCAATGAACCGAGACGAAAACCATAGCGAAGATTTACTTACAGATTTACCCGTTGAACTTACGGCGAAATTTAAATCTGTGCAAATGCCTCTTAGTAAAATTTTAGAACTTGAATCAGGAGGTATTTTGCCTTTGGGATTATTAATTGATTCGCAGCTCACTTTAGTTGCTCCTGGTGACAAACCAATAGCCTCTGGCAATTTAGTTATTGTAGGCAACCAATTTGGAATTAAAATTAGCAAAACTAACATCAAAAAAGCTGTTGACGCTAAATTAAGTAATACTGACACTCGCATGCAAGCTCCTAGCTTAAGTGGCAGAGAATCACTTGGTACAAGAGAAGCTTTTCAAGAACAAGAAGAAACTGGTTCTTTTTTAAATAGCAGATCGAACAATTTCAACAGTTTTGATGAAGACTCTGATGATAGCCTTGACAGAGAACTTGAAGATATTGGAATTGATCCTAAAGAATTAGACGAACTAGAAGACCTTTACTAGGTCTTTGATAAATATAATTTTTCAAAAGGAAATTTTACGTCATCGCTATAAAGGTCATGAAATTCGTTGACAGTTTAAGTAGTAATCATTAACTCTATTGCAATAATCAAATGAAATCACTCTTTTTTCTGCGCCTGAGCTTACGCAAACGCTTAGAAAAAAGGTGATTTCATTTGATTGCAATTAGACCTAATTAACACTAATAGCTTTATCTCAATTATTTTAAGCTTTAAATGGAAATGAGGTGAAAACGACTGGAGCAAAGTGAAAATCCATAATTGGCGAACCAGTCTGAAATCATTTAAGTGTCTAAAGTGAATTTAAGAGCGGATGCGTTTGTGAGACAATCATAGGATTTTCCCTTGCGGAGGGAAGTTTGAACCCATTGGAATGACCAGCTTGAAATAATTGAGATATAGCGAAAGTTTTATTGCAGAAAAATTGTCAACGAATTTCATGACCATTAGAGCAATGACATTTCAGCTTACTATTTTAGATTAGCTGCAATACAAAAAGATGAGATAATTTTGAAGTATGATCGAAGAAAGTATTGATTTTTTATTTCACTCTTTCTTAGCACCAAAATACTTGGTGAAACTCGGACTAGTACAAGAAATTATTGGAATTAAATATCGCAAAAAAAGACAAAAAGATCTTTGGCTTGAACACCAAGAAAAATCCAAGCAAGAAATCATAAAAACAATTTCCAAACTCACAAACAAAAGAAAGGCTCTAATTATTGGTGCTGGACTACTTTTAGACGTGCCCTTAAAAGAGTTTTCTGATCAGTTCAAAGAAGTAATTTTAGTTGATATTTTCTTTTTACAAGAATCTATAAACGAGATTAAACAATACGATAATTGTCGTTTTGAACAAGTTGACATAAGCTCTACTCTAAAAGAAGCCTACTATCTTTGGCAAAACCACGGTAAAAACAAAGAGCTTTTTGATCAGAAATTAAAAAATCTAATTTATAAAAAACCAATTCACTTTTTACTAGAAGAAGAACTTGATTATGTACTTTCCTGCAATTTACTCTCTCAGCTTTCTTTAGCTTTTGAGTATTTTTCAAAAAAGAAAAAAATGCTTGAAACCACCACCCTCAAAGCTTTTTTAGAAAGTTTTGAAACAAACCACATAGAATACTTAAAAGCTTTTCCAGAAGAAACAACTGTTCATCTACTAACTGATACCGAAAGAATAGTAGTAAATAAAGAAGGTAAAGAGTTAGAATCTAACCCCACTATTGACCACACTTTACTAAAAGACTTTAGAGAACAGGATTCATGGCTTTGGGATCTTGCTTATTATGGCGAGATTGAGAAAAACTCTGCTCTGAAGTTAAAAGTTCAATCATCTCTTTTGCACCCCAAGCTTTCACACACTTAGTTTTAAGTTTCACAGAAAGTTCATCGATATGCATATCATCAAGAAAAATATCAAAACCTTCTTTAAGCATTACACTTGGAATTAAGACCAAATCACCAAGATCTTGTTTGTCTTTTATTTTTGCAAAAATATCTTTTCCTGTAAGTAAACCAGTTACATTAGTAGTACCCCAAAATTCTGAATCAATACAAACAGGCTCTAACTCTAAATTATGGAACTTAGCTTCAAACATCTTAGCTACTTTTCTAAGTGCATGCTGTGAGATAGTTCCATTAATCCAAGATATTTTAAATTTTTCGCCAAAGGATTTTGGTTTAATTTTTGCAAGTTGTGTTTCAACATCATCCAAAAACAGCCTAGTCATTCCAACTCCATCTTCAAGAACTGGATAATCACCATAATATTTTTTTTCTGGGACTTCAGCGTGAGTCATCAAGAAAAACTCATCAGAAAGAAAAACAAATTTTCCTCTTTTTTTGGCATCAACATTTTCCCAGGCTTCTACCATTGAGATAGTATCTAAAGCTTCATCAAGCTCAAAGCGTCTAAGTCCACGTCTATGATATTTAGTGAGCCCTACTGGCACTATCGCTAAAGACAATACTGGAGAGTCTTTTAGAGTATAGAGATCATTTATCGTATTTAAAAGATGCTTACCATCATTCATACCTGGACACAAAACAATTTGAGCGTGAACAGGTATATCCAAACTTGCAAGCCACTTGAGTTCATCCATAATTGGACTCGATTTTTTTCGACCTAACATCAAGTTGCGGACTTCTGGCTCTGTCGCATGAACAGAGATATAAAGCGGACCTGGTCTTAAAGTCTCAATACGCTTTCTATCTGAAAAAGATAAATTAGTGAGTGTCACATAACTACCATGAAGATAGCTCAAGCGAAAATCATCATCTCTTAACTGTAAGCTTTTTCTAGTTTCATCAAAGGGTTGATTTTCAATAAAACAAAATGGACAATCATTCGCACACTCTTGAACACCGTTAAACAAAGGTGTTACAAACTCGCATCCCAAAGCCTCACCAAAATCTTTTTCTATTTCAATTTCAAATTCTTCAAAACTTGTTTGAAGCCCATCTTTCGCGCCTTCGCGCGGATGAGCTAAATCTTGCTTTATCTCTCTTTGCACTAGAAGAACTGCTAAATCACTTTGTTCAAAATGATATTGAAAATCAAAAAAATCTCTAAACTTCTTGCCATTAATCTCAAGGATTTTATCTCCAGCTTTAAGTTCTAATTCATGAGCTAAAGACCAAGGTGGCACCGAAGAAATATAAGCTGGACCAGAAACAAACTTAATATCTTTTTCAGCATTCGGGTCACGCTGGCGCGATTGCTTTAATTCTTTTTTGTTAACTATGCTAGCTTCGACCATTTTGATTTTTTAGTAAAATATTACTGAATTATATAGAGATACATATTCTAGCATTTTTAAAGTTAGTGCATTGCACCTATATATTTCGTTTATCAATAAGGGTTGTTGAATCAGTCATCAAATTACTCCAATAGCAATTATAAAGGTCACACTAATTTGATTGCTTAGACAACAGCTCATTTTTGCTGACACCTGTGATTTTAATCAGGATTTATCACCATAGCTAACTTAACCGTGCCCGTCGCAAAAATTTGGGCTGCCTAAGCAATCAAATCTAAATAAACGAAAAAAGTTTTCGGAAAATTTGCAACACCCTGAAGCATATCGGATTGATGTAGCATTTAAGTTTTGCAAAGCAAAACAACGAAAACATCATCACAGCGGCTGCGCCGAATGCGTAAGGGTGGTTGAAATTTGAAGAAAATTTTCTTGGATTTCTATAACACATGAAAAGTTGATAAGGCTGACCCTCAAAAGGCATCAAAATAATATAGCATAATTATCTGCGATAATTTGAATGAGAACCCATGAACCAAGCCGTCTACCTAGAAAGATCACCCGCAAAAATAAACCTATTTCTCAAGGTACTTGATAAACGTGATGACGGTTTTCATAATCTTGAAACTTTATTTCAGGCACTAGAACTTAGTGATCACTTAACTTTCAAAATTGATTTTGAAAAAAAGCAATCTGAAAATTTAGATTTTAGTTTAGAAATTGATTCTAACTCAGAAGAAATAAAAACTTTAGGTGAAAGAAATATCATCGCAAAAGCAATCGAACTTTACCTTTCAACACTAGAAGAAAATATCCTTGAGCAGCTAAGTTCAATCTCAATTAAAATCTATATAGATAAACAAATCCCTTTAGAAGCTGGTCTTGCAGGCGGAAGCAGTAACGCAGCTGCTACACTTCGGGTACTAAATAAATTCTTCAAAGAACATTTTGATTTTGAAGTTCAAGAAAGGCTATTACTGGAACTTGCTCTAAGCCTAGGTTCCGATGTGCCTTTTTGCCTGCTCTCAACAAAAACCCCAAGACTTTACGGCGAGTCAAGAGGCGAAAATTTTAAAACAAGATTATTCGATTTCAATTTCGATGAATACGCAAATTTAATTTTAGTAAAACCAAATTTTGGAATTTCAACTGCAAAAGCCTATGCTCTTCTAAAAAACAAAGAATCTAGTTTCACTTACGAAGATGGCTTTTTTAATAGTTTTGAAGATGTTGTTTTTGAAGAGGAACCAAGCTTAGTGGAGATACAGCAGCAGCTACACTCAACAAAGGCAGATCAAGTTTTGTTAAGCGGCTCCGGATCAACAATGTTAGCTTTTTATAAAGATTTAGATAATTCTAAAGCTGCTTTTAAGTCTCTAAGCCTAAAATTACCAAAAGACTACTTTTTATATCAAACAAGTTTCTTAAAATAAAAGCCCAAAAAATCTAGATATTATATACTTTTTTTTGTATGGATTTCATCAAAGAGAATTTTAGATTATTAGTAATTATTGCAGTTACCGTTTTCGTTTCACTTGCATTATTTACAATAAAACCAGACGGTGAAGATTTCACTTACGACAGACTTAAGGAACAAAAACTTACAACTATCGCAGGAAACAACATTTTAACCAAATTAAAACTCGGCTTAGATTTAGTTGGTGGGTCTCAGTTTGAGTTTGAAGCAAAACCAACCAAAGAAGTCCCAGAGATAACACCAGAAGTTATGAGAGGACTTGTTAAAGTTTTTGAAAATCGAGTAAATGCTTCTGGGACAAGTGAAGCAATTGTTCAACAAGTTGGTAAAAACCGCATTCTAGTTGAGGTTCCTGGTGCTGATCCAAGTATAGTAAAAAGAAGATTACTTAGAACAGCAAACTTAGAATTCAAAGAATTAATTATTAAAAATGCAGGTCAAGAAGATCAAACAGAAGAATGGGTGAGCACAGGAATTACTGGCGCTGATCTAAAACGTGCTCAAGCAAGTACAGATGGTGTTGCAACTTGGGCTATTGATTTTGAACTCAAGACAGAAGCAGCTACTAAATTTGGTGATCTCACTTCAAAAATGATTGATAAACCACTAGGGATTTCACTTGACGGCAATATCATCTCAGCTCCGACCGTAAGATCAGCTATCACAGCTGGTTCTGGACAGATCACGGGGAATTTCACAGCAGAAGAAGCTCAAGACCTTGCCGTACAACTAAATGCTGGTGCACTGCCAGTGCCAGTAACAATTCTTCAAGAAAGATCTATAGGCGCAACCTTAGGACAAGAATCAATCAACAAGAGCATCAAAGCTGGAGCTTGGGGCTTACTTGCAGTAATGCTGTTCATGATTGCTGTGTATAGATTGCCTGGAGTGATTGCTTCAATTGCTCTTAGCATTTATGTGCTCATGGCAATGTATGCTTTTCAAGAGAATGTAACCCTGACACTAGCAGGGCTTGCAGGATTTATTTTAAGTATTGGTATGGCGGTTGATGCCAACATTCTTATTTTCGAAAGAGCAAAAGAAGAAATGAACGAAGGCAAATCAGTACTGATCGGCTTAAGAGATGGTTTTGATCGTGCTTATACCTCAATATATGACTCAAACATGAACACATCAATGGTTTGTTTGATCTTAATTATATTTGGAACTGGTATTGTTAAAGGCTTTGCTATTACACTATTAATCGGAGTAATACTTTCCCTAGTATCTTCTCTATTTGTTACCAAAACTCTGATATTTAGCTTCGTTAAATTCTTTAATATTAAAGAAACTGCTCTTTTTAAATAAACTTATTTAGAATCTTAGTGAAAAATAATAACGTATTTCATTTTATTTTTACTAGGATGATTGTTTATGGTTATGAAAGCGGCAAAACTGGAATCCTTTCTACTTTTACTAAAAGACCTCAACTTGGCTTAAGAAAAACTAATCATCCTAAAGCAATAAAGAAACATAGCCTGCTCACAAATACCTTTGTTAAACTAATTCGTCAACTAGAACAGGATGGAAAGGTTGAGCTTACAGCTCGATCAAACAAAAAGGGTAAAAATCAAATTTTCTATGTCAAATTTCCTCTAAGCCTGTTCAATAAATATTCGGCAGATCAAAAAATTCCAAAAGATCGCTTACTAAATCAAGTTGAAGTGAGACTTGGTGACAAGGCTAACGAATTTGAAACTCTCAAAACACTAACCACAACCCTTAATAAAGGCACTTTGGATGATAGCTCAAAAGCTATTCTTGCTCTTGCAGTTGAAAATGTAGTTGATCAGTACAGAGGAGCAACTGCACTCAAAAAATTACACAAGTCTTAAACTTAGTATAATAAGCTCATGCTTAGAAACATAAATTGCATGATAGTTCCAACCGGCATCGGGGCAAGAATTGGTGGATTTGCGGGTGATGCAAATCCAGCCTGCAAACTACTTGCAAAAGCTTCTGACCTTTTAATCACTCACCCAAATGTTGTTAATGGTGCAATGATGACTGACATACCAGATAACGTCTGTGTTGTTGAAGGGTATTTTTTAGATAGGTTTTTTGCAAATCAAATTGCTCTGAGAATAAACGTGAGACACAAGATAGCAGTTGTTATTGATGCTGCAGCAACTCAATCAGAAAGAAACTTAACTCAAAACTGCATCTCAGCAGCAAAACATGTTTATGGGCTCGATATTGTGGAAGAAATTTTCTACACAGAAGAAGCAGTAGAAGCTAACGATTTAAAGTCCGTTAAAAATTTCAGAACATTACTTTCTGCCTGCGAGAAAGCTCGCTTAGAAGGAGCAACTGCAATTGCTGTGCTTTGTGTACTTGATGAAGATGATGAATCGATTGAGACAAAAAATTATTCTTGCGGGGAGGGCTATGATCCAATTGGAGCAATTGAAGCAAAAATCTCTCACTTAGTTGCTCAAATGACTCTTTTACCTGCCGCACATGCACCAATTATTAGATCAAAAAATAATTCAAAAAAACATTTGAGTTTTGATACCAGCACTAAATCAAAAGTTAGCGTTCTTGAAAGAGAAGACATCAAGCTTAATGAATTAGTAGATCCTAAAGTTGCTGCCGAATACCTCAGTGATTGCTTTTTAGCGTCAGTCTTAAAATGCTTGCAAAATTCTCCACAAATAATCCCTTTACCTGATGCTTATAAACTATTAAGCAGTGATTGGATTCAAGCTCAGGATTTAAATCTACATAGAAAACCAGATGATGTCGTTGCATCTCAAGTTGCGAATCTAGTTGTACCCTATGATTCATGCAACGGCACGCCAATGGTAGAAGCCTGGAAAAGCGAAATCCAAGTTGTTTGTGTTGAGAATAACACCACAAATCTTGATGACACAGCCCAAATGCACGGTGTACCACATGTTCTTGTAAAGAACTATTTAGAAGCAGCTGGTTATTTACTAGCAAACACACGCGATAAAAAATTTATCGAAGCAAAATTATTTATCTAATACTCACACACGCCTATCACCATGCGTATTAATATGAGATAATATCCCCAATGACCGGAATTGGAGTTGATCTTTGTTGCCCAAAAAGAATAGAGAAAATCTACAAAAATTTTGGTAGAAAATTTCTAAATAGAATTTTCACTGATAGAGAAATTAAAGATCTTGAAAATTCCCTAAGCAAAAAATATGGCAGCTTCCATAGAATCGCTGGTAGATTTGCAGCCAAAGAGGCCATCTCAAAAGCTTTAGGAACTGGCATCGGCAAAGAATTAGGTTTTAAGGATATTGAAATTACTCACGATGATAAAGGTGCTCCTCAAGTCAGCATTAAAAATTCAAACAAAAAAGTTAACGTTACAATTAGTCACGAAAAAGAAATGGCTGTAGCATTTGCTATTTTGCTAGGTTAAATCAGGATTAAGAAAATTTTTCTATAATTTAAATTATTTAAGTTATAACCGGCTTTAAACACGTATAAAGACTTAGTCGTGGGGAAAAGAACTTTTATTATTGCAAATATATTTGTTTTAAGTTTGTTTGCCAGCGCAGAAGCTTCAATCACCGGCAAACTTGTTAAATTGGCATTGAAACCAGTCACTATACCGCTCGGTTTTATAACAAAAAAAGCAATTCAAACTGTATCAGGAACCGCAAACGCGGGTCTTAGAGTAGCCAAAGCCAGCTTAGCAAATGTAAGCATTCAAGCCGGACCAATCATAAAAATTAGGCCATTTGATTTTAGAAGAATTTAGTTATTTTGTAAACCTGCGTTATCTGCTTTACTACCTAACAGCCTTAGCTCAGTTGCAGAGATAACAGGCTTCACTTGAAGCTCTCCAGATTCTTTGTTGTTCCATGAATCAAAATCAATCTCACCGGTAATACCAATCAAAGATCCTTTGCGAACATACTCACCAGCAATCTCAGCAGGTCTTCCCCAAATTTTGATATCAAACCAATCCGTCTCTTTGTTTTTAGTTGGTCTATTAACAGCTAAAGAAAAAGTTGCTAAGTTTGTGCCAGATTCAAAATATCTTAATTCTGGATCTTTCCCGACTCTTCCAACTATGGTTACTTGATTTATTTCATTTCTTGACATTGATATTATTTTAGCAAGTCTCATTGAAATCAAGTATTAACTTCAGTACATATACTGAGCTTAAAGAAGGAATAACTATTTATTTTCTATTAAGTAGGACTAAGAGAACTAGCAATCTTGCTATAATTGCTGTATGAGCAAAGCAAAAGGCAAAGTATTAGGTATTGACTTAGGAACAACAAATTCTTGTATGGCGATCATGGAAGCAGGACAGCCTACAGTAATCCCTAACAATGAGGGTGCTAGAACTACACCGTCAGTAGTTTTCCTTGGAGCTGACAAATCTGTTGGTCAAATCGCAAAGCGCCAAAGAGTTTTAAAATCAAAGCAAACTATCTATAGTGCAAAAAGACTTATTGGACACACTTGGCAAGAAACCGAAAAAGACAGAGCAAACCTTGCTTATGACACAGTTCAGGGTAAAAACAATTCTGTAAATATTAAAGTAAATGATAAAGACTACACACCTCAAGAAATTTCAGCTCAAGTATTACGTAAGTTAAAAGAAGATGCTGAAAGTTACTTAGGGCAAAAAATTGAGCAAGCTGTAATAACAGTTCCTGCTTATTTTAATGACAGCCAAAGACAAGCTACCAAAGACGCTGGTAAGATTGCAGGACTTGAAGTTTTAAGAATTATAAACGAACCAACTGCAGCTGCACTTGCATATGGACTTGATAAGAAAGACGACTCGACAATTCTAGTTTTTGACTTAGGTGGTGGAACATTTGACGTAAGTATTCTTGAACTTGGTGATGGAGTGTTTGAAGTTAAAGCAACTGCTGGAGACTCGAGGCTTGGTGGTGATGACTTTGACTTATTACTTGTTAATTACATTGCAGATGAATTTCAAAAAGAGAACGGCATCAACCTTCGTACAGATTCACAAGCCCTTCAGAGACTTACAGAAGCAGCCGAAAAAGCAAAAATTGAACTTTCAAATTTAACGGAATCTACTATCAGCTTGCCATTTATTACAGCTGACCAGAATGGTCCAAAACACTTAGAAATGAAAATTTCAAGAGCTAAATTTGAATCATTATCAGAAAAATTATTTGCAAACTTAAAAGAACCACTTAATAGAGCAATATCAGATGCTGGCGTGAAAACAAGCGACATTGATGAAGTTATTTTAGTTGGAGGTTCTACAAGAATCCCTGCAATCAAAAATATAGTTAAAGAGATCACAGGCAAAGAACCTAGTCAAGGAGTGAATCCTGATGAAGTTGTTGCTGTTGGGGCTGCAATTCAAGGTGGCGTCCTTGCTGGTGATGTTAAAGATGTTGTACTTCTTGACGTAACTCCTTTGAGTGTTGGTATTGAGACTTTAGGAGGTGTGATGACTAAACTGATAGAACGTAACACAACTATCCCTACCAAGAAATCTGAAACTTTCTCAACAGCTGAGGATAACCAAACTAGAGTTGATATAAAAATCTACCAAGGCGAAAGAGCAAAAGCTTCAGAGAATAAGCTTCTCGGCGATTTCCATTTGGATGATATTGCTTCTGCTCCAAGAGGTATGCCTAAGATTGAAGTAACTTTTGATATTGACGCAAACGGTATTATCAACGTATCTGCAAAAGACCAAGCAACTGGTAAAGAGCAGAAGATATCTATTACAGCTTCAACCAACTTATCTGACGCTGAAATTGAGAAAATGGTCAAAGAAGCAGAAGAAAAATCTGAAGAAGACAAGAAATTTAAAGAAGAGCAAGAAGAAAGAAATAGAGCTGATTCTTTAGTCTATGGAGCTGAAAAGCTAATTACTGACCATAAAGATAAGCCTTACTTTGAAAATATCAAAACTCAAGCTGATAATTTAGAGACTCAAGCAAAATCTTTAAGAGAAGCTATTAAAGAGAGTAAGGCTGTTGAAGAATTAAAGCAAAAATCTATAGATATCCAAAACGCAATGGCTGAATTCCAAAAAGCTGTTTCTACATATTCTGAGTCAAGCTCTAATTCATCAAATACAACTGAGTCAAGCTCTAATGATGATGTTATTGATGCTGATTTTAAAGCTACTTCAGTTGACTAATATCAACCCCGCGTATTAAATTAGCGTGCCAAGCGAAGCGGTTTAGCTCTGCGACAGGCACATAAAAAATCTATGTGGGATTAGTTGGTATGTTTAGTATAAGACGACAGATCCTTATAATTCAGGACTTATGCGTTTGGCTTATTACAAGGCATATTCGAGGCGAAAAAGCGCAGTTTACTGGTTGTAAATGAGCATTTTGAGACGAGAATTAATGCAGTAGTAAGTCAAACGCGGAAGTCCTGATATTTAAAATTGAGTTATATTAAATAGTATGGGATTACTCATAAATTTCCTACTTGGGATAGTGAAAAAAATTCTCACTTTTGGTGTTGTATTTGCACTTATAGTTTTTGCTTGGAATATTTATAAAGAAAGAAGAGAAGCTAGAACTTTTATATCCCAGTTTAACAATGTTGAAGGGCTATCAAAAGGTGCACCAATTTTTTCTAATGGTATTGAGGTTGGTAAAGTAATTAAAATTTTTCCGATCGGCAATAGTAATGACGTAGCTGTTAAAGGCGTATTAACAAATGAAAACTATCCTTCACCAAGAGGAGCAGTAAATACTAGAATTATTACTAATTTCAGAGCTGGCGGTGGCAAAGCGCTCGAATTAAGAGAAAGCTTAGGAGATTCATCAATAGAGCAGATTGGTTTAAGAGAAAATGATTTCTTGGACGAGAATAAAGGTATAAAAAAAGCTGTTAACGGCACAAGCATGAAAGTAGCTCTTAGGTTAATGAGAGATACATTTCAAATGACAAAAGATTTTTCCGTTGCGATACTTGCAAGCATAGATTCAAAAAAAACACAAAAAATAACAAGAGGCTTAGAGAATTCTGTAAATAATACAATCACAAGCATTGAATATGGCACAGTGGAAAAAGACGTAAAAAGAAGTATAGAAAAACTCAACGATGATATAAAAGATTTTGAAAAAAAACCTAATAAAGAGGCTGTCGTAGAAAGGGGCCTAAAGAATCAAGCTAAAGC
>CAIYXB010000132.1 GCA_903930015.1 uncultured bacterium | reverse complement strand
CTAATTCTTTAATATACTCTAGAGTCCCATTCACATTCTTTGCCAAAAGCAAATGAGCACCATCTACATCAACTACAATCATCTCACATCCGTCCACAAGATGTTTTCTTTGTATCAATTTAATTTGGTGAATCTCTTTACTAATCTCGCCAATACCATAAAATTTATTCTTTAAGAAGTTTGGTAATTTTAATTCACCAGACTTAATCCTAAGGGTTAAATAGTTTAAAACGAACCACAAGACACATAAAAAAACAATAATTATTACTAGTCGTTTTCCTATTGCTAAATTTAAAGCTTGAGATCCAACTTCTTCCATTAAATTGATTATATATTAGATTTTAATTTAAGTTCTCAAATACAAAAACAGCCTGTTTAACAAGCATTTTGGGAGGGACTTCAACACCCATTACCAAAGTTTCAATTTTTTCTTGATCTTGTAAGAAACTATTTGCCATCATTCTCCATATATTTTGTTGATAGCTTATCTCAGTACTAATTTCAAAAACTTTCATATCAGAGAATTGAAAATTCAGTCCTTCTAAAAATCTTATCAAAGTTTCTTTAGTAAACATCTGAGAAGATTTACCCTCTATATTATCATCTAAAAGCTCTACTGTTTTTTCTAAAATTAAATTTGGAGAAATTTTATTTAACTCTTTATAGAAATTTATATTTGCTTGATAAATATCTTTTTCTAATTGCGAAATATTTTCAAATGAATAGCTTGGTGCAGTTATATTAAAAATAAATCTAGCTCCTGTTTTCAAACTTGCAGCAACTCCAGCAAAAGCTTTTGTAAGATCTGGAAAAAGATGAATACAATTCAAAGCATAAACTGCATCTACGTCTTTATTAAAAGCTTGATACATATCTTCAGCAGTTGCTTGCACATAAAGGACCTTATCACCCAGCCTATTATTTGCATGCTCAATCATTGCCAAAGAAGGTTCTACTAGACAAAAATTCTGGCAACCTTCACTAAGTATTTCACTAGAGATACCTGTTCCAGCTCCTAAATCAACAATATTTGCATCTTTACCAAAACTCAAAGGATCAGCAAAAGATTTTACACCCAGTGCCGACAGCCTATAGACCTCATCAACAGTATCATAAGCATTAGAGGTTGACTGAGTTTCAAAGGGATTATCAATTTTAGATTCTTGAGTTGACATTTTAGTCTTTAGCACCAATTAATTTTTTATCTTTAAGAGTATTTCCAGCAAGTTGATTGATTCTGAGTCCAAAATTATCATCAATGACAACAACTTCACCTCTTGCAATTAGTTTATTATTAACAAATAAATCTACAGGCTCACCTGATAATCTATCAAGCTCAATAATGGAGCCTTTTGTAAGCTTCAAAATATCCCTCAAGTGCATTTCTGCACGTCCTAATTCAACAATTAGTCCTAATCTAATATCCATTAATAGATTAAGATTTTTTGCAGGGTCAACATCATTCGGGTCGTGAGAATCCATAATTTCAGCAAAATCAGTTCCCATAAAATCTCCGACAGTTTCATTTGCTGCACCACTCGCAGAAGCTTGACTAGAACCAGCAAACAATGACAGCAGAGTATTTATATTTCTCGAAGATAAATCTAAATAAAGAATTTTTTCACTATGACCAGTGATAGTTAAACTCACTTCAAATAAATATCTGTCATTATCAACATCTAGCTTAAGAGAGTCTTCATTGGCAGGATCTGCCATTACTAAATCAGAATCAGTGACTTGTAATCCAGCACTTGTAATTTCTTCAAATGTTTCAATCGCAGATTTTAAACTTTGAACAATTGCTGTAGTGTATGCTTCGTGCTTATCATCACTAAAAATTAATTCTTCACTTTCTTGACCCATCATTTTGTCTGCAATTAAAGCAGCTGTCTCTGATTGGGTTAGTATCAACAAAGGGTCATTATTATTAATTGAATTGTTTATAGCAAGGACTGGACTTAATTGTTCAACTTGAATTTTAGAATCTCTGACAAAAGAATCTCCATACTGGCTAATCTTTGATTTAATTGATAAATTAGTTAATTTACCGGCACTCTGCACAGCAGAATTTACAATCTTCTCTAAAGTAGATACAAAACTTTTTATCAAATCATCGCTAAGGGGCATAAATATATAACTCCTAAAAAAAGATATACCCATTCAAGGTCAAATAGTTAGTAACAGATTTAAACTACTCAAAAAATAATAAATACACTATTTGAACTAGATCAAATAGACTAAAAGCACTTACAAATAACAAAATTGAAGATTTTAAGCTAAATGAGCCTCTGATAGGTTCTCTTTAACTATACCCAATATCGCGTTTGTAATTAATACGTGCTCCCCGATTGGATCTAACAAATTTAAACTGAGTTCTCTCTTTCCAATTTTCAACTTCTCAAGAATAAGAGGAACGTCGTTTCTTAAATGAGCCCCTCCTGCCATAAACAAAGGTAAAAAATTTAATTCAAAGTAACCGTCTTTGTATGATTGAAAAACAACATCCTCTATACTAGGAGAACAGAATTCCATATAAGCTAAATCAACTTTTTCTTGACCAAGCTCCTCCTTTAGATTTGCAATAAGTACTTCGAATGGCATTCTCCATCTTGGATCCCGGCTCCCATGAGCTAACAAAATTATTTTTGAATTAGGCATTTATATACTTACCTTTATACAGAAAGACCACTTAAAATTGCTTTTGAGCATGATCTAGAGACTGTAACCATTTTATCCTTGTGTACTTTTAAAAGTAAATCGTATGATCCATCTCCATTGGGTATCATATGTTCAATAAAATCTATATTAATCAGCAAACCAGAATTAGCTTTTTGAAAACCATGATCTTTGAGTCTTTCTTCTAATTTATCTACTGTATAGTAAGTAGGAAAAACTTCATTCTCAGTATAGATATTAACTTTCCTTGAGTCTCTTTGAGCAAAAACAATCTTAGCTGGATCAACAAATCTAATGGTTCTCTCTTTATAATCCTTAACTG
Organism: uncultured bacterium; assembly: GCA_903930015.1. GTDB lineage: Bacteria > Cyanobacteriota > Vampirovibrionia > LMEP-6097 > LMEP-6097 > CAIYXB01. The sequence continues at coordinate 1,890 of CAIYXB010000132.1, read as the reverse complement.
GCAATCTATCAATAGATCTTTTGTTTTGATCATTAATAATTTTCCTCAAGGTATCTTCAAGATCACTTTTTTTAGAATTATTTATTAGTTCAGAAGCTTTTTCTAGAGTTTTTTCTATTCTATCTAAATCAAAAGGTTTCACGACATAATCCACTGCAGCTAGATCAAAAGCTTTAACAGCATAATCTTCACGCCCAGTTATAAATGCAATCATTGGTGGATTATCAAAATCCATAATTATATCGGCAAGCTGCATTCCGTTCATTCCTGGCATGTCTATATCGAGCAAAATTAAATCAGCTTCAACTTTATCCATTACATCAAGACATTCATTTGCATCTGAAGCTTCTCCAATAATATCTACACTTTCTTTGATAATTTTTTTTAAAGCTAATATATCTGCTTCATTATCATCACAGATTATTACCCTTAATTTTTTTGTCTCAACTGCCATTAAATGTTCTCCTTTGGAACCTTGAAAAAGAATTTAGAACCCTTACCCTTAGTAGATTCAAACCATATTGAACCATCTAGGTTATTCACTATTCTTTTACATATCGCAAGACCAATACCATTGCCTGGAAACTCTTTTTTAGAATGTAACCTATTGAAGATTTGAAAGACATAATCTTTATAATAATCATCAATACCAATACCGTTGTCTTCAACATAGAATATACAATACGGGCCATCATCAAGGTAACCAACTTTCACTTCTGGTGTCTCTTTGCAGTATTTAATGGCATTACTAATCAAATTTTGAAACAAAGTCACTATTTGATACTCATTAGCTTTAATAGAAGGTAAATTATCAACGGTTATTTTTGCGGATTTCTCATGAATTACAACGTGAAGATTGTCCAGAACATCTTCTAGAGTTTTATTCAAGTTAAGCACTGACAAATCATGATGCAAAGAACCTACTTTAGAATAATCTAAAAGATCTTCAATTAAGTGTTTCATTCTATCTGAACCCTTTAAGGCATGACTAATATAGTCTTTTGCTTGATCATCTAAAGTTTGTGAATACTCTTTATCTAAAAATTCTAAAAAAGTAGATATCATTCGAAGAGGTTCTTTCAAATCATGTGAAACTGCATTTGCAAATTCTTCAAGCTCTTGATTAGACTGCTCTAGCTCTTGTGTCTTTTTCTTTAATGCATACCTTGCGTTAACCCTCTCTGTAACGTCTGTTTGAATTCCAATATAGTGTGTGACAACACCTACTTTATCTTTGACTGGAGAAATAATTAACTCATTCCAAAAAACCGTTCCATCTTTTTTATAGTTTTTTAAAAGCACCTTTTCACTTCTTGATTCTTTAATTGCAATTCGCAATTTTTCAATTTCAGGTTGATCTTTATCACTAGCCTGTAAAAAACGGCAATTCTGATTTAAAACCTCTTCTTGAGTGTATCCAGTCATCTCGCAAAATGCCTTATTTACGTAGACTAAAGGATTATCTGCACGGGTAAAATCAGAGATCACAAAACCACTTGAGGTTGCCTCTATCGCAGCTTCTTTTAGGAGAAGCATTTGCTCACGACTACATTTAATAACATCATCTAATGCAGGGTGCATAAGTAAATTTTAGCAAAAAGAGATGCTCAACTTACGTTAAGTATTATGTTAAGCCAGTGTGGATCTTCGGATCTGTAATTCCCGCAGGGAATTACATTAAAAAAATCAACACCGGTTCAAAACCGCAGGTTTTAAATAGGGCACGAATCTCCAAATACTCTCGCCTATACAAAAAGTTTCTCCAATTTTTAACGAACCTTACGCATTCGGCGCAGCGGCTGTGATGATGTTATCGTTGTTTTGCTTCGCAAAACTTAAATACTACATCAATCCGATATGCTCCAGGGTGTTTAAAAATTTCCGAAAACT
>CAIYXB010000131.1 GCA_903930015.1 uncultured bacterium | reverse complement strand
TTCCAAAACAGCCTTAGCTTTAATCTCGGAACTTGTTTGTTTATATTTTCTTGACATTCTTTTCTCCTTATTATCTTATAGACGATCTTAGGAAGGAAAAGTTTTTAATTTATTTTGGCCCTTTTTCGCGGGACATTACATTGCTAGCTTGAATTGAACTAGCTCTTTCATTAATGATTTTGATTAATATCGGTATATCATCTTGAGCAAGCCTTGCTCCATCTAATTGAGAGCTGCTTACATATCCGTTTGAACCTGTGAATTTAAAATATGAACCCCCGCTACCTCGTGTTACATATAAGTCACCACTTCTATTGAAGATTGGATTTACTAAAGCTTGTAACTGAACTTGATCGGTGATTTTCCCAGAGAGTATGTTCGTTAATGCAAAATTAAAGCCTTTTATAGAAGCTTGATCACTTGGTAGTTGTCCTAATTGAGGTACTGAATCAACAGTTGAGCTTTTAGTGGAAAGCTTTGTCAATCAGTCTTATTTGGAATGGACTTATTCTAGATAGCACTTATATGAATAAAACTCACTTTAAGATTTTTTTGATATTAACTTAAATGAAATTAGGTATTATTATTCATTTTTAATCTAGAGTCATATGTTACAGGGTCGTAGTTGTCGTGCACCCATTTTTTTTAAACAATCCTAGAAATAATGCAGTTAAGAATCCTAGTAATAAAGCAAAAACAATCTGTAAAAGCGTTTCAAACACCCAAGCTAAGTGTAAACCGTGAAGTAAATCTTCAAGGACTTTAATGTTATGAACAAAAATTCCAGCTCCAACCCAAAGCATGGCAGCGATACCGATATAACTTAAAACGAGCAAAGCATTTGGCATCATTCTCACTATCAAAATACCAGTTTGCTTTAAGAACTTAGATTTTGATTTTGCCATACTTAAACCAATATCATCAAGCTTTACTATTACTGCAACAACACCATAGACTGCAATTGTGATAATCAAGCTTACTGCTAGTAAGACAATGATTTGATTTAGTAAATTTGTTTCAAGGACACTCGCGTATGCAATTGCAACTATCTCTGCCGAAAGTATGAAATCCGTTCTGACAGCACTATCCTTGCGAATCTTCTCAAGCTCATCAGCTGAGATCTCAACGACGTTCTGTGCTTCTTTATGATGTGGCAAGAAGATATCATGAAGTTTATGGTAGCCTTCATAGCAAAGAAATAATCCACCTAACATGAGCATCGGTTTGATTAACCATGGTAAATAAAAACCAAAGATTAATATCATTGGTATCAGGATAAAGATTTTATTGATAAGAGATTTTTTTGCAATATGCCAGATGATGGCAAGCTCTCTGCTGGGATCAAGTCCAATCACATATTTTGGCGTGACAGCAGCGTCATCAATAACAATCCCTGAAACTTTTGTGCTGGTCTTGCTGACTTGAAGTCCAATATCATCAAGACTAACAGCACTTGCTTTCACAAGTGCAATAACATCATCAAGTAAGGCAAGAAGTCCGGTGCTCATCTTTTTAAACTACTTAGTATTTTTGCTAAAAAGCCCAACCAGAAAGATATAAGCATAGCAGCCAAAAGCGATTAGTAGCCCTGTATCCCAGTTAGGTACAAGAGCTGAGCCTTGAGTTGCTTCTGCTACGTTTGCGATAACTGGACCAATCACAGCTCCACCGATAATCGCAGTGCAAAGCACACCAGAGATAGCAGATGAATAATGTGCAGGGAAGCTATTTGTGCAAAGTGAATAGATAGTTGGAAACATGATTGATATAAAAAATCCAATCGCTGGAAACGCCCATAGAGCTTGGTTTAGATCGCCTGTGATTGCAAGAAATAAAGACACTGCAGCAAGTGAGATGTAACCCATGATGGCAAATTTGCCAGCAACTCTATCTAAAATAAAGGAACCCAGTAATCTTCCTAGAAGTAAACCACCCCAGTAGTTACTGATAGCAGTATTTTTAGCAGCCTCAGCCGCTTCACCAAGCACGCTTGTGATAGCAAGTTTATCTTCTAAATAAAAACCAATTGTATTTGCAACACCCACTTCAACTCCTACATAAAGAAAAATCCCAAGTGCGTATAAATAAATTAGAGGTTTTGAAACTAAAAGATCAAGAGTTAGGTTTTTTGACTGAAAGTTTTGAGTATTGTGACTATGTTCAACAGCTTGATTACTCATATTGGCATCAAGAACTTTTGCTTCTGGATCTACGTCTCCAAGCATGCTTGCTGGGTATTTTGGAAAAGCAACTGCAAAAGTCATTATGATTGCAAGAACAGTAAAAACTATATAAGTAACGTTCCATTCGTAGCCTGCATTTTTGATTAGTGTCACTAATTGTGGCGCAGCGTAGCTTCCAAGCCCGTTTATGACCATAAAAGCAGTTAAATTGCGAGAATACTTTGCCGGGTCAGAAATCTCGGCTACTAGGGGATTGAGGGCAACTTGAATACCCGTTATACCAACTCCACACAGAAACATGGCAAACATATTTGGACCAAAGCCAGGTATTAATGCAAAAATTGCAACACCAAAAGTGGTAATAGTAGAGCTGATAATTAAAGTGTTTTTCTTGGTGTATTTTTCCATAAAAACACCCCAAGGAATTGAGGTAAGACCATAGGCGATAAAAAACGTCGCTGCAAGCACAGATGATAGTGTCGCTGAGACGTCGTATGTATCTCTAATTTTAGGAATGATTGCCCCTGCTACGTTTGTAATTGCTCCAAAAGCGGCATAGGCAAATGCAACTGCAATAGTGAGTGCTAGGTAACCATTAACTTCTTTGTTTTTTGTCATAAATAAAACCTCCTGTGTTTAAGTTGTTTTTCTGGGATTGCTAATCCTTATTTGAAGGCTCGCAGCAGCGCAGTTAATTCAAGGTTATCGATACTATCACACTTTTCACAAGATTTTCTTAACGATCTAGATTCCGTCATACATGATACAATGACATGCTGTTAAAGAAACAAAATTATGTCAACTGCAATAAATGTAATACTAACTGAAGACTCTGTGGCTGGAAAAGCTGGAGAGCTTGTTAAAGTAAAAATGGGATATGCCCGTAACTATCTTTTAATGAGAAATATGGCTGTAATCGCTGACATTCACAACATAAAAATGTATGAAGAGAAAAAAGAAGAGCTAGAAAGACAAGCTGCTGAAAGAAAAGCTCTTGCTGAAGCTATTAAAGAACAAATTGGTGACGATGCTATCGTAACAATCACTTGTAAAGCTGGTGAAAGTGGTAAATTATTTGGCGCTGTTACTAAAGAAAAAATTGCTGAAGCAATCACAGAACAACACAAAACAACCGTTAGTAAGGATAATATAACTATCCCAATGCCAATCAAAGCTTTAGGTTTACACAAATCGATAGTTAGTTTAGGTTCAAATGTATCAACTGAAGTTATAATCAAAGTTGAGAAAGAGAACTAAACTAAGAAACGAGAGTTAGATCATTGTTTATAACATTTGAAGGTCCAGATAAAGCTGGAAAAACAACACAAGTAAAACTCCTAAAAGAGTATGCCGAAAACAACAAGTTAAATTGGTTTTTTACAAGAAACCCTGGTGAGACTGAGCTTGGTAGAAGACTTAGAGATATTGTTTTAGATTCAAACGAAGTTATTTCTGACAAAGCAGAATTGATGATCTATCTTGCTGATAGAGCTCATTTTGTGGATGAGGTTTTAAAGCCGAGGCTTGATAAAGGTGAGACTGTTATTTGCGATCGGTTTAACGACAGTACTCTAGCTTACCAAGGCTATGGAAGAGGCATTGACACTAAGATTATAAGTACAGTCTGTAACTTGGTCTGTGAAGGGATTAAGCCAGATCTAACTATTTTGTTGATGGTCTCGCACGATGAAGCCCAAAGAAGAAGCACAGGTAGTGAGATAGATCGCCTTGAAGCTGAAAACAAGTTATTTTTCGTACGTGTGCGAAATGGTTATAAAACACTTGCAAATGAGGATCCAACAAGATTTCGCATGATTCAGGTTGATGGACTTAGTATCGAAGAAGTTCATAAAAAAGTTGTAGAAATTATTCAAGAAAAGATCTCTGATCATGGCTAAGACAAAAACTATTCTAGTAACAGGTGCAGCCGGTTTTATTGGTTCTCATCTTTGTGAAGTATTAACCAAACAATATCAAGTTATAGGTGTTGATAATTTTAATGATTATTATAATAATCAAATTAAGCTAAACAATCTTTCGAGTTTTTTTGATGCAAAAGCGCTACAGGACTTGATTTCAACAATCCAAAGTCCTTATAGAAGTTTTGCAAATTATGCTGAAGATACTAAGTCAGAATTTAATCAAACTGAAGTTAAATATTGTGAAGCAAAAAACCTAAAGCTGTATGGAGTGGATCTTTGTGACTACTCTAATTTAAAAAAAGTTTTTAAAGAAAATGGAATAACTCATATTGTAAATCTTGCAGCCTACGCTGGAGTTAGACCTTCAACTCAAAAGCCGAGTCTTTATTTTAAAAATAATGGTGAATCAACAGTTAACTTACTAAATTTGGCAAAAGATTTCGCTGTCAAAAAATTTGTTCATGCTTCTAGCAGTTCTGTTTATGGCGAACGCTCAAAAGTACCTTTTAGTGAGACTGAAGATGTATCTAAGCCAATCAGTCCCTACGCGGCCTCTAAAGTCGCTGATGAAGCGCGTTTGCATGCTTTTCATTATTTATATAAGATCCCTACAATCGCTCTTAGATTTTTTACTGTCTATGGTCCACGTCAAAGACCAGATCTTGCAATCAGCAAATTTACTAAACTTATTGATGAAGGTAAAGAGCTTGAGATATACGGAGACGGTAGTGCCAAAAGAGATTTTACTTATATCGAAGATATTTTAGATGGAATCACAAAAGCCATTGATTATGATTGTGAATTTGAGATTTTTAATTTAGGTGAATCTCATACTACTGATGTGAAGACTTTAATTAGTTTGATAGAAAAAAATCTTGGTAAAAAAGCTATAGTGAAATTTGCTGATCCGATTCCTGGTGATGTGCCAATAACTTACGCTGATATATCTAAATCAAAGGAAATGCTTGGTTATGATCCTAAAACCCTTATTGATGAAGGGGTTGCTAAGTATGTGGCTTGGTATAAGAAATAGGTTTTAGTTATTGCTGTAAAGGTCACATAATTCGTTGACTATATAAGTAAAAGTAAACCAAAAAAGTTTTCAGAAAATTTGCAACACCCTGAAGCATATCGGATTGATGTAGCATTTAAGTTTTGCGAAGCAAAACAACAAAACATCATCACAGCAGCTGCGCCGAATGCGAAGGGGTAGTTGAAATTTGAAGAAAACTTTTTTGGTTTACTAAACTATACCTGTTATTTCTCTGGCTTAAATTTGCCTGGATATTGTTTAAGCATCTTTTGAGTGATGTTGTATTCGGCTTGTGCAAAATCTTTTCCAAATTGTTGTAGCTTGCCTCCACCATTTTTATCAAAATGACAAATTGAACAATCCGCTTTTGCAAGAGCTCTTGGGTGCTCTTTGTATTGTTTAAAAAAAGCAGGATGAGCCAAAACTTGGGAGCAGGTTGATAAGAGGGTTAACCAGATTAGTAAGCGCATCTAATATAGTTGTACCAAGTTTTATACAAAAAATCTTAAAAATACTACATTGATTAATATGTATTACTTTTTATTACTAAGATCATTTTTAATGACTGATTTATTTGAAGCATACCCAAGCTCTCGAGCTACTTAAGGATGCACTGAGAAATAGAAAAATTCAGTAACTCGGCAACTCATGCTACCCATGGTTGGATGATGCATCAAACCTTGCTAAAAATCTTTCCCATGAAATACAAAGTGGCAAAATTTTGACCCCTCAAAGAGAATCTAAACTTAGAGCAGATATGGCTGAGACTAGTACTGCGTCATAAGCAAGTAAAACATTCATTCGTAAACAAGACTAATGAACGTTGATTATATTAAATGATAGAATAATCAAGTTTTATGAAACTTGAATTGCACTGGCGTATTTTAATTGGACTTGTCCTTGGAATTGTTCTTGGATATATATTTTCGTTGAATAATTTAGCTGGAGCTGATAATCCGCAGATAGGAATTATTGAGCTCAATCATATTACTTGGGTGGGAGAGGTTTTTTTAAGGTTGCTTAAAATGATAGTAATCCCGGTAATTATGCTGTCTTTGATTTCAGGAATCAGTCACTTACCTGTAAAGAATCTCGGGAAAATTGGCTTAACGACACTTCTGATTTTTAAAGGACAAATGCTTTTTGCGGCATTTTTTGGTTTGTTTTTTGTAAATATTTTGAGACCAGGAGATCATATTGATTTACACAAGGTGCTTGATAACGGAGATCCAGCTGAGGATATTCATTTTATAACTGATAGTAGTCTTGGAATTGCGGATCTTTTACTGAGCATGATTCCTTCAAATATTTTTGAAGCACTTTCAAACGGTACTTTGATTCAGATCATAATTTTTTCAATCATAATTGCAGTTGCTTTAGTGCAAGTGAAAGATGGGAAAAAAGTTTTGGACATGCTTCAAGTTGTACTCGACGCAATCTTAAAAGTCACACACTGGATTATGGAACTTGCTCCATATGGGGTTTTTGCTCTTATAACAAAGACGGTTGCAGTTGGTGGGATCAGTTCAATAGCTGAATATAGTTATTTTATGTTTACTGTGGTCGCAGCACTTGCAACAATGCTACTGGTTTTTGGATCACTTGCAGTGCATTTCTTTACTGACTTTACTCCACTAGAATTCTTTGGCAAAATGCGAGAAGTAATGCTTACCGCATTTAGCACCTCAAGTTCAGCAGCTACCATACCAGTGAACTTAAAAGCTATGAAGCAAAATTTTGGAGTGCCTAATCATATTGCTAGCTTTGTTATTCCACTCGGTGCAACTATGAGCATGAATGGTGCTGCTATTTACGAAGCTATTGTTACTTTGTTTATTGCACAAGCCTGGCTCCCAGAGCCTTTAAGTATTGGTAAACAGATTTTTGTAGTGTTTATGGTTCTACTTGCAACCTTTGGTACTCCTGGTATCCCGCATGGCAGCCTAGTTACGCTAGCTGTTGTATTTCAAGCTGTAGGTCTGCCTCTTGAGGCGATTGGAGTGATTTTGAGTATAGATAGAATTCTTGATATGGCACGAACTATGGTTAATGTAAGTTTTGATTCTATATCCTGTTTGATTTTAAACAAGTATTTTGGTTCACAAACTATTACACCTGAAGCTGCTCATCTAGCTGAGGAAGCGGCACATACTCCTTCGAATTTCTAATGATTTACAAATGTATTTATGGACAAAAAATAACGCAGAAATAAGTGAAATGGGTAAGTCCCAAGCAATATTTGTCACAGCTACTGATACAGATGTGGGTAAAACATTTTTTTCAAAAAGTCTTATTCATTACTTCCTTGAAAATAGAATATTTGATAAGTCGCAAATTGCCTATTATAAGCCAATTCAATGTGGCATACCTACTGATTTTGATGAGATTAATGATCAAACTGGTGTAGATGTTTTTTGTACTTATAATCTAAAATACCCAGCTTCTCCGGACTACTCATCATCTTTAGAAGAAATCGAAATCTCTATCGAAAAAATAAAAACTGATTTTATTAAATTGCAAGCTCAATATCGTTATCTGATCGTTGAAGGTGCTGGTGGTCCAGCAGTACCAATTAATAAAAAAGAATTTGTATCAGATTTAATTAAAGAGTTAGATCTTGAAACAGTCTTAGTTACAAGACCTGACCTTGGCACAATTAATCACAGTATCTTGAGTATAGAATATTTAAAAGCTAAAGGGATTAAGATCAAAGGACTTTACGTCTCAGCAAAATCAAGAGACCTTTCGGAAGCTTATAATGTCAGTGCGCAAGACAAACTAAAACAAAATACTGCTGCTATAAATAGCGTACTTGAATTTACTAAAATCAAAAAACTTGATTTAATGGGTTTGATAAATTGATATGACTCTAGAAAAGCAAGATATTATTAAAAGTTTTTTTCTTGAAAAAGATCTTGATGATTACGTTATAGAGCTTTTGTATAATGAACTTTTAAAACCTGGGTTAATACTTTTGCCTTCTGGTAATACCTTTGAAAAGAATATTTATCCTAAGCTTGATTCCTTATTTGCTACGCTAGAATTCCAAACTTTTAATACACTTGAGCAAAATACAAAATCTCACGAATTGAAAAAACTTATTCATCCAGAATTAGAACTTTCACATTTGGATGAATTAATACCAGATCATGTGTCTGGTGAAAAGCACACTTTTGCAAAAGCAATAAAGCATTCTATTCCTAATATTTACTCTCAGATTAAAGATAAATTTTTTTCTATTGATGTAAACAATATTGCACAATTCAATCAATATTTGAAATCAACTGGACCGAGGTTGATTTTTGCAGGACTCGGTGCAGATGCTTCAAACGCTCATTTTGCCTTTATTGGAGAAGAATTTATAAATAGTGATACTACTAGGATAACTTTAAGTTCTGAGACTCAGCAGCAACATCAATGCAAAGAAGCTGTAACTATTGGTACTGATATTCTCAAACTAAATTCACTAGAGCATATCTATGTAGTCGCTAAAGGTGAATCAAAAGCTGAATCATTGAAAGCAGCTTTTATGGATGATACTACTGGTTTAGGCTATATTGTTGCAAATCATGCAAGTAAACTCACTATCATCGCTGATCAAGAGGCTTTGGAGCTTTTATAATACGCAGTGGTGATAGGTGAGTGTGAATTAGTTTATATTGATGTAGTTATAAGAGCTAGGCTTAGTGTTTTGATACTCAGTCATATTTTCAGTTAGACATTGCCATAGATATATTTTCCCTGGTCCTCTATATTTAGATTTTTTTCTAACAAGATCAAGTTGCTTGTGAATAAGCGGCTTTGCTCTAACTGGTTGAAGTAAAGCTTCTTCAAGTTCTCTTTCGATAATCTTTCTTGGCATATAGCCCCAACCTAGACCATTTAAAAGTAATTCTTTTTTAATAAGAAAATCGGTTACGTTCCAGACATTACCATTCTCAATCTGACCCTGTGATTGCTTTTTCATTAGAGTCTGTCTCCCGCCGACCACAAGGTATGTCATTTCATCTAAATCTTCACTAGTGATTTCTGGCATGGTTGCTGGATGATCCATTGCAGCAACCGCCATAAATTCAACAGTATGCCATTGTACTCTGTCAAATTCATTTTGATTGAACTTACTTGATGTAATCGCAAAATCTGCTTCATCACGAGCTAAATAATCTAAAGGTTCATCGTTTGTAGTGAATTGTAATTCTATTTGTGTTTGTGGAAATTTTAGATTGAATTTCTGTAAAGCCTTGATTACAAGAGGGGTTGGGGTTACTGCTGTAATTGATAAAATAATTTTAGTTTCAACTCCGGTATTGATTAAACTTGTAAACTCAAAAATTTCATGATTAATTTTAACTATATTGAGTAATTTGCCATGTATGATTCGTCCTGGGTCAGTCAGAGTGACAGTTTTAGTTGCTCTATCAAAAATTAGAACTTTTAATTTTTGCTCAAGTTTTTTTATAGAATAACTTATTGATGACTGTGACTTGTGTAATTTAATAGCCGCCGCGCTAAAACTGCCTTTCTCAACAACAGCTAAAAAACTTTCGATCTCATCATCGCTAAGTATAGAATTAAGATTATTATCTTGTGTAAACACTATGGAGTCCCTCCCAAAAAATTCCATTTAAATACTAGACATCTTGCGAAACATCGTTTCGCAGTAGATGTCGCCCGAAAAAAGGTCGCAACGTCGCCACTCGGCGGAAGTTGCGCTAAGGATAATTCCGACTTTCACAAAAGGTCTACTTTGTATATATAAAGAGTTCCATACGAAAATTTGATATCAAGTATCTGAAACTTAGATTAAAAAATATGCAAATAGGTAAGAATATTTACTTTATATATCTATACAAGTATCAATATTGGGAGATATAGCTTGTACTAGAGAGGAGAAATGGAAAAGACTTTTGATGAGGATGCTCGCTCTAGAGTGATAGAACGCCTAACAAAAGATAATGCGAGACGTAATAGCTTTGAATTTGAAATTGATAGACTAAAAGAAAAATTACTTGATAGCAGTCTCAGTCATAAATCTTTTAATCGAATTTTGAAGTGCATAGATATTTTGCAATCTGCAAGCATTGCTCCTAAGTTTTTGAATATAGGAGATCAAGCTCCAGATTTTACACTTGAAAATAATCTAGGACAAAAAATTCAACTTAGCCAATTAGTTAAGTCAGGAAAAGTAATTTTAAGTTTTTATAGAGGAGGTTGGTGTCCATATTGCTATCTTGAACTTAGAGAGCTTCAAAAAATAAATTCTTTAATTAAAAAAGATGGTTCTAGGATTATTGCAATTTCTCCAGAATCTAAAGCAGACTGTCAGAGAACCATTGAGAGAAATCAATTGCAGTTTGATTTATTAAGTGATAAAGCAAACAGAGTAACAGAGCAATATAATTTAATATCTAAATCGAGTAAAATAAGCGAATCATTACTTGATGTGAGTCTTGAGTCAGCTATAGATAATGGTGATATTTCATACAAATTACCAGTCCCCGCAACTTTTGTTGTTGATGAGTGGATGACAATAAGGTTTGCTTTTCAAGATCCTGATTACAAAAAAAGAGTGAATATTAATTTGCTTCTTGATTGTTTAAGACAAATTTAGTTTTGGCGGAAATGATAAATAATCTTTAGCCCATATCTCTTTGTGCTTTTCACGACTATTATTTCCGGCTGAAATAATTATCAAAATATTTTGATTTTTTAGTTTATTTGCTTTAAGCCACTTAAATGCACCTGCCATAGCAAGTGCTGCGCTCGGTTCAATGTTTACTTTCAATAAATGTATTAGCCATTGAGTCCAGTAAATGATCTCGTCTTCAGTTAATTCTAAAAAATTATCAAATTGTTTTAAATAAGAAAAAGTTATTTCTGCTATCGATAAAGTTTTTACACCGTCAGCGATAGTACTGGGACTATTGGGGAAACGGAAGATTTTTCCATCTCTTAAAGATTGGGCAGCATCATTTGCATTCAAAGGCTCGCAAGCAATAAGTTTAGATGTTGAGCTTAACTCTTTTGCGGCAAGAAAAGTACCACTAGAAAGACCGCCACCGCCGCACGGTACAAAGATTGCATCAATATCATCCTTTATATCTAAGAGTGCTTCATAGCAAGCAGTACCTTGTCCAGCAATCACATTAGGATTTGCATAGGGATGAATAAAGTATGCACCAGCATCTGTAAACTCTTGTACTCTAGCTTCAGATTCATTTCTATCTTTTGTGATGACTAAGTTCGCGCCATAAGATTTGGTGGCTTGTTGCTTGAGACTTGAAGAATTTTGATCCATTAAAATCGTAGCTTTGACACCCATAGTCTTTGCTGCCCATGCTACTCCCTGCGCATGATTGCCAGAACTAAAAGCGACAACTTCACGCGGCAATATGCCCTGTTCTTTTAATTTGAGAAGAGTATTTATTGCACCTCGAGCTTTAAAAGCTCCAACTTTCTGTAAAGATTCAAGCTTAAAAAAGATTTTTTGCCCCAGTAATTCATTTAAAAATGAAGACTCAAATATTGGAGTTCTAATGATATAGTCTTTAATTCGCTTATGAACTACTGCAATACTGTCTTCCATTAATAATCACTTTTATTATTTGTTCAACAAGCTTAAAGCTTCTTTACCCAATATCCCTTCTTCGAGACCTTTTGCTTGTGCGGCTTTGCTCAAACGAACAACTTTTGCACTTAGCATATCTTCATAACTCTTAACATCTGTAACAATTGCAACAGGTTCATTTAGTCGGTCCGCTGTCTCAACATCAAAGTAACCACAACCTAAAAATCCTTCTTTAGCTTTGATCATTAAGATTGATGCGTGCGAAGTAAGGATCTTAGAACCTTGAAATATTTCTTGATCTATAATAATTTCTTCCATTAGTTAATTGAATCCAAATCCTTATCACCACGACCAGACAGATTAAGTAAAACTATTTCACCTTCTTTTGTTTGTGGCATTAGTGTTTCAAGGTAAGCAAACGCATGAGCAGTTTCAAGCGCTGGAATAATCCCTTCAAGTTTAGTTACTTCTCTAAAAGCTCTGATGGCATCATCATCTTTACAAGGTACATACTGAACCAAACCTTCATCATGAAAGTAACTATGTTCAGGTCCAACACCAGGATAATCTAGACCCGCTGAAACACTGTGAGGCTCTTGAACTTGTCCATCTTTATCTTGTAGTAAATAACTCATAGCGCCATGTAAAACACCTGGTCTCCCTTTAGTAATAGATGCGGCATGTTTATCTGTGTCGATACCATGACCAGCCGCTTCAACTCCTATAAGTTTTATTTTTCCAGCAGCTGCTTCTTTAATAAAAGGATAAAAAATCCCAATTGCATTTGACCCACCGCCAACACAAGCTAAAACATAATCAGGTAATTTATGTTCAAGCTCAGAAAGTTGAGCTTTACTTTCATCGCCGATAATCCTTTGCATTTCACGAACTATGTACGGATAAGGGTATGGACCTACCGCCGATCCAATAATATAGTGTGTTGAGTCTACGTTTGTAACCCAGTACCTGATTGCTTCTGAAGTAGCATCTTTTAGAGTTTTAGTTCCACTTGTAACAGGTATAACTTCAGCTCCAAGAAGTTTCATGCGCTTTACATTTGGAGCTTGCCTAATGGTGTCTTGTTCACCCATGAAAATTTTACATTTTAAATCAAGTAAAGCACAAACTGTTGCTGTTGCTACACCATGCTGTCCAGCACCTGTTTCTGCGACAATTTCTTTTTTGTTTAGATGTTTTGCAAGCAGTGCTTGTCCTAGTGCATTATTAATTTTATGAGCACCAGTATGATTGAGATCTTCGCGCTTTAAATAAATTTTTGCTTTGCCATATTTTTCAGTAAGTCTTTTTGCAAAATACATAGGTGTGGGCCGGCCGACATAATTTTTTAAATAATGTTGAAATTCAGCTTGATATTCTTTGGTATAAAAATACTTCTGAAAAGTAGCTTCAAACTCTTCTAAAGCGGGCATCAGGGTCTCTGGGACAAACTGTCCGCCATAAGCTCCAAAGTATTTTTTGCTTTGATTTACGCCATTTTTTTGAGATTTTTCTTTAAATAAGCCAAACATCTAGGCTTCATTTTATCAAGTAATATCGCATGACTTGCATGTTTGGCTTAGAACAAGGCATATTCGAGGCAAAAAAGCGCAGTTTACTGTTTGTAAATGAGCATTTTGAGCCGAGAATTAACGCAGTTGAAAGTCACACATGTGAGTCCTGAGCATTTTTAGGGCTCGATATGTTAGAATTATCAGTATGACTGGTACAACCAGTGCTC
>CAIYXB010000130.1 GCA_903930015.1 uncultured bacterium | reverse complement strand
TCCATCAAGCTCACTTACATCCCAAGAAAGATTTTTAGTTTTTTTGAAACTATTTAGTTCTTGTGGTAATCCAATACATAGAATCACTAAAGTAGTAAATAAAAATATTAAGCTAGTAAAAACAAATACCATTAGAGACTATAATTTACTCCCTTTGACTTTAAATATTTATCTAAGTCCTCACATTGATTCACAAGAACAAAGCTAGAGAGTGTTTCATCATAACTAAAAAGCTCTGCTGCTTTAAAAGAACCACCATTAGCCTCATCAAAACCTTTTACAAAATAAATTTTTTTAATACGACGAACATTATCAAACAAGCTTTGCTCGACTAAAACTAGAATTTGCACCATATCCGCTATTAGATGTTTTATATCATTATTTTTTGGAGCAAGTTCATTTTGCTTACAAAGTGCAACTAATGTATTTAACGCTTGATCTACCAAATGATGGTCTGAGCGTAGAGTATAATGAAAAGTCATTATTGATCCCAAAATAGATTGCGATAACTGTAAAATCTCCCAAGCACTACCATCACGAGCTTCAGAAAGAATCACATAACGCACACTATGTCTTTTACAAGCCTTGGTCAGTTTAGTAACAGTAATTTCACCACCAAGATCACTATCTATAGTTCTCATTTTAACTAGATCATTCACTGCTGGCTTTAATTCTGGTGTATCTTCAATTGTAGCTTTTCTACCTTTATCAGGCCAATATTCAGCTAGCGCACTTAATAAAGTTGTTTTACCAGAGCCCATAGTGCCAGCAATTGCGATAGTCGTACCTGCCTGCTGAAGAGCAATGAAAAATTGTTTCATTTTTTCATCGAGCATGCCAAACTGCATTAAATCATTTAAGGTATAAGCTTTATTGGGATGTACTCTTAAAGTAAAAAAAGCTTTTTCTGCAGCAGGAGGAATGACAGCCGAACCACGTATAAAACCACAAGGGTGCTCAAAATCAGCAATAGGTGAAGCTGCATTTATTCTAATACTTGAGTTACTCAGTATATTTGATTCCGAAATAAGTCTTTGAATGACAAGCTCAAGATGATCCTCATCTAGAAATGGAATTTTCCACCTTACAGTTTTATTTTCAACATCAATATAAATTTCATCAATCGAATTTACCCTAAGTTCTGAAACCTTTTCATAATCTAAAATACGATTCATATATAAAACCAATGGATTATTCTGATAAAAACTATCTTCTTTTAAAAACCGCATCAATGAGACAAGCGTAACAGGGCCGTAATAAAGTAAATCATGAATCAAAAGTGTTTTTGTCCATTCAATATCTTGACTTGAAGGTGCAAAACTAAGATTTAAACCATATTTAATTGGATCAGAAAAAATTAAATCAATTAGATTTGCAAATATTATAGCTTTCTGGGATTTCTGTTTATAGAAAAGGTCTACCCCGTCTAAAGCGTTCTTTGATTCAATTTCCTCAAGTTTGTTTCTTAAATCAATTGCAAGTGCTGACAAATTTGTGCTTAATAATAGCTTTTGTATTATGAAATAAAGTAACTTTCTTAATTTTAATGATCTTGATAAATAATCTAAATCAAAATCCTTATTTAGATTTTCTTCTAAACTATTTTGATATATAGACTTAAATTTAAGCATTTAAACTAAACCCTTCTTTGGTATTCAAAAATTTTAAAATTCCTTTTGGGCTATATAATCCCTGAGATAGTTTGATATCAAGCTCAATTAAAAGTGCTTGTAAAAAGTAAAGATATTTTTTATCAAATATCCTTTTATTTCTTAAGATCAAGGTGTCAAAAGCATTTTTACAAGGAGGCATCACAAGAGGTATGGCACCAAGTGTAATAAGCCAGTCTTCATGAGCAATTTTTTCGTAATTCTTAAAACTAAATTCTTCAGTAACAATTACAGGAATGAGCTTTAAAGAAAATTCAGAGTAAAGAAACTCTTTAAGCATTTTAAATTCAGTAGAAATATCTTTATTATCTTTCAAAAATACTAGACAATTTTTAGCAAGTCTTAAAAATTGAATATTAATTGGTGAATAGAAATCACTACCTATATCAATAAAAATATTCTTTGTTAGTTTTGAACCTAAACCAATAATCTCGTTAAAAAGAGAAAAAGAATTGCCCAGTAAATCTTTTTGCATAAACTCTAATGAATCAGCTATGGCTTTATTTTTAGCAAGATTTGGCTCAGAGGTCTTTAATTCATTTCCCAGATGGTTTAAAAATAAAGCGTTTGCACTTATATGTGAGTACTTTTCCTTGAAATCATTAAAAAGATTCAAGTAAAAACTTTGAGGTAAAACTGCAGATTTATAGACAAAGCTCTTAAACCAATCAAGGTCATTCGATGACTTTGAAGGATTATTATTACCTGCACCAAGCAAAGATAAATTTGTCTCTATTGAAAGATAGTCCTTGATTGCAAAATTTGAAGAATTTTCAATCAGAAGCGCATTAGAAGAAAAGTCTTCAAGGAGAGAGGCAAGAGCTATACTAGTAAAACTCGCACCAGAAGAGCCTGTCAAAGAACAAAAGCAAGTTATATTTTCATCGATTATATATTCATTATTTAAAGCAAGTAGCTTATCACAGAATAATTTGATACTACTATCATCTTCAACTTCAGCATTAAGCAAACCAAAGCGACTACCTTCACTTGCAGAGGATTGAGCTAAATAAACAAAAACTTTTACTGCTCCTTTAAATTCATTTTTTAAAACTCTACAAAGTTCAAGTGTTTCAAGTTTTGAATTTTCAGCATTTATCAAAATTATCTTTGAGCTTTCTCTTTTAACTTCATTAATGAGATCTTGAAATATGATCGCAGGAGTGAATACAAAACCCTTTTGATTTGCCTCAGAAATTAATAATTTTAGATTAGGACTTGCTTCCTTATTTGAAGCAAACAATATCAGAGGTTTCATTGTTTAATAATCTCCTTCGAATCACCTTGAATCAGGGTAAGGCTTTGAAAAAAATTCTTTTTATTTACGTAATTCTTTTTTGCTTTAATAACTGGCAAAGATTCATGTTCTTTAGGATTATGCAAAGTTAAATAAACCCGTTTTTCCTTAACTGCACTAGTAAGATTGTATAGATCATCCTTTCTAACAGCCAAACTAATGTTTCTAGATAAATTAGGTTCAACTTTGACTTGCATAGGTGCCCGCCCAAGGGGCAAAGCATCTATCATTATTATTTTTGCTTTTCTAGAAATCAATTTAGAATTTTCTTTGCTAATACTATAAACATCAACATAGTCATTAGGCTTCAAATAAACATTGAAACCAGTTTGAGGAACGCTTAAATCAAGAAAAGCCTCATCTTCTGCAAGTAAATTTATTATCCCTGCTTCTACACCTTCTTGAGCAAGCATCTCTTGCCTTAACATGGAACCCTTATAAATAGGTATTTTCAAAACTCTGCTAATAATATTTTTACAACCAGATAACGCAAATTCACTATTACACTCAAAAAGCACTGAACTCTCTAAATCTTGATTTGGTAATTTTGTACTGAGACTTTCAAACTCTTGTCGAAAAATCTTTGCTATTGCAAGGTCAGAGACTTGAATCGCATCACCTACATTCAAATCTCTAACTACTTTGAGGACATAAACAGGCTCAAAAGCTTTTAATGAAAGTAATTCCTTTTGCATTGCCACATATTGGAAATAAGCATAGGAACTTAGAATAAAAATCAAAATTAATAAGATTGTTATTAAAAGCTTTCTATATTTTTGCGTAAGAGCCCAGGTAAGCTGAGCAAAAAAGTCAGCTTTTGGCTGTATATATGAATTTGTCATTTTAAATTACTTGTTAGTTTTATTCACCTATCTGCATTAAAGCATCGATTCTTTCATTGATTTTTGTGTTTACCTGCGTTGCTTTAGTATCTAAACCTGCAGTTAAATTTGAGATCAAGGTTGTTGACACTCCTAAAACTGCTGCAACCAAAGCTCCATATATTAGTACTTCTTTCATTTATTTTCCTCCACTTTTTTTATTTGTAATCTTTCTCCTTTATCAAGAGAAAAAGAATTTTCAGTCTCATGGTCTATTAATGCTGTTCCAGCCATGCCCATTAAAGCAAGTACGCCAGGAGCAATACCATAAGTCGTATAACTATTCACTAAGCCTGCTTTTAGTCCATTTGCTAGACCTGATTGAGCAAGCTTTAAAGCCAGATTATTATTCTTTTGTACTTCCAGCATTAAATCAAGATTCAAATGCACCACTTCATTATCATCATAAGCTTGAAAAGCATTCAGTAAAATCTTCGAGTCGTTCTTTTTAGTAACATAACTTTTCAAAAAGACGCCTTTGTTATTTTTTAGTATGACTTCTTGACCTAAAAAACTATAATCCAAATATTTTGGTTTTACTAAATAAAATTCGTCATCTAATAAAGAAACTAATTTAAAATCTAGATCTTTAGAAATAACAGCTTCTAGCTTTGTTGGCAATTGTTTTGGTCTATCTAAATACAAAGTAGCTCCCTCTAAATAAAAATTGAATCTAGTTAAATCAATTTGGCTTGAAGGTAAACTAATTGATGATAAATATTCAACAAAGCTTTTAAATTTATCAAAATCACGCTCTTTAAGACTCACTAATTCAATTGCAACAATATTACCTAAGTGATCGACATTAAATTTAAAATCTGCATTATAACTATTTATTTGATTAGTATCTAAAATATAATCAACTTGAGTTAGCCAATCATTGAGACTATCTGAGACTTCAATACTAGTGAAAGCTTGCTGAGCTTTTAACTTGTCACCAAAAATTTTTGATAAATAAATATCATACTGAGATTGATCTGCCGCAATTACAGAAAAGCTTAAAAAACTTAATATTAGTGATGTTATAAATAATCTCATAATTTATACTTGAAATGGATTTTTATTTGAACTAATTTCCTTTTTTACTCCTTCAATCGAACGACCGTCTAAAAATTTCTTAAATCCTAAACTTAAGTAAGAATCACAGTAGTGCACAGCTTCTTCTGGAGAGCCTTTCTTTGTCAAAACTTTAATTAAACACTCAGTTGATTTTCTGAGAATATCTTCTTTAAGAGCATCTCCAGCTTTAAAATCTTTTTTAGCAAGAACTGCTGCCTCTAAATATCTTTTACTTGCTTGATCAAAATTGGCATAACCTGATTTCTCTAATGCTTGTCCATACTCAAAGCGATAATAAGGGTTTTGTGGATTTTTCAAGACTGCAAATTGATAACTAATCATTGCTTGAGCAATTTGTTTCTCATCACCCGCTGCAATACCAGCCTGAAACCATTTCTTACCAATTGAAATTAAAGCTTCGTCATCAATTGCTTTTAAATAAAGATGAAGTTTCTCTTGATCGTTAGTCGTTGTTCGAGCTAAACCAAGCATGGCATTTAAATTCTTAGGATCAACCTCAAGAGCTTTAGCATAAGCATTTGCAGATAAATCTAAATGTCCAACTTCTTTGAGTTTATTTCCAATATGACTAAGGCTTGCTGAATCAGCGATTGCAATATTCTTTTTTCGAAAATCCTTCTCCTCAAAGATTTGCTGAACTACTCTTTCATCTAAATCGTCCAAGAACTCTTCAATGGGAGACTCCTCTTTAGTTAAAGTAAAAATATAATCGTCCTTTTTATTTGCTTGCAGTAAATGAATTTCCTTTTCACTCTTTGTTGTTTTAGGTAAAGCAAAATCTTCTGCTGCAATTTCTATATCAAGATTCTTGTTATCCAAAACACTTGGCAAATCAATACTAATCACAGCTGGTTTTTCAATTGTCTCTGTTAAAATCTCTTGCCTAGCTAAATTTTCTCGATCTACCTTATAAGCAAGTCCACCTAATAACGGCTCAAATTTAGCTTTGCAAGAATCCGTACACTTGATGTTTATAGTTAAAGAATTTTTCCTCTGAAAAAATGACTCTTTTCTCGAATTGTTTTTTAGCTGAAAATCATTGTGGCTGAAATTAAAATCTTCAATTAATTTTTTGTTTGCCGTTACATCATTCAAAACTAAGTTATAAATATCAGAATCTAATTTTAAAATTTCAAAATTATTTATTTGTTTTTTATCCTTGGTTTCCAAAATTAAAGAACCTGAATCAGATAAATATATATTTACAAGTTCAATTTTATTCTCTGCGCAAATTGGAAAAATAGATAAGTAATTAATAAGCACTAAACTAAGGCCGAGTTTTTTAAAAGCATTCAAATTCTTTACCAGAGAGCTTTTCAACTTCTCATGTTGTTTGTTATTGTTAGTATTTTGCTTGTTCATAAAAATATTTGTCATCAGATGATTAATTTAAACTAAACTCTTAAGAAAAAATGCTAGCAAAGCAAAGTAATAAATTGCAAATTTTTGCGCAAATACGAAAATATTCTAATCTACAGAAATTAGTAATGACAATTATCTCTCAGTTAATGGCAGGATTTTAAATAAATTTTTGCTAGGAATTTTTACAAATGGGACTAAAATTATTGATCACAATTTATATCTCTAATCAAAATTCTCTTTCAAGAGCTTTTTAAAATATAGAGATACAAACCCTGAATCTTAGGTTGATTCAGGGTTTTTTCTTATATATACATGCTCAGCTTACTTGTATTAATATGTATTACGTATGAGTATCGGGCTAGTTTGTGAGGGTGGGCTTAACCACTACAACATTTCGCTACAAAAAAGAAAAGATGGAACTGATAACTCAGAAGCTGTTGTGCCAAATGTAATAAAACCTCCACAAGCTAGTCCTCCTAAAAATTCAGCCACAACCAGTAAAACCTACAACAGAGGAAGAAGCAACTTCAGCAATAATTATTCAAGACGAACTAACTCTCTCAGATGAAGCTCAAGCTCTTGAACACTCAGCAGAAAAATTTAATGGTGATGAAGGCAAGTTAGATCTTAAAGATTAATTCAAATTTATAGCAACAACAGAAGACCTTGGCTCAAAACCATTAGGCCACTTACTTCCAGCAACTTCGCCTGGATGCTGAATAGACAAAAACAAAGTCTTATAATCAGGTGAGAAACATGGACCTGTGATCTCAGCTCCAAGAGGACAGCTTGCAAAACGTTTTGGTATGCCAGCTTCTTTACCGGCAAGTGGAATTACATATAAAGCATTGTTGCCATGATATTCATATAAACCATTATTAAGATCTGAACCAAGGATATCAGTAGCAACCCACAGATTACCCTTATCATCAAAACATAAATTATCCGGACAACTCAGACTCGCTTCCTCACCGCCTTCTATAAAATACTCATAACTATATTCAAGTGCTTCATAGTCATTATCATTTTCTTTGAGTTTTAGAATTGAACCATGAAAATCATTTTTTGCAGGGTTTTGAGTTTGTGCAATAAAAACCGAACCATCGTATGGACTAATATCGATATCTTCTGGTCTATTCAAGGGTGTAGCATTTAAGAGCTTCGCTGCTTTTCTTGTCTCAATCAAAAGCTCTCCCTGACTTACAAATACTTTACTTAACCTCAAGTCACTAATATCAAGTAATTCCCAAGTACCAATTTTCTTTTCTTCATCAAATTTTGCGACGTATAAATTTCCGTTCTCTAAAAGATGAGAAGCCTTTTTTTCACCTTTATAAGCATCTCGTGAAACATACTTATAAAGATGTTCATCATAAGTATCATCAGCCATATACACAACTAATTTTTTGTTTTTAGAAAGTATTGTAGTTGCATTCTCATGCGCAAATCTACCAAGGGCGGTGTGCTTAATTGGCTTTGAGCGTTTTGCATAAGGATCAATCTCAACAACCCATCCATAATATCTTTCATCAAAATCTTGCCAATTATATTTTTCAGGAAAGAAATTATAATTTTCCTCACAAGTAAGTACCGTATTCCATGGCGTCACTCCACCACTACAATTTGCAAGAGTACCTTTGTATTCACCCAAAATAGAAGCTGCTGCACCAGAATAAGCAACAGGAGTGTTTGCATCATAACGACAATTATATTCTTTCTGTAAATCTTTATCGTTTGAGTATTGCCAGTTACCATTTTTCTTTTCAATAGCAATCACTGAGCCGCCTACAGAAAGGCGCTGTTCTTGATAATCAGGAATTAACTTTATATCAATACCTTCGTGGTTTACCCAAAGAAGTGCTTTGTTTTTCGTTAATTCAAAAAAAGCTAAATAATCGTTATTAGTACCAAAAAGTTCTTCTGTATTAATTGGATCTTTCCAGGAACGTATAATCTCATAGCTAAAACCTTTAGGTAAAACCAATTCATCTTTAGTATTAACTGCAATAGCTTCAAAATTGAAATTCGTCTTGGAGTCAAAACCATCCAGCAACTTACTACATCCACTTAAATAAAAAGTACCGATGCCTAAATTTACTCCTAAGAATTTTAGGAAATCACGGCGAGAAAATTTTGGTTTTAAATCTTTATCTAATTTCATCCAAAGTAAATTATAGAACTATAAATAAAGCAATGTCTTTTTTGAGAATTAATACTAGATATGCTAGTATTCAGCTCGGACAAACACTTTTAAATAAGGAAAGTTAGGTGAGATTCCTACGCTGTCCCGCAGCCGTTATAGCCGGAATGCTTATTTATTAGTCATACTCCATCAGATCACAGCGATGAACTAACTGATGTCGATTGCAAATGCAACTACTGGACTGCAGCAACTATGCAGCCTATACCTTTTTGGTCAGCCTAATTTACCTAAGGCTGAAGACAGCTTTAATATTAATACTTTTTATGATAAAGAAGAGCTCGATGAACTTGAGTTACATAGTTTTTATCCCGAGAATAAACCCAATAATATTTTATTTAATTTAAACACAGACTGGGATACATTTCCAGGTTCAATGAGAAATTCAGCAGTAAGTTTATTTGATGCTTTTTTCTCAAGTATTGGAACTAGTGCCACAGAAAAATTAGGATTCAAATCTAAACTCAGTCTTAGCGCTGGGACTTTTTTGAGTTCAGTTCTTGCAAATAAAATAGATATTCCACTCCTATCAAGCAAAATTTCAATATTTAACTATGCTGGAAGGCTCTTGCGGGCTCCTTTACACCTTTTTGATTCAAGTTTCTCGGCTATTGGCGAATCATGGTCAGAATCGGGCTTAGGCAACATAATGGCGTTAGGACTCAGTGTTCTTGGGCTTAAAAACTCTCTTAAAGACCCAAAAGATTTTGAAGAACATAATGAACTAGATTACCAAACTATAAACGGCACACTTACAAGAAGCTCTCTGCATAATCTGCAATCTCTAACAAGTAGCTTTGCCCAGAATATATATAAATTGAATCCACTACTTGGGGCAGCTGTTACGCTCGGACTCACTGCTTTCAATTTTCAATTACCGAAAGAAATCAGCGAACATCATCTCTCATGGAAATCAATCAATGGAGTACTAGGACAAAATATTTTCCATTTTACTGATTCACTTTACGCGGGTCTTGGATCTCTTATAAGCAAAGCACTCACTAAGTCTAAAATCGCAAGCATAGCTTTCTTACCAGCAGTGCTAGGTTTAAGCTTTAATGAGCGATTGAAAGATATCATGTCTAAAAAATTAGTTTTCACAGAATTTAATGCAAAAACTATCCGATCAGCAATGCACGCTCTTGACACGATTACATTCAACTTAGGGACAGCGTTTGCGAAGACACCTTTTGCACTTCCATTTTTAGGCGCATATTCTTTATTGAGTTATAGTTCATCACTTGTCCAAAATAGCTCCCTACCAAAAATTCCTGAATTTAAAATACCTTTAAATGAAGTTGGCTCACTTATACAAAGACTACCTTTTGATTTTGTCGAGTCTGTAATTTCAGAAACCAGTAACAAACTTGGACAAAAAATTCCTGCTCCATTGCTTTTTGTTTTAGGTCCAGCGATCTCATTTAAACTTGGGAATTTATTTAAAGATGCCACAACTCCTTTCAATACTTCAACTGGACTTTTACTCAAGCACTTAATTCATTTCTGGGATAACCTGCTCACAAGCTCAGGTTACAAAACAGGTAAAGCGCTTACTAATCTTGTTCTACCAAGAAGTGATAAAACAAACTCTGGCTCAATACTATCTGATGGTCGCTGGCTCACTAGCGAAGGAAGAATTGTTTCTAAGATGGCGCTTGGAAAGCAGTTGGCGGTTTAATTGAATAATCTTGCTGCAATGATCAATAGCGGCTGCTTTCAAGTTCCACATTTATTTGATTAGCTATTCATTATTTTCTAAAACGCTCGTCAAGTGTTTGGCTATTAAGGTCTTTCCATTCTGTCCAACCATTAGCACTCCTAGCCAAAACAGTCGCTGCTGACGCACTTGGTGAATTAAACACATAGTCTTCAGTAAAAACAAATTTACTATTACTCTCTTTCAATATCCCCTCTGATAAAAGTGAGCAGCGTAAATCTTTAGCCCATTTCTGTAAGCCACCAGCTTCTTCAATTCTAGCTTCAGATCCTTTAAAAACTATCATTCCATCTTCAGAATATTCACCTTCAGCAGTAATGTCCCTTGATTTACAAATAAATTTATTTTCTAAGGTTTTTAAGTTCTTTTCAAAAATTGGAAAACCTAATGTTGCAATTAAAATTTTCATATCATCAAAGAAATTTAAAGCAAAATCTCTTTCTTGTTCTGTTAAAGAAGGTCGACTTGGGAACGCTGAGTTTTCTAAATTACATTTTGCAATTTCTTTCGCTTCTGAACAAGCAAAACTTTCTATAAATTTTATATGTGCTTTATTAATATTCTTCTTCTCTGAGACAAAGCATATAACTATATTCCAAAAATCTTTACTTGAATTATGCTGCTTTATTCTTACAGATAAATTTTCAGCTTCACCTATATATACTTCTTGTTTTGAGATTTCATCATCTTTACCAATTAAAAAATAAATACCTGGCTCGGACAACTCAGGTCTGGCTAAAGCTAAATCCAGTTTATTCCTAGGTGAATAAATAGCTTTAACAATTGAATCTTGAATATCACAAACTTTTACACCACGCGGATTACTATCAGGTATAAAAATATTTATCGTTCTTCCTCTCACAATTAAATTATCTCATAAACACTGAAACTTACATACAAAGCTCTTCTCTCCAAGCCTCATAAATCATAACCATCGCTAAAGTATCAAGCTCGCAGTATTTCATTGGAGAAAGACTCCAAGAAGCTGGCTTCAATGTTTATATTAATTTACAAAACTTTCTAATTTTTCTTTTCTTTTTTCCCAATCAGGCAGGAGGACCCGAAGAAGATTATAAAAACGTTTTGAATGATCCCAATATTTCAAGTGGCATAATTCATGCATAATTACATAATCAATACAATGAACTGGTGTTTTAATCAAACTAAGATTTAGTATCAATTTATTCTTCTCTGTTAAACTTCCCCATCTGCGAGTCATTTTTTTAATTACAAGATCAGGAGTATCTAGTTTCCAGTGATTAATCTTTAATAAACACAGCTTGAATCTTTCTTCTAATTTATTCTTAGCTTTATCCTTCAACCAACTGTCATAAACTTGTTTTTTTAAAGCCTGAGAACTTGGGTTAACTACATACAAACACAATTTCCCATTTTTTAACTGAACAGAGTTTTCTGTAGCCTGAGTTACTTTAAGCTTGTACCCTCTACCTAAATAATAGTGTGTCTCGCCGCTTATATATTGCCTTTCAGGAAGTTTAGATTTAAGCTTAAGGTCAAAATAGTCAAGTCTCTTAACTATCCATCTAGCTCTTTTATTCACAATCTGATGTATTTTATTTTCTGGAGCATTAATTGGAGCTTTTATAATC
>CAIYXB010000129.1 GCA_903930015.1 uncultured bacterium | reverse complement strand
ATTGGCTAAAACGCTTTTTGATATTAATAAGGTTAATTTTGATAAGGCAATAACTGATTTTGGCACGCAACCATCGAAAGAAAGTGATGCGGATGAAATGAAAAGATTAGGCTATAGCCCTAAGAATGCTCCAGCAATGCAATTTATAGCAGATACTGCAGTACAAATAGCTAAGGGTGATCCTAAATCGGTTGAGAAATTAAAACAGATGTCATTGCAATCATTAAATTTTGTAGATGACGGGTGGACTATTACTGTAACAGACCCAGCTAATGCTAATGCAGTAGTTCAGGTTCTTGATAGAAAATTAAAGCCAGCAGAATTTTCTGAGCAGATTGCTTCATTCTTAAATAAATTTGGCATTGACTCTGGAATTAAGCAGGTAAGCTTAGGGGAATATAAAAATTGGTTAGCAAGCAAAGGTAAAAAATACTATACTTCAGCTAAGGTAATTCCTAATACTGCTGCTTCAAAAGCGGTAGGTGGCATAAATCTAACAATAGTACTGATGTGAGTGGATTTTTTACTCCAGGAAAATAAATAAAATACAATGGCAGATAAACTAATATTAGAGAAGTTTTATTTAACGCTACAAGCTAATCCTGGGGTTAAAGGATTGCCTGAAAATTTTCAGGATTTTGAAAAAGGTCTAAGTGACCCGAAGAATGCTGAAGGATTTTTTAAAGCTATTTCAGCTAACCCAAATATAAAGGGGCTTCCATCTGATTTTGAAACATTTTCTACTAGCCTCGGTTTAAAAAAAAAAGACCTTTCGCAGTCAGGCTCTATGGTTGGCTCAAGGCCTTCCCAAGACACTAATATTGGTGTTCCGTTTACTAAAACTGATAACGCTATCCCTTTTGATTATACCAATCCGGATTATAATTCGCAGGTACAAAAGAAAGCGATTGAAGATAAAGCAATCTTTGAAAAAGGCAAGCAAGTAGTTGCCCCTTATAAACAAAAAAACGATCAATTTAATGCTATTACCCCTTCTGCTGTTCATACTAAAAGGTATCGTGCAGCTGATGGTGATATCGCGGAGATTGAAGATCCTCAATCTTATCTATCTAACGCGTATACTTCTGCTGCGTATAATCAAATTCCATCAACAGTAACGAGTCTTTTAGATAAAAATCCAACTCAGAAACTAGCTTTAGCAAAAGAAATAAGCGAAAATCCAGAACTAAGACAAAAGCTTACCAAGTTTGGCTCGGTAATGAGTCAGGCTGAATATAGATCAACTATTGATAATGTTTTAGCTAAGGCGGCTAATAAAAGAAATGAAGAGTTTAAGGCATTAGAGGCTTCTGGTATGCAAGAGAAGTTAAATAAGGCTTCTGCTACCACCCAGATATTAAAGGTTAAATTAGATGAGCTAAAGGCTTTAGATACTAATTTAAACTTCATAAAGAATACTACCGCTAATAGTGCTGGTTATAAAGCTATAACGGATGGTATTAAAACTAAGAAAAAAGAAATTGACTTATATTCTCCAGAAGTTTTAGTAATAAATAAATTAGGTGAAAATATTAAATCCCAAGAGTCGGGTTTTGAAACTAAATATGGTCAATACAAAGACCCCTCGACTGGTAGATTTTTAATTAAGGATCAAGCTACTGCTGATGCATTTAATTCTGATGTTGCAAAATTACAAGAGTCATACAACATATATAACCAAAAAATAAAATCACCTGAGTATGAAAAATACACAGAAGATGTTAGTGTGTATAATGATCTTATTGCTAAGCAAGAAAAGGCTAATGAGCCAATTTTAAAAGCCAATCAACAATTTAATGCTACTTTAAAGAAGCGCGAAAAATTAGTTGGTGAAATATCTGGCCTATCTAATGAGTTAAAACAGTACGATGCTTTAAATAAAGATCTTGATAAATACAAGCAATTAGCTAATGAGAATAAAGAATATTCCTTCTTAGTTGGAGATAAGGTATTGTCTGGAGCTTTATTGCAAAGACTGCCTCAAGAATATTCGCGTGAACTTTCTAAGTTATCAAAAGAAATTGATAATATCAATAGTGGTGCATTTATAATGCCAACCACAGAATTTACTGGTAGATTATTGTCTTCTACCGTTGATATGTTCTATAAGATGGGCGGAAATGCGCTAGGTATTATTGGTGATATTAATCAGGAGTACCAAGATCTGATTGGAGCTGGGAATAAAAAAGACTACACATGGTTTGATTGGGAGCAAGATAAGTCACTTGATTTTATGCAAACTAATGGCCCTCAATTTATAGATAGGCCAGCTATTGACCCTAAAACTGGTGATATTGTATGGAGTAATATTCCATATGTTGCTGCTAGCTCTTCTGGATCTATGCTTGGTAATATTTTAATTGGCGCGGTTACTGGTGGATCTTCAATGGCGCTTGTTGCCACAACGTATTTGTCTACCATTGGCGATAGATATAAAGAGGCTGATCAGATGGGATTAACCGGAGAGCAATCATTTGTTTATGCAAATAGCTTGGCGATGTTAGAGGGTTTGTCTGAATTGATTATGCCAGATTATGACTTATTTAAAGGTCTACAAAAAGCTGGTCTTGCCGAATTTATTAAAAGCGGGAAAGGGTTGACCGTTAAAGCTGCTATTGATTATTCGTTTAAGCATGGATTAAAAGATATCCCAAAAGAAATAGTAGAGGAATATATTGTTAATGCTGGTGAGATATTAAATAAGTCGGCTATATTATTAGCAGACGGTAAATTTAATAAAGATACATTTGTAAATACATTAGGGAATCCTAAAGATTATGCTGTTACTGCATTAACGACTGCATTAATACCAGCTGGTATGAAGGCATTGACTGTTACTGGTCAGGGCCGAACTATGTACAACAATATAATGTACGATGCATCGCGAAATCTTTCTGCCTCACAACAGGCTATTTCGAATTTAGTAGATGCTAAACAATTAACAGAAGCTCAGGCTGATCAAATAAATAAAGATCTTGTTAGGTATTCTGCTGTTAATAGTATTTTACC
The DNA here is from genome assembly GCA_903930015.1 of uncultured bacterium. Taxonomy (GTDB): domain Bacteria; phylum Cyanobacteriota; class Vampirovibrionia; order LMEP-6097; family LMEP-6097; genus CAIYXB01. The sequence continues at coordinate 391 of CAIYXB010000129.1, read as the reverse complement.
GCAAGATATTATCGCTGAAAAGGCTGTAGTAGTTACACCATTATTAGAAGAGGTTCAGAGATTAAAAGCAAAACACGCGGAAAGCGCAGTTGATGTTGTTAAATCTACCTATGAAGCACAAATACGCGAGCTGAATAATAAAATACAAGAGGTTTTATTAAAACCAAACTCAGAATTCATGACTCCTTCTCAAGTGGAAGAGGTTAAAAATGAATTATCGATTGAAGATACTGATGCTTTAAATGCTAAAAAAGAGGAGTTAAAGTTAAAATTGACTCAACCATTAACAGTTAGCCCTTTGGAAGGCATTGCGCCAACCGATATTGTTACCCCAATAGAAGATGGTTTTTCAAAAACAGATCTAACAGAAGAGCAGAGAGTAGTAGCTTCT
>CAIYXB010000128.1 GCA_903930015.1 uncultured bacterium | reverse complement strand
CCTTAGTAAATGCTTGTATTCTTCCTCCACGATTATATCCAGGAACCATCCCGCCAGCATTAGCATTAAATAACGAATTTAGTTTTTGAATAAATGGATTGGACTCTTCTTTAGCATGATAAAATTTATTAGTACCAGATCCTTCTAAATTTTTAAAATTAGCAGTAATTCCATTAACTGTAAGTTTATTTAAAAAATTACTAGAGCTTCTTCTCTTTGCATCTGCAAAAGATCCTGGCTGCTTAGAATACTCATTCCAAAATGCTAAGGCATTTGGATTACCAGAAAATTCTCTTGAAAGAATATCATCAGATACCTTCCATACTGGATTATTGAAATCAGTAACTTTTTCCATTCTAAGTATTGATCTTGCGTAGGAATCAAAGACATTTTTAGAAAGTCTTCTATATTCTGATTTTGTAATTACTCCAGAATTAAGAAGGCCCTGTAAAAATATATCTGTTGATAACCTAGCTCCGCCGCCTCTTGAATTAATAGAAGAAAGTAATACTTTAGGATCTACTCCAATTGTTTCCATGTCTTTATTAATCTTTGTAGTGCTCATGTTGAATTTTCTTCCAGCTACATTGCCTCCAAAAATACCAGCATTTCCTTTTGGCTCATATTCAGATTGAGGAGCTGATCCAGATTTTCCAAATACATTTCTCCACATTTTTTGTATTTCAGAAGTAGAAACAATTTTTCTTCCCCTTGAAGTCATTCTTGCAATAGATCCACCAAGTTGATAACCATTATTAATGCTTTCAAGCATATCGAAGTTTTCTGCAGTAGTTTGTGGATCGACTACAATTTCTCCAGGGGTAAGCATTGCATTTACTATGCCTCCCTTTGCATACCCTCTGCTTAATTTTGAAATCCATGGATTTGCTTTTGCTGCTTTTTGATTTATTACATATCCACCTTCTGGAATTTGAGCCATTGTATTATCATAATTAATGCTTGTGTCTCCAGGAACAACTGGACCATCTTGCATTGTATAAACATATCCACCCTGATTAAATCTTTTTGGCCTTGTTGTTTCTATTGAATATGGTGCCCCAAATGTTTTAACTCCAAGGGATTGGGCAATCTTATTAATAAGACCTCTGTTTCTTGGTCTTGTTAATTCTTTCATATTAGATTTGCCAGTTACTGGATCAAATGCTGGTTGATCTACAATTGGAAGTTGAGTTAAATTAATTGTTCTTCCTTGTGCAGTTGCAATTCCTGTTGCTGCCTGCCCCATCATGGCTTCAATTTGCTTATTCAATGCAATAATTTTTGCTCTTGCTTGATCAGCATTTATCTTAGATGCTTGAAGTTCTGCAACTATTTGTGCAGACTCTGCAGCTGCCAATGAAGTTATCCTTGACATCTCTGGAAGAAGGGCCTGATAAGAATCTGATAATGATGTTGTAATTAATCCTGTTGCTGCAACTTCTCTTTTAAGAAGTGCTATTTCTTGTTTTGACTGCATTGCTAATGCACCAGTCATTGCATGCCATTT
>CAIYXB010000127.1 GCA_903930015.1 uncultured bacterium | reverse complement strand
TTGAAAGCGCTCAAAAATCCTTTGCACTATCAGCAAAAAGAGTTACTGGCGCTGCAACACATAGTATCTATTCAAGTAATGGTAAAGATTTTGATCAATTGCTTTACGTAGATCTGAAAAACAATATTGGTATAGCTGAACTTGCACCAATTTTAGAGGCCTTTGTACCTGTATTTAAAAGTAATTATGCTAATAATTCTTCTTTAGAAGAGGAAATTTCCCTGACTCAAAAAAACAAAGATAGAGATCTAATAAAAATCCTCGGTATCGATCCACTCTCAGAATCTAAATTTAGAGAAATACAGATAAATATATCAAAAAATAATCAGATCTTCTCTAAGGAACCTGGCATCTTTTGCTCTAAATCAACTGCTAAAAATCTCGGTGTCAGTCTTGGCGATAAAATTCGATTAAGGGTTGGTTCAAAAATCAAAGAAGCGACTATTCAGGGTTTTTTAGATTCCGATTCAGATACTTATAAAAATTTGTTTTTGATGGATATAATCCAAGCTCAAAAGCTTTTAAATAAACCAGGTTTACTTTCTCGTATAGATCTTAAAGCAACAAATCAAGAATTTAAAACAGCTCTTAATGAAAACCTTACAATAGATAATTTAAAAAACAAACTAGGTCAAGAGTACAATTTAAAAAGCTCAGAGACAAGATCACGATCTCTAGAACAAATGACAAAATCCTTTAATATTAACCTTCAAGCTTTAAGTTTTTTAGCAATCATTGTGGCTGCTTTCCTTATCTATAATAGTGTTTCATTCTCTGTAGTTCAAAGAAGAAAATTATTTGCAATTTATAGGACTATTGGTGTTTCTAGAAGAGAAATTATTAAAACAGTTGTTCTTGAGGCATTTATTTTCGCCATTTTAGGAATAGGGCTTGGAGTGAGCTTAGGATATCTATTTGCTGATACCTTAGTTAGTTTAGTCTTGCAAACTATTAATGATATTTACTTTTCAGTTGAAGTTAATGTAAGGACTCTATCTTTTACAACACTATTTAAATCAGTGGTTTTAGGTCTTTTAACGAGTCTCTTAGCTGCTCTTCTACCAGCACTTGACGCAAGTTCAACAATCCCCTCAATGGCTATGTCACGCACAAGCTTTGAACATAAAAGTAAATTAAAGGCTCAGGCTTTTATAGTCCTTTCCGTAATATTTGCACTTTGCGCATATCTTGTAATTCAGCTAAAAGCTCAAAATAATTTTTTCACCATGATCTTTAATGATATAAACTTTGGTTTTTTAGCACTATTATTTATTCTCTTATCATTCACCCTACTTATACCAAGCCTAATTCAACTCTTTTGTAAATTGCTCGAGAGACTCTATTTCTATATCTTTGGCTTTGAAGGTAGCTTTTCGGTTAAATCAATCTCTAGGCAGCTTTCAAGAACTTCAGTTGCTATTTCAGCTCTGACCATCGCCTTATCTATGACACTTGCTCTAAATATAACAGTAAGTAGTTTTCGTAAGACCGTTGCAAATTGGTTAGAACAGTCACTAAAAGCTGATGTCTATATATCGGTTCCAAGGCTTGTATCAAATCAAGCCAATGATGCAATACCAAACAGTGTCCAAAAAATCATTGCAGAGGATTTTAAAGATGATATTCAAGAACTTATAACTTACTCAATGATAAATGTTGAAACCCAGATTGGAGATTCACAGATTGCTGCAATTGAAGAATCTAATGCTGCTTACAGTCTAGTTAAATTCAAATCAAGCATTGATAATTTTTGGCAAAGGATTAAATCTGGCGAGAAACTTGTTTTAGTGTCAGAGCCCTTTACTTATAAACATAATCTTGGACTTAATGATAGCTTTGAGATAAAGACCAAAAGAGGGATTGAACAATTCAAGATTGCAGCTGTTTTTGAAGATTTTGGTTCAGAACATGGGATTATAATGATGTCAAAACCATCTTTTCAATACTACTTTAAAACCAGTGATGTTAATTCTCTTGGCATAATACTCAAAGAACATAATTCAAAACTTTCTATTGATAATTTTATAGAAAGATTAAAATCGAAATTATTTAAAGAACATCTACTTTTTGTAAGGTCAAACTATAGTCTAAAAAAAGAATCTATGGATATTTTTGACAGAACTTTTCAAGTAACAAATGTTCTTAAATTTATAGCACTAGCAGTCGCTTTCATTGCGATACTGAGTTCATTTATGTCCTTACAATTAGAAAGAATAAAAGAATTCTCAATCTTAAGAGCAACAGGTACAAGTCCCTGGCAAATCACAAAAATCCTTACTCTGCAAACACTTACAATGGGGTTCTTTGCCTTTCTATTTGCTATTCCAGCAGGAATACTTCAAGCTTACATAATGATCTTTGTCATTAACAAAAGATCTTTTGGGTGGTCATTAAATTGGAATTTTGAATCTTCATTTTGTATAGAAGTTTTTTTACTTGCGATGGGAGCTTCAGCATTATCAGTCATTTACCCAATTTATTTTACAAATCGAGTCAACCTATCGGAGACACTACGAAATGACTAAGTTCGCTGTAAGATTTATGCAAGCATTTGAGGTCTGTCATCGCGAAGCTTCGAAGAGGCTGTGGCGATCCATTTCTAATTACAAGCTATCAAAACAGTTATTGAAATTCTATAATAATTTTAGGTCTTCAATAAAAGAAATGGATTACTTCACATCCGCCCACAATAACGGTATTTGCTTTAAGTTGATCAATAGCTTTGCAATGATATTCTTTTTATTTACTGTAGCTTCCTGCTCTAAACCTAGCAAACAAATAGAAAAAAAGAATGTTTTTCTTGAAAACCTAGCTTCACAAGAAAACAATCAAGCTTATGCTAAGGCAACAAAAATTATTGATTTTAATTTTCCTAAAGATCATGGTCCTCATGAGGATTTTAAAACAGAGTGGTGGTATTTCACTGGTAACTTAAAATCTCCAAACAAAAATTTTGGATATCAATTCACTATCTTTAGAAACAATATTGCACCTGAGCTTGATCCACAAAATGCCTGGGAAACTAGAAATATTTACATGGGACATATGGGCTTGAGTGATTTAACAGCAAAACGATTTTATAGTTTTGAACGCTTTGAGAGAGGGGCTTTAGGTTTGGCAGGAACTCAAGCTTATCCCTTTAAAGTCTGGCTTAATCATTGGTACATAAAATCCACTTCAAAAGAACTATTTCCTTTGGAAATTTCCGTTATGGAGGATGGTATTGGCTATAAATTACAAATTACAGCATTGAAAGAGAAAGTACTTCAAGGCGATAACGGCTTAAGTCAAAAATCCAAAGAAACAGGTAATGCTTCTTATTATTACTCTTATACTCGCTTAAAAACCGAGGGTACTATTTTCATCAAAGATAAAACTTATGAAGTATCAGGACTCTCATGGATGGATCGTGAATGGAGTACCAGTGCACTTGGGAAAGATCAAATTGGCTGGGATTGGTTTTCACTACAACTAGATGATAAGACAGAGATAATGATTTATCAACTAAGAAATAAAGACGGTTCTATAGATGAATATAGCTCTGGCACTATGATTGATAAACAAGGGAATAAAACACCACTATCTTTAGAAAACTTTAAGTTAAAAGCTTTAGAATTTTGGACTAGTGCAGACTCAAAGCATAGATTTCCAGTCAAATGGTCCTTAGAGTTACCTGAGCATGAGATAAAACTTATTGTTGAGACTGATTTAAAAGAACAAATGCATAATTTCAGTATCCCTTACTGGGAAGGAGCTGTAAGAGTATCAGGATATAAAACAGGACTAGGGTATTTGGAGATGACTGGTTATTAAAGAAATTTATGACTATATTGTAATTGGAGCAGGTTATGCAGGCATAACGAGTGCAGCGCTTTTAGCTAAGAAGGGTTTTAAGGTTTTGATTCTAGAATCACATTCTAAGATAGGAGGTTGCGCAAGTAATTTCTATAGAAGTGATAGAGAATTTTCATTTGACGTAGGAGCTACAACCATTAGTGGTTTTGATTCTCCTAAGCCACTCGGTAAACTCTTGGACGAGCTTAAACTTAAAGATCAAGCAAGAACAAAGCTTAAAAAACTTGATATTGGCATGAAAGTTTTTTATAAGGATGAAATAATTACCAGGTTCTCAGACCAAAATAAATGGTTAGATGAAAATGAGAGGGTTTTCAAAGACACCAAAATAATTGAACTTTGGAAACAAATTTTCAAAGATGAAAAACTAGCCTGGCAATTACTAAATCAAAACGAAAATCTCATGCCCTGCAATGGAGCTCAGTACTTCAAAATTCTTTTTTCAAAAGATTTTTTATTAAATTTAAAAGGACTAAAATTATTGCCTTACTTGTACAAACCCTTTAGTCAATTGTTAGACAGCTACAAGATTGATAACGTAGATTTTATAAACTTCATAAATGAACAGCTCATGATTACAACCCAAAGTGATTATCAAAAATCACCTATCTTAAGTGCAATTATGGGCTTAAATTACCCCCAGGAAGTATATTATCCAATTGGATCAATCAAAAATATCGGAGAACTGATTCTTCAACAATACCAAGAATCAGGTAATGAGATTTATCTAAGACAAGAGGTTGAAAGCATAGAAAAAATAAATGGTTTATATTCAATAAAAACAAATATAGAAAAATCTAAAAAGAGTACATGTCAAGAGAATGAGTTTCTTACAAAAGCAGTCATTTCAAATGCACCAATCTGGACAATGAAAGATCTAGTTAAAATTGATCAATATAAAAAGAAAATAGAGTTAGAATGCAAAAAAAATCCAGAATCATGGGGAGCTTTCACTGTCTATTTCGTAGCAAAAATAAAATTAGATTTAGGAACAAACTATTTACAAATTCATGCACCAAAAGCAATTCCAAATTGTAAAACACACCCTCATTCTAATGGTTCAATCTTTGTAACAATATCTGACTCAAAGCTTAATGATAGAGCACCAGAGGGCTGGACCAGCTTTACAATTTCAACACACACTAATGCTAAGCAATGGTTTCAATTAAGCAAGAATGAATATCAGGAAAGAAAGATACAGACTCAAGAGTTTATTATAGATTTGCTATGTAGCACTATTCCTGAACTAAGACACTGTGAAAAAAGTTTTTTGATATCAGGTACTCCACATAGTTTTGAACACTATACAAAAAGAAAAGTTGGTTTTGTCGGGGGGATCGCCCACGATTACTCTAAACCATTAATATTTATGCCCCAACAGCGCTTATCAAACGAAAAAATCTACTTGGCTGGCGATACTACTTTCCCCGGTCAAGGAATTACAGCAGTAGTTTACTCTGCTATGAGCCTAGTAAACAGACTGTAAGATTTGCTGTAACAATTACAAACTTCTGTTTGAGACAAGCATTATATTGGCTAGTAGAAATCCACTTACTAGTGCGATCGCAATTAAAAACATATCAAAAATAGAATCAATACCTGCTAAGGTATTTTTTTCAAAGAAGAATTGTAAACCTTTAAAGCCTATACTTCCAGGGACTATCGTAATTAGACCTGGTAATTCAAGTAATATCGTAGGTGCCTTTTTCCAGCGCCCGAAAGCATTTGCAACAATACACACAGCAAAGCCCGCAAGGAAAGTCCCCATATTTACACCGAATTTTATACTGGCAAAATAAGTTGTGAAGAATCCAACCGCACTAACTAATAAAACCCAAGGATAAAATCTCAAAGGTATTTTAAACAAAATAGTAAATGCGATCGAGGCAAAAAATAATGATATTGATTTCCATAAAAGTGAAAGCTCAATTGGTGAATTGATGAAGCTTATATCAACACTTAAAAAGTTTAGAAATTGAAGAGCCAAAGCGACTCCAAATGATAATTTGAAAAAAACCAGTATCGCTTGCATTAATCTTGCTGTACCTGAAGCAAGATTATATGTGGCAAGCTCTGTAATCGCAATTGTTAGAGTGAGCCCAGGTATTAAAACAATTAAGCTTGGCAAAATCACCAAGTTAAAATTATATGTCTCAATATATTTAGAGGCGAGCACTGCAAGTATAGTTGCAAAAAAAGCAGCAACAAATTCTGTAATATTTTTTAAGCCTGAAATTCTATTTGCAAATACTGTTATAAAACCCACCACTGAACCAACCAATCCTGAGGCAATCAGTTCAGGTAAATTTCCATTGAAAAATACAGAGGCGCAAACACCTATTAATCCGTAAGCAATGATCTCAATCAGACCGCTATATGGATCTTTAAGATTTCTTATAATTTTTAGTTTTCGATAAGCCTCTTCAATATCAATTTCTCCATCAATCAATTTATCTCCTAACGAATCAAGAAGAGTAAGCTTTCTTAAATCTAAATCTGAAGAATAAACTCTTTTGACATAGGTTTTAATTTCATGATCATTCTTTAAAGAGGATATTAATAGAGTTGGAGTTGAAAAAAACTCTCCCTCCATACCTAATTTTTTTGAAATATTCTGCAATGCCTGTTCTAATTTATAAGAAGTTGCACCATAGTTATGCAGAGCTTCTCCAAATTCAAGTATTAAGTCAACAGATTTTTGCAATAAAATATTCCTAGACTTAAAGTCTATCCCCACAAAGCTTGCTAAACAATCTTTTGCCTAGAAAATATATTCCCAAGAAATAACTTAACTAAAACTTATTTAAACAAAAGATAATACCCATATCTTGATATGTTCCCTGCCTTAGATTAATTTTTACTCTAATATCAAAAAATCAATTGACTTTAGATCTTTATATTTCTATAATTGTTCATATTATTTTAATGTATAAATTTTGCAACAAATCTTGGGGAGGTTTGCAATGGGGAGAATTATTTCTAATAAAGAGGGCTCATCACAACTCGAGCCTTCAAAAAATCTACAGATGAGTGATCTATATAAAAGTAAGACCATGAAAATAAATCTTATCTTTTTTATACTGATCTTGGTTTCATTTACTTTTATAAATCTGATTTTCATTAAAAACATAAACTATTTCTCAACCGATAAATCTACAAATCAAACACAGATACTCTTTGCTGAATTTTCAAATAACTTCTTAACTCACCATTCGCCACTTAAGCAGAATCATCAAAATCATCCTGAATACAGTAAGTCAAATGAACACAGATTAATTCTTTTTGGACTAAATTTGATTTTCATATTCATAATTATTCAGACCATTGGCTCCTACACTTTCTCAGTTCAGTCAATCAAAAAAATAGAGGAAGAGTTCAAACATCAATTGGAAAAAAATATTGAAATGAAAAGATATTTCAATGAGAAAAGTCGAAATATTAGAAAAAAATTCAAAAAAAAACTCGTTGATTTACGAGGCAAAGAAAATCATTTTATTGACTCATTTAAAAAATTTATGGATGATCAAATCAATAATTCCACTAAAGACATTAAACACTTTGACGAACTTAAAAATTTAAGAACAAATCTTCTAATGAATCAAGTTGGTGCGTGGGTTTGGGACATAAGCAAAGACCAGATCATTATTGATAAATCATGTTTTAATATCCTTAAATTAAAGGAAAATAACTTCGTTGGTGGCTATGCGTTATTTTTAAACTTCTTTGATAACTTATCAAAAAGACAATTAAAAAAAGATAGTGCTTATGCAATTAAATTTAAGTCTTCATTTGAGACGAAGTGTTCGTTAAAGAACGAGAATTCTG
>CAIYXB010000126.1 GCA_903930015.1 uncultured bacterium | reverse complement strand
CTTGAAATTCTTGATGACAAGTTGATTTCTTTGGAACAGAAGATTAAGGAGATTAAGGAGATGAAGAAACAGATACTTCAGTTCAAGGATGACGTGGTAAATGACAGGTGTTAGACTTATGAATAAAAAAAGGGCCATACTATCAAAGTATAACCCTTTTATCTTTTTACTCGCTCCCTTATTAAGTGGAATGTTGCAGCCAATAATATCAATTATAAGACTGCTACTATGATTTTTCTTTTTCGAATGCTTCTTTCGCAATCATAATGGCAGTCATTGCTTTTGGCCAACCTACGTAAAATGCTAGATGCGTAATAACTTCCACAAGCTCTGCTTCCGTCAAGCCGTGTTCCTTAGCATAGTTTAAGTGAAATTTTAGTTGGTTGGAGTGTTCTCCTGCAACCAAGGCCGCAACGGTAATTAAACTCCTCTCACGCCTCGAAAGCTCTTTGCCTTCCCATACATCTCCAAACAATACATTATCTGTGTAACCCAATAATCTTGGGGCAAAATCACCTAACATTTTTTCTGCAGCCGAAACATTCTTTTCCTCAGTCATTTTATATATAATTTTAACAAATTTAATAAAGTTGCAACCACAAAAAATGTCTCTTGACAGAAATTTATGGAGGTTTTTAAACAAAAAAAGAGGTCGAAATGACCTCTTTTTGATTACCGCTCCCTCTCCTGGGCTCGAACCAGGGACCCCATGATTAACAGATTTTTAAGGGTCATAATGATATGTTACCATACAGGGTTCAAACACTAATATGGTCTAATTCTTATACTAATTAGTTTGGATTGTCCGACTTTGTCCGTCCCTGTTCGACATTCTTGGCATAATTCTTGGCACAAAACGAAAATATCTTTTACTTATTTTTAAATGGAAACTCAACACTCAAATATTCCCAGCTCAATTTTATCTTACCTTCTTTGGCATTAGTTTGTAGTACTTCATATGCAAGCGATTCAACTAACTTATCGTTTTTTGTTGGTTTTACCATAATTCGGATGATGTCATTATCTTCTTTATAATCATCCGCTAAGTGCATATCCCACGTTTTACTCAAAATCAAAGTCCACGTTTCTTTACCTGGAATAGTAAAAAATCCATATTTACCCTTTGTAATAACTTTGCCTTCAACTAGTACATCCTGACCAAAATCTATCCAAGTAGCTTTGTGAGCTCCAGATGACCATACTTGATTATAAGCAACTAAACCATTCCAAATATTCCGTCCTCTTACACTCGGTGAACCATATTCTATGTGTACGTGATTTGTGCTTACCATTGCCATTGCCGTCATTTTTGGACTTTTGGGTTTGACTGCTATTTTACTGGTATCGGCTTGGAGTTGATGGTTTTGGTGTTGGGCAAAAACGCCAATAGGTAATGTCAACAAGAGGTTTAAAACAATGTTTATTTTCATGATTTTGTTTTTTATTGAAGTTAAATTATCTCAATAGACAATTAAAAAGTTTTTAGTAAGAAAAAGTTATTCCAGCACCCAATCCCATATCACTATCATAATGTGATGTAATGCCCATGTTTTTGTTTACGATG
>CAIYXB010000125.1 GCA_903930015.1 uncultured bacterium | reverse complement strand
CAATCTTCTCAAGAATGCTCTACGCTTGTGTAATTGGCTCCTACACACCCATTCATGAGCTTTTTAGTTCTGTGGTTAGGAATTAAGGGGAATTAGGAAAAATTAAGCTTGCAAAGAATACAACTCGGTAATACTATTAATATAATAGTTAAAGGACAATAATTTGAGCATTTATAACAAAATAGACGAGGTTGGTGAGTACATACAAAAAGCAAAAGTAGTACCAGTCTTAAATCAAAAATTATTAGACGTAAATTACTTAATGAGAGCTCTAGAAGAGCTTTACGCAGCAATTCCTGCTGAAATCAAAGAAGCTAACGAAAGTATTAAAGCAATAAAAGAACAAGAAATTAAAGTTAAAGCTGAGTCAGAGAACATGCTTGAGCGCACTCGCCAAGAATGTGAAAAAATGATCCACATGGCTCGCATGGAAGCCCAGAGACTGATTGACGAAGATGAAATCAAAGCTGAAGCACTTGAACACGCTAAATCAGTTCATGGTCAAGTTATGGCTCAAATAGAAGAAATGAAATCTCAATCTCTTGCAGAAGTAGAACATATTCGTAAAGAGACTTTGGAGAAAGCAAGAGATTTTGAAGAAAGAGCTTATGAAAAAGCAAGACAAATTAAATACAATGCTGATAGATATGCTGAAGAAGTACTGAGCCACATAGATTCAAGCATTTCTGAATTGCAAACCGTAAGTAGAAGTACTAGACGCTTTATGGTTGAGCATAGCGAAAAAGATATTCTGCAAAAAGCTCATTTGAATTAAATTGTAAAGACAAGAAATGAAAGCTAAAATTTTTGTTGTTTAAATGGATTTTTTTGGTTTATTTGCTAATATTTACGGGAGCAATCTAAGTACATGGATTGCCGCGCAGCTTCGCTGCTCGCAATGACGAAATGCGGAAGTGGCTCAGTGCTCGCGAGCTTTGCGAGCAAAATGAAAAAAGTCATTTTCCGTAGGAAATGCGGGAAAGCAAAACAATAGGATGCGGAAGTGGCTCAGTGCTCGCGAGCTTTGCGAGCAAAATGAAAAAAGTCATTTTCCGTAGGAAATGCGGGAAAGCAAAACAATAGGATGCGGAAGTGGCTCAGTGGTAGAGCATTTCCTTGCCAAGGAAAGGGTCGAGAGTTCGAATCTCTTCTTCCGCTCCATTAAAACAAAATAAATGGCACCCCTTTGCGGGGTGCTTTTTATTTTGTATAAGGAGCGGATTCATCGAGGGCAAAAGTAGTGCTCTTGATCTTTTCAGTTTAAGCACGACCTCGAAAATCCGCTCCATACTGAGACCATCGGTAGAAACAGCGGGCAATAATAGTGCTCTAAATCTTTTCAGTTTAAGCACGACCCCGGGAATCCGCTCCATACTAAAATTTAAACCATGATAATATAAATTTCATAATGAGTTCTTTGAATCTTGAGTCATTAGAAATTTTTTTTAACGAAAAATACTCCCGCAATTTAGTCTTTAAAACAGATAATTTAGAAGTGATTTTGATGGGTTGGTTACCTGGTCAAGGTACTGACTTGCATACTCACGGAGCCTCAGATGCATTTTCTATGGTTGTTAGTGGCGAGATGACATGTATAACTCATCATCAAGATGGTACTAAAGTAAGAACTGTTTTGAAGAAAGGTGATGTTGAGCTTGTACCAGTTGGAATTGCTCATGAAGTAAGAAATAACTCTACTAAAAATCTAGTGACTCTTCATATTTATTCTCCTCCTCTATCAGACGAAGAACTAAAAGTTACTCTTGGATATAACAATGAAGTAGTTTCTGAGTCTCTTACTTTGGAGCAGAAAAATTATGAATATCTTGTAGGTTGCGTTCCAGACGATCTCCTTAAATTATTGAAGGCTAAAGAAAAACGCCAAAAGACTATCACTATTATTGGTGGAGGTTTTAGTGGAACGCTTGTTGCAACACAATTAATGAATCAAAATTTCCAAGATGAAGAACTTCAAATAATTCTAATTGAGAGAGCTTCTAAATTTGCAAGGGGCTTTGCGTATTCAACCAACAGTCCACATCATCTTCTAAATGTACCTGCCTCTAATATGAGTGCTTTTCCAAATGAGCCTGAGCATTTTTTAAGGTGGGCACAAAATAGAGATTCTTCTATTCAAAGTCATAGTTTTGTTCCAAGAATGATGTATGGAGAATACCTTGAGTATGTGCTTTACAACGCTGATCAAGACAAATCAAAAAAAGTAAAATTCAAACGTATTAACGACGATGCGATAAGAATAAGCGTTGATGATAAGGTAAACAAAGCTACTGTTCATCTTGAAAGTGGGATTTCGCTAGAGACAGACGCTGTGGTACTAGCAGTAGGTAATTATCCACCAAAAAATTTACATTTAGGAGAAACTAATTTCTTTTCAAGTACTCGATATGTTCGTGATCCTTGGTCACAAGCAGCAATAAAAGGTATTGAAGAGCGAGAAGACGTACTTCTAATTGGTACCGGACTAACAATGGTTGATAAAGCAATTGAACTTAACTTTCGTAAACATAAAGGTAAAATTCTTGCACTATCAAGACATGGGCTCATACCACATAAGCATAATCTCAAGGCTGGGGTTGCAACGATTGATCCAAGTATTTTCAAAAATTATAAGTCTTTGCGTGAATTATTTAACATCATTCGTAAACAATTAAATCTATTCATTACCCTTGGTGGTGATTGGAGAGCTTATTTGGACGGTCTAAGACCTTACATACAAACTTTATGGCAAGATCTCAGCGAAAAAGATAGAAAACAATTTTTTAGGCACTTAAGACCTTACTGGGATATTCATAGACATCGCACACCAGAAGATGCATCACTCATACTCGAATCAATGTGTAATTTTGGTCAGCTAGAAATTATCGCAGGAAGAATTAATAGCTTTGAAGAAATTAATAATTCCGTTAAAGTCACTTATCGACCAAGAGGTTCAAAAGAGTTGCGTGAAATTAAAGTGTCAAAAGTGATCAACTGCACTGGATCTGAGCAAGATTTCTGTCAGATAGAAGATCCACTTATAATAAATCTACTTCAACAAGGGATAATTCAATCAGATTCAATGTCTCTTGGTTTAAAAGCTAATAAGGATGGCGCTCTAATATGTGCTGACGGAAAAGCTTCTACAATATTCTCAACATTAGGGCCTCCACTTAAAGGTCAATTATGGGAGACTACAGCAGTACCTGAAATTAGACTTCAAGCTCAAAAGCTAGCTGAAAGATTAATAACTAGCCTAAAGGCTGTCCATAGGAACTAGAATACACAATATAAGAGTTAAATAATTCTTGTTTAGTTATACTTTTTGTTGATCACCCAAGACCACAAGCTCCAAAGTAAATCCTGGAATCCACTTCACATTGAGACACCAAAAAAATTTTATTGAGAGTTATTAGTCGGATATCCAAAAACAGACTCTGTAATTAAATCCATGACCTCAAAATATTTTTCGTCTAGCTTAAACTCTCGCGAAAAACGGGCCGCATCTACTGAACCAAGAAAATTAAGATAAATAACTAAAGTTGTTCAATATCTATCAAATATTTTGCTAATTTCATATCTTTCTTTGACTTTTCTTTGAGATTAAATAGCCTACTGGTAATTGAGGAACTCCGTAAGTTCAAACCTAGTAATTTATTGATCTCAAGATTATTCAATGAAGTCTTTTTATGAAATGCATAAATCAAAAGATTCACTTTAGTACACATATCAACATTTATACCTGAAACAAATTTTTTTATAGATGGTATTTTAAGTTCTGATTTCAATTGCATTAAACCAGTAAACTCAGCATTATATTTTGATGGCAATTTGTCTTTAATTCGATCAAGGAACTCTTTATTACCCAAAATTGCTTTGCCTAGAATAAAGTCTTCTGGAAACCAGCTGGAGGATTGATTCCTATACATATGGTCTTTCATCTTCTTTCTTGCTTTATTAATATCCCTATCAAAACGCTCAAGAACCATTTGAGTCTCTAGATAAATTGGTTTTGCACAATCGAGCTGATAATTTTTATAACTAGAGTAATGCCATGATAAAGGATCATCTACCAAAACTCCCATTGGGTTTCTATGAATATATCTAACCAAATCAAGAGCATATAATTCTGAATCTACTAAAAAAGCTTTATATCTTTGCTCAAAAACTTTACCTCTATGTTTATATTTAGATTTAAAATACGCTGAGTATCTTGATAAAAGTTTGTGCATTGCTTTCTGCAAATTGGCAAAAGGAGTTTCCGTGAATAAGTGAAAATGGTTACTCATCAAACACTTTGCATGGATTATAAGACTATGAGAATAAAAAACTTCTTGCAAATCAGCTTCAAATCTCATAAAATCTGCAGCATCAAGGAAAATATTCATCTTTTGATACCCTCTAGAAATCACATGATGAAAAGCTCCTGGGTATTCTATTCTTAAAGCTCTAGCCATAAAGAATAAAATTATCAAAATTCAAACTCTCTCAAGGGGGTCAAAAGTCCATAAGCGCTAGGTTAGTGAGCATATAGCCTGCCATTTCCTTGTAAAAGCCTTTGCCTTGGTGGTTCAGAGAGTTTTTCTGTTATGGACTTCCAGTTTCTGATCACTTGTGACAATGGAATATAGGGT
>CAIYXB010000124.1 GCA_903930015.1 uncultured bacterium | reverse complement strand
GCAAAAAAGCGCAGTTTACTGTTTGTAAATGAGCATTTTGAGCCGAGAATTAACGCAGTTGAAAGTCACACATGTGAGTCCTGAGCATTTTTAGGGCTCGATATGTTAGAATTATCAGTATGACTGGTACAACCAGTGCTCCAATCGGAGCACCTATCGGTCTTAACAAAGCAGTTAATGATCCTAGATCAGTAGCTGGCAGAGGGTTAGTAGAAAGAGTAAAAGCTTTTTTTAATGGCTCTGTTGCAGGTGGTGTAAGCTACTACGCAGCTCAAAGAGAATTAAACAGAAATGTTGGATCTCAATTAGCTCAAGCAGCCTAATCACTAAGCTACGAAAAACTGAATACTACGAAGTTGTAGGTTTTCAGTTTTTAAATTTTCTAAAGACCACCATTATCGGTGGTCTTTTTTTTGGATTTCTTTTTTGAAGCTTTTGCTGGCTTAGTATCATCACTTTCATCATTTGAAAAAAGAAGAGTCTTTGGTCTACCAACCAAGGTTTTGATAGTTTGTTTTTTTATATCAAATAAAAGTTCATGCCCAGATAGCGCCTTATCGTCTATCTGGCTATAAGCCTTTCCTGTAAGGATGGCGTTGTCAGGTTTTTGTTTATCATCGAGATTTAAAACAATCTGCCTACTTTGTCCATAAGAATTTTTTCGGTAAATTTTGGAACTTGCTGTGTTTGTTTTACTAAAAGCGGACATTACATTCTTGTCTTTTTCGTAAATTACTAGATCGGCAAAAATATAAGCTGGATCATTTTTGTCTGCATAAACTATCTTCACGTCTTTTTCAGCTTTGAGTAGATCTTTATCTGGGAAAAAGTAAATTTCTTGAGCTTCTGTTCTTTGACTGTCATCAACTGCAACGGCATTATTTAAGAATACTGCGTATTCAACTTTACCTTCTTTGGTTTGCATTTCAATATCATCTGAAACAACTTGGAATTTATCATATAAAAAAATAACCTGATCAAGTTTTTTTTCATAAAGAGCACCACCTGTTTGTATTTCTTGAGAATGGGCGTTTGCAAATCCTGTTTTGTAGTTAAATTCTTGATACCAAGTTTGAATAGTTGCTTGCTTGGAGTTTTTGTCTGTAAGAATAGTTTGAACAATATTATCTTCGTCTGAAAAACATTTTAAAATATTATTTTTCAGGTCGATTTCCATTCTTGGAGCATTAATGATCATAGTTTCAGATTCAAGAGTCACATTATCAATGAATCTTGCTTTGTCAGGTTTACCTGATTCATCGGAATCAATAAAAACTTGTGGTGCAGAAATAAAGTAATCACCTAATTGGACTTTTACATTACCAACTAAAATAGAATTCCCATCTTTATAATCTAGTTTTTCTGCGGAGATAATTTTGACCTCACTTAAGTCAAAAGCAAATGCAGTAGTTAACGAAAAAATCGATAACAGAATGCTGTACTTTAGGCATTTGAGCATTATTCAATTATACAGCAGTATATATTGTTGAAATTAAGTCGTCTTTTTTAATTCACTGATGTTGATTGAGATAAAGCTATTAGTGTGTTAATTGATTTGATTACTTAGACAACCGCTCATTTTTTGCTGACACCTGTGATTTTAATCAAGATCGATAACCATAGCTGACTTAACCGTGTAATGTCCCGCGAAAAAGGGCCAAAATAAATTAAAAACTTTTCCTTCCTAAGATCGTCTATAAGATAATAAGGAGAAAAGAATGTCAAGAAAATATAAACAAACAAGTTCCGAGAT
>CAIYXB010000123.1 GCA_903930015.1 uncultured bacterium | reverse complement strand
TTTGCTAAATCTTCTTTCTTAAGACCCAAACTATCAGCAGCAAATTTATTTGCCCGTAAAATATTATTATTACCATCTTTATAAAATATAAAAGCTGGCAGAGCATCAAGTATCATATCAATTTCTTGATATGCTTTCTTCAATTCATATTCAGAGATTTCTAATTTATTAGCAAGTACCTTAAGCTTGGTAATATCAAAGTTAACACCAGTCATAGAGATAGGCTCAAATTTATCATCAAGTAATATTCTTCCTTTCACAGCAATATTTCTTACCTCTCCATTATCGCCACGTTTGATTCTGAACTCAGTATCAAGATATAGGTTTTGCTCAAGACACTTTTGTATCTCTCTCTCTAAGGGCATTCTATCTTCATCTAAGACAAGTCGGCTAAAAGATTCATAATTATTATGAAAATCCAAATGATTTACACCAAAAACCTTATAACTGTATGGATCCCATTTGATAACATTTGTTTTTAGGTCCCAAAGCCATGTGCCAACTCCTGAAGCATCTAAAGCTAATTCTAGTTGAGATTCAAGTTTATCTAGCCTTTCAAAAGGTTCTATAAAATACTTTCTTCCATAAATAAAAATCAAAGCTGTAGATAAAAAACATCCTAACAATAAACTCAAGAAAAGATTTATAGCGGCACCTTCAATTAAACCAGTAGTAGCTTTTCTTGGATTAGCTAAAGTAAGTGACATGCCATACTCCTCAAGCGATACGCTAATTATATCTGAGGAATTAACGTCAAAATCCTTTGAACTAATTTTGACTTTGTTTGAAGATTCTAACTGTACTGAAATATTATTAGAATCGCCTATAAATTCTTGCATAGGAAATTCTTCCAAATAAATAAATGCACCTTTAAAAACACCATCAACCACAATTGGCACAATAAATTCAACTTTTTTATTATTTATAAATAAGACATGAACATCAATTTTATCTAGATAAATCAAATTCAAATTTTTTAGATGAGCAACGTCATCTAAACTTAAATGCTCACTAGAATAAAGAATCTCCTTTTTTGAATCTAATAAAACTTTTGAGCCTTTATTACCAAGTATCTTGAATTCAACAAGAAATTCCATTAATCTGTTTTTATCAATGCCCTCTGAGGATAATGATCGCTGAATTACCGGTAAAGATGCTATATCTTTCAAAACAGTTACTCTGTTATCAATATATTGCTTTAATATGAATTTTAAAGACATTAGTTGATCTTGATTAAACTTACTATTTATATTAGCTATCGACTTATATTGGTAAGTAAAAAGACTTAATCCCGTAATTAAAAAAAAGATGACGAAAGAATACAAAGTAGAAAGACCAAATAGTCTTGCTAAAGATTGTCTTTTATTTTTTTGTTGAAAATTATTTTTCATTAATTCTTATAAGAGACTTCTTAATATTTATTCCAAGGTTTTTAGGCACAAAACACAATAGTGTTAATTCATTCTGGCAAATAAATTATCTAAATCCTCTAATCTAGTCACTATTACCTGGATTCAAGATATTAACCATTGGGTAAAACTTAAGCACTTAACTAAAACTGCTAGGATAGAATAATGATAAAATCTGATTTTTTTTCAATACTTGTTACAGAAGATTCAATTGAAGATTTTGAACTCATTAAAATAGCAATTCAAGAAAGTGGCTTTACTGGAAATATAGAATGGTTCAAGAATGGTGAAGAATTACTAACATACTTGAAAAGCTCTGAAACATTCAAGAATTCAAAAACAAGATCAAAATTTATTTCAATAATTGACATTAATATGCCAAAGAAGAATGGCTTTGAAGCTTTGTCAGAAATTAAGAATGATCCAAAATTAAAATTAATTCCTTGTATTATGCTCACCACCTCTCAATCAGAAGATGATATAACGAAGGCATATGAACTTGGAGCAAATTCGTTTTTTACCAAACCTTTTGAGCTCAATTCAATGCTTGAACTTTTTAAATCAATAAAATCACATTGGATTGATAATACAAAACTTCCTAGCTTAGAGTAATTAGCTCTAATATCAAAATAGCCTGTTATAATGTTTGCTGTTAAATATGGACGGTTATTCCCGACGTCATGCGAAGCCGAAAATTTTAGCGCGGTACCTTTGCCCTCGGTGAGGCGCAAAGCGCCGATCGACTGAAGTCAAGCGTTAAAAAAATGCGTGAGCATTTTTAGCGTAACTGAAAAAAACAGCTTTATAGTAATTAATTCAAATCTCAAAATAGCCTGTTATAATGTTTGCTGTTCATTAAGGACGGTTAGCTCAGTTGGTAGAGCACTTGCTCGACATGCAAGGGGTCATAAGTTCAAGTCTTATACCGTCCACCATTTAAACTTGAAATTTTAGAAAAACTCTAATTATTTCAATACTAACTTTAATAGCTACCTGCTATTTATTACAGAAACAAGCATCAATGCTCCATACTCACTAAAAGCATTAGGATTTACAGTAGAAAACTTAAGTAATTTGAGGCGGTCGCATTTTGCGACCAAATCCGATTTTTCTTTTTTAGTGAGCTTAAACATAAAATCCTCAGGAAATCTATATTTAATTCTCTTAACTTGCTCATTAAGTCTCTTGGTAGTAACTCCATAAAGATTAGCTGAATCACTGTCAATAATTACCTTAGAACCTCTTATTTCAAAGATTATGTCTTCAATTGACTCAAAGTTAATTACTGGATAAACATTTATGTCCCTTCTGTCTGCCATCAAAACGATTCTAGCAAAGCAAAGATCAATTTTCGCAATTACGCCCAAAGTGCGTTATGGGGTCTGACCCCAAAAGCCTAGCAAATTTTTTATGAGGAGCAAGTCGAATATTAGTTGCAACCTTTTTATCTTAATCACCTTTACATAACCAATCAAAATATCCTTGGTTATCACGAAATATATATTGTGCATAATTTTCCGCTCTTTCTCGAGTTCCTTCATCTTTTAGAGTAAGTTGCTGACAAGTAATTCTTGCTTCATGAATGCCAGCTCACTTAATTCTCAACAAAGAATCAATTTCCACTTCTAACCATATTCTCAAAGTGAGGAAATAGATGTTCTTCAAAAATTTGATCCATGTATTTAAATAACAATGGAATCATCTGCTTTCCAGCACAGCTATGAATCTTATAGTGACTATCATTAGCTACTCTATCTAAATTAGCTTTTTCAGCAGTCAGGACTGGATCATTAGACATAAATTTCTGATCTAAATTAAGTTCACCAGTTTTTTTATCATAATTAATCGCCTCATGGCGAACATTAGAACCCATTCTCTCATTAGCTTGATCTTGAGCACTGAATTTATCATAAGCTTTTTCTCTCTTAAATAAATATGATTCAAGTGTCGCTAAAACTTGCAAAGGTATGTCTGTTAGGTCCAGAAGTAATTCTTTAGATTTCTCATAAGCTTTTTCAAATTGATCTAAATTAATATTAGAACCTTGCTTAACTAAAACTGATTTTAAAACAGCTTCCCAAATATGCACTGCAGAATCTACACCAGCTTCAAGCATTCTTGGCAGCGGTGTCCTCGTGCCATCTGTAGTTGCGATATTTTTTGACGTCTGATCTACACCAGTTGCTAAGTGCTCACCAAAATCTTCAAATAATTTTTTAAATGGTGCTGCTGAGTGATTAAATAATGCTCCTAAATAAACATAAACATCTAGCTGACCGCTGCTAATGTTTTCTCTTACATATTCAATTTGCTTTTTACCTAAATTATTTAAATGTACCTCAGCCGAATCTATTTGCTCAGAGACTGCTGCAAATTTTTTCCCCAGGTATTCAGAAGCAATTTTGTTTCTTTCTGCTTGAGGGCAAGCCATTGCGATGAGGGAAGATTCAGCTCCTGTATCTGCAGGAATTGCTCCAAAGTAATTGATCAAGAATTGTGCATTAGGACCTACAGACATAATGCTCAATATAACAGTTTTGGAAAATTAATACATGAGCAACAGTACCTAAAAATACTCTGCAATCCTTTGAAAGTCAGCTTTTACGTGCTTTTTAACTCTTGCGAAATTTATTTTCTTTAAATCCTTTAATGGATTATCTTCTTTTAAAAGAGATTTTTTCAAAATATCTAGTATTACCTGCTTAGAATCTAGAACTGACGAGATAGATAAAGCACGATCAAGCATTCTATCTACATTGAACCTGTAAGTTACGAAATCATTCAAAAAACTATTTTCACGTTGATAATTATTTACAAACAGTGTATTTTTTTTAGAGTTAATAGATAAATCACTCAAACAAAACTTTGCTCCCAAATTCAATCCAGGACTTAGATCCACAGGTGAAAAGATATCAATATTAAAAAGAGAAAAATCTAACTCAAATTTTCTGGTGCTGTATGGATCAATCAATAGTTTTTCTTTTGAAAAAGATTTTCTTGCTTTGGTGTTTAATAAGGAAATTCCCCTATATTTTGTTGATTTATGAATATCATCTATCTTAAGAAGCTCAGAATTAATCAATATCTCAAAAATCTTCAACTCAGATTCATAAAATGAACCGTTGACTTTTGTTCGACATAAATCTTCAAGTACTATCAGTACAGACTTTGTCTCTGTCAAACTAGTAATTATCCTAGCAATACAAGCTTTAAAAAAATTTAAATTACTTTGGACACAATTTAAAGTTTCTTGACAAAGATCAAGCCTGTTTTTCAAATCAACTGATTTAGAGTCAGATTTATCATGTTTATTACTAGAAGATTTTTTATTAATGCCCATAAACACAACTATCGGCAAATTAGTAAACTACTTAACTAATAAATATTAATTTTTAGGTGTTTTCCACCAAGGGTGCATAGGCAAAAATTCTCAAACCTATCTGCAGTAGCTGCTGTGCTATAAATAATATGTATATACTTTTCGATCACGCGATCGAATATGTATATTGTATATCAAGAAAAAGATGCAAATAGTCAATAATAACTTGGCCAAAGCTGAGCATATTCCATTATCTACACCAAAAAATCTTGGTGGAGACAACGCGCATCAAGAAAATAATCAAAATAGACCAAATGACAATTTAGAAAAACTGAAATTAGCTGAAACTAAACTTCCTCAAATCATTAACACTCTTGATAAAAAAGTAATGCCGCTAACAGCATTTGGCTCTGCAATGATAAATTTCATTAGTGCGCCAATAAGATTATTTGAAGATGATAATCCCTTGAAAAAACTTATTAATAATATCAGTATGCTGGGTACTAAATTACACCTAGCACTCTATGGTGCGATCGGTATGTGGACTGCACACGAGCACAAAAATCCTCTCCTACTTTTCTCTTTTGCAGTTGAATGTTTATCATCACTCTTTGATTTAAGAAAAATATATTTATTTAGAGGAATAGCAACTGGCATTGATGGTGCAGTAGGTGCGTTTAAAGATCGCTATGAGCAAAGAAATCCTGATAAAGATTTTAAACATAAAAATTATAGTGAAGGTCTTTCAACAAATTTAAAATTATTCAAAGAAATTCTCAGTGAATTAAAAGCAAACCCAAAAAGCCTTATTGAGCTGAAAGGAGCTCCAACACTTATCGCATCTTCAATCCTAATGGTAGCTGGGTCAATATTTGGCTTAACTATTAACGATAAAATTGGAGCTAGCATTAGAGATATTTTTGGTGGATTTAACGATTTTGGTTTAACTCAGCTAGAAAACAAAACAGCGAGAAAATCTGGTGGTTTCTATCTCTTAGGCACATTTAAAGATTTACTTGCAAGATTTTTTACAGCTGACAACGCAAAATTATTTGGTGTTACAGAAATTGCAAAATTTGAAAGAGGAAGAGACGCACTTCATGAACTAGCATTGGGCTTCGATCGTATTGGGCAATATTATTTTCTAAGATTTAATCAAGAAGGTAACGCGAATGATGAGAAAATAAAAGAACGAAAAAATATAGAAAGAGAACTTCACCAAGCACAAATACTCAGTGAAGCTATGGCAGCTTGACTATAACTAATTCAACTCAGCAAATTTAGTCATAGCTATTTGTTTATCAAGCATCTTAACTAATTTATTCTTCTTATCTACTAAAACTATTTTTGGTTTATGAGTTTTTATTTCAATTTCATTTACTTGAGCGTAAGCGCAAATAATCACTAAGTCACCTACATTTACAAGCCTTGCTGCTGCACCATTCAAACAAATTTCTCCACTTCCACCTGGTGCTTCAATTACATATGTAGTGAGTCTATTACCGTTAGCTATGTCTAAAACTTGAACTTGTTCGTTTTCAACTAAACCTGCAGCTTCAAGCAGGTCTTTATCAATACTGATACTACCCACATAATCAACATCAGCCTTTGTGACTGTTGCCCTATGAATCTTACTATTTAATACTGTCCTGAGCATTTTCCAATTCTTTCTTTGCTTCTTCTTGGCGCTTCTTGATTTTATTTTTATCTGCGCCAGGTAATATGAACACTACTATTGATCTTCCAGTAATTCTATCTGGCATAGCTTCGCCTGTACCATAATCCATCGTATCATCAATAAAATTCTGTGCTAATTCTTTAGCTCTTCCGATATGCTGCATCTCTCTACCCTTAAGAGTGATATTTAACTTAACTTTTTTTCCTTTCTCAAGAAATTCATTAGCTCTTTTTAAGCGAGTATTGTAATCTCCGATATCGATGTTATATCCCATCTTGATCTCTTTATAGTCAGATCCTTGATTCTTTTTAACACCTTTCTCTTTTTTACTTTGCTCGAACTTATATTTTCCGTAATTAAGAATTTTGGCAATTGGAACTTCTGTTTTATCAGAGATTACAAACAAATCAAGCTCAGCATCTCGTGCAATTCTTAAAGCTTCCTCTTTTGTAATTTCACCTAAGTTATTACCTAGGTGGTCTATAACTTGAAGAGTCCTTGCTCTTATATGTTCGTTTAGAGGAATAGTGACTCTTGGCCTTTTTGACCTAAATCCTGATTGGTTATTTTGCACCATAGATACTAATTAACTGATTTCCTCTTTGTGTTCATCATATAAATTTTACCCTAATAAGATGTAGAAATATCGCTAAAAACTTAGATATTACCTGAAAAAATAATATTTTCAGTATTTTTACAGAAATTTAAACACGATTCAAAGCCCTCTGGACTTGCAATATCCCGATTAACAATATCAAAGCCAGTACCATGATCAACACTTAATCTGATATATGGCAGTCCTACCGTTAGATTGATCGCCCTAAGCCCGCCTATACCTTTGATCAAAGGTAAAACTTGGTCATGATAAGCCGCGACATATAGATCATGATTGAGTTTTTGATTATTTAAATATTTTTGAGCAGCAAAAGCAAGCATTGAATCTGGTGAATAAGGACCTGAAACTTCCACTTCAGGATTAGATTCCACAAAATCAGAAATAATCTGTTTCATAAATATTTTTTCTTCTAAACCAATAATTCCATTCTCACCAGCATGTGGATTTAATCCAGCAACAGCAATAGATGGATTTGCAATGTTAAAAATATTTTTTAAAGCAGAAATAGAATTTTTCAAAACAAATTTTAATCTCTGTTCTAAAACTTCTGGAACATCTTTTATTGGTATGTGTCTTGTAGCAAGTACTGTTCTAAATTCGTCTAAAACAAAGAACATCTCAATATCCTCTCTACTAAGTTCATTGAATTTTGCAAGTAATTCTGTTTGTCCAGAAACTTGAATACCAGCAAGCCATAAAGATTCTTTTGCAACAGGACCCGTTATTAAATAATCAATTTTCCCGTCTCGGCATAACTGATCAGCTAATTTTAAGGCTTCATATGCGTGAACTCCAGAAATTTTACTTGGCTTTCCGGGTTCTAGCTCAAGTAATTTTTTTTGATAATTTAGATCTTCATCAACTAAAACAAAATCAAAACTTTTATCTAAATTATTCTTAAGAAATTTCTTGTATATCTCAGGTCCAATGCCACCCAGGTCGCCAAGCGTAAAAGCGATCTTTTTTTTGGTTTTTGAGTTCTTATATGACATTATTTATATATATATTATAACTCCACGGTGGTATAATTGTTAGTAGATAGGAGACCGCTGAATAACTTCAGATTCAAGGCATGCGAAGACGAAAAACCGGAGTTTACTGGTTGTAAATGAGGATTTTGAGGATGAGCATAACGCAGAAGATGGAGTTATTCAGTGGTCTCTATAGGTTTACAAAAGGAAGGTAAGAAAACTATGACAGTTGGAGCTCAAACTATTATTGAAGGTAGAAAAATAGAAATTACACCTGCAATTAAAGAATATGCAGAATTAAAATTAGATAAAGTACATAAACATTTTGATAGCATAATTCAAAATCACGATATCAAAGTTTTACTAACAGTAACGTCAGCAAAAACTGACAACCAAAAAGCAGAAGTTACAATTAATTTAAAGGGCGGACACGTAATAAGATGTGAATCCTCTCAATCCATTTTATACGCTGCAATTGACTTAGTTGTAGATAAAATCGAAACTCAACTACGCAAGTACAAAACCAAAATCTACAGCAAAATTCATAATGGTAAAAGCTTAAAGCAATATGGACTCTCTGAGGATCTTGATTCAAACCCAGTACCAAACGATATCTTAGAGCAAATATCTTCTTACAAGACTCCAAAAATCATCAAAGTAAAAAGATTTGAAATGAAACCTCTAGAACCAGAACAAGCTGTAGAAATGCTTGATGACTGCGGTCACCCGTTCTATATGTTTTTAAATGTTTTTTCAAATAAGATTGCTTGTGTTTATAAACGTGAAGATGGTGGATTTGGTTTAATTGAGCCAGAATTTCTTAGAGCATCACTATAAAATAATCACCACTAGATGCCTGGGTGAAAACACCTAAGTAAGATATTAATACTCCCATTAGATAATCTAATGGGAGTTTTTTCTTTCGCTCAATAAGTATTGCTATATATTTCCCAAGATGTTAAGATTTAACTTATATTTACATATAGCTAAATACCTAAAAAACAATTATGAAGCGACCCTAATCTAAATGAGCATAAAAACCAACCTAGCTTCAATAGAAACAACACAATTTAGAAACACGCAGAGCCCACAAAAAACAAAGATTGAAGATCAAACTAAAGCTGAGAATAATCTCAACAGTATTGAGCTAAATGATTTACATGAAGCCACACAAAAAAATGAAAATGGCACAAATGAAATTACTGAAATAAAAGATGATCAAAAAGAAACTCCTGTCCCAAAAAATACGGATTCCAAAAAATTAGGCATACTTGAAAAATTCTTAGATGATAACTGGGGAGTAAGAATATATTCTGCACTTGGCAACGAAATTGCAGAATCATTCTATGACCTTGCCGCACATATTTTACCTAAACCAGTAGCAAATGCACTCTACGGCGGCTTGTGGTCAGTTGCGATTGGTGCAACTGGGGCAAGAGTCATAGCCAACACTAGTCACGCTGAAAGTAAAGATAAATTTAAAGCTGGTGGAAAATTATTATTGCATGATGGTATATCAGCTATCACAGCTCCGACTATTGTTGCAAGAACAATGAATTTTATACAAAATAAACTTTATAAACCATTACCTTTACCAGAGACTCTCAAACACCTGGTTAAAAGTATCATCTCAGTTCTTACATGCAAAGTTGCTATTCAAAAATTAGATCCAATTGCAATGAAATTAAGTGGTAAATTATTCAATTACACAAACGATAGACACAGCGAAATCAATACAGTTAAACCCGGTGACAAAGATGGAGTACGTGACTTGAGTTTTGCAAGTGCTGCTTAAAACAAACCCTTGACTAAGTTTTGCAAGGTACAGTTAACAAAGTTCGAGAACAAGGCTTTAGAGCAGCGAAAAGGCTGAGTTTACTGGTGGTAAATGATGACTTTGAGCTGCGAGAGTAACGCAGTTATCGGGCTTTGCTAACTGCACCTAGGCAGCCTAAAACAAACCTTCAACATAGCCTATATAAGGCAATTGTCTATATTTTTGATCAAAATCCAAACCATATCCTAAAATAAATTTGTCATCAACTTTAAAACAGCAGTAATCAGGTTTTATGTCTTTTAATTCTTCTAAACGACGGCATGGTTTATCAAAAAGCGATGCAAGCTTTACGGTATTTACTCCCGCTTGATTTTTGAAAAAATCTAATAAGAATTTAGCTGTCCTACCTGAGTCAACTATATCTTCAACAATCAGTATGTTTTTGTCTTTTAAAGATGGCAAAGTTAAATCGTATAATCTAAATTCATCCGAACCTTTTGTACCTTCATAACTAGAGAGTCTAATAAACTCAACTTGACAATTCATATCCAATGCTCGAATTAAATCAGAGGTAAAAATAAAAGCACCTTTTAGAACTCCAACCACAACTAAGTTATCTAAATTCTTATAATCATTATTAATTTGCTGAGCAATTTCAATAACCCTTTGAGAAATCTCTTGAGCACTATGCAAGACCTTAATCTGGCTATCAGTAAAACTTATAGTCATATATTGAATAATAGCATTAGTCGCAGGGGTTTGGAATCAATCACCCAAAGAAGTCTCTAATGTAATCTTCTTTTTCTTAATAGTAAAATATTTATCATTTTTAAAATTCACTCTATGAAATCCGCCTTTCTCAATAGCTATTAAAAATTGATTTACAAAATCAATATTTGTCGTAAATAGCTCTTCTAAAATTTTCCTTTGGATGTATTTTGGTTTTGACCTCATTAGATCTAAATCAATAGGTAATGTTCTTAACTCAACTAAATCCTTTTCAACTAATTTCAAAAGATATTCCTCTTCCTCAATTCTCAAATCAATTAATTTTTTTATATTAAAAAGAAACTTTGGATTTATTTTTTTAGCTAAGGGTAAAATTCTATGTCTTATGAAATTTCTTTGGTACTTAACTTCTTTATTTGTATAATCTTCAACATAGTCAATATTATTGGATTGCGCATAATCAAGAATCTGCTCTTTTGTAATTGCAAGAAGGGGTCTGCGAATTTCTATATCACCCATTCTTCGTTTCACTGGGATAGAATTGAGTCCACTTAAATTTGTACCCCTGAAAATTCTAAAAATGAAAGTTTCTACATTATCATTCAAATTATGTGCTTGATACAAATATCTAATTGAATTTAGCTGACAAGCTGATTCAAAAAACTTATAACGTAAATTTCGTAAATTATTTTCACTATCATTTGCAATTTTTTCAGTTCTTCGCTCAAAAATAAAATCTATGTCTTTATCCTTGCAAAATTTCTCAAGAAAAATCACGGAATCATTTGAATCACTGCGAACAGCATGATCATAATGCAAACATTTAATCCTAGTAGCCCCGAGCACATCTACCATTAAAGAAAGAAGCACCATAGAATCGACACCAGCAGAGCATGCGACAGCAACTTTAGCTTCCACTGGAAGCTTTTCAATCAATTCACTTCTTAAGTTAAATTCCATATTGGACTATTCTATTTTAGCGAAAGGTTTATTAATGACTGTAGATTTTGATAAATTTCCCACGGTTGATGCAACATTAATTCGCTTAGAAATATATAAAACACCTTCTAACTTAGGTTCGATAATTCCCTTTGAAATAACAATAGTTGCACTTACGAGTTCATTATGATTTGTTGTATTTGATTGAAACAACCTTTCCAATTTATGCTCTGTTATATTTTGAAAAGATTCATCAAAAACAGCTGCTGGGTCAGGTTTAACAATAAGTTCTTTGTTTATTGTGGCACTTGCCTTTATATTTTCTGGCAATATAAAATATAAAGTTGCTGAATATTGTGCACCAGCATTGACTTGCTCAGGACTACTAAAGTAAATCTGATGGTTATCTAAATATTTCTTAGCGTCTCCGTAGTAAACAGTCACTAGTTCAAAATGTATTCTATCTGAAACAATTTTCCAATCTTTCCCATATTTTTGAAAGAATATTTGTCCCTGTGAAATTGCATTTAAGAATCCTTTATCGTTAAGCTCTTTATTGAGTTCTTTACTTTGCCCAAAGAAAAAATCAATCCCTGAAACTGTTGCATACTGATCTTGACTTCGAATAGTTCTTTTTTGGTTTTCGATTTTGACATTAGGATAAGCTTCCCAAAGGCTTTTTGTAAGCTCTTTGTAATCATCTAATTTGATTCCATCTCCCGTAACAAAATCACTACTGTAAAAACTAAACAATCTTTCCAAATCATGCTCATTCCAAGCATCATACATTTGTTCGAATAGATATTCTAATGGATCAGCTTGAATGGCCTCTTCTTCAACAGCGGCAGTTGCATTTTGTGCACAAATTGGATTAAACTGAACGGAAGTTAAAAAAATCAATATAATAGATAAAAGAGCTTGCATTTGCTTAGTCATACTAAGAAATTATACAGTAGAGAGAGATTTAATATAAACACAAATGAGAAAACTTGCGATTAAAACTAGAGGCAATTTAACAGAAACTATTCACTATGGTTATCTAAGCTTAGTTGACTCACAAGGGAGACTAGATAAAACACTAAATGACAAAGAAAGCTTCTTTGTAAGATCTTGCATAAAACCTATTCAGGCTAAAGTTTGCAAAGATATTTTAGAAAATAAACTTACAAACGAATACCTAACTATGGCTGTTGCATCTCACCTTGCAAGTACTCAGCAAATAGATTTACTTAAACAAATGCTCAACTTTTATGGCATAGATGAATCTGAATTATATTGTGGCTTACATTCAACAGAAAACAAAAAAGTAATAAGCTCAAAAATTCATCATAACTGTGCCGGCAAACATATTGCACAAATTGCAGCTACAAAAGAAATGAGTTTTAGCTCAGACTATCATACAAAGAATCATAAACTTCAATTAAAAATTCTGGATGAATTAAAAAGGTTAACTGAACTTGATTCTATAACAACTGCTACAGATGGTTGCGGGCTACCAACTTTTTATTTGAGCCTTGAAAAATTAGCTCAGCTTTTCACGAAAACAAGTTTTGAAAAAAGTTATTTAGATATTTATAACACTGTAAATAGGCATGCGTCTCTGATCAGCGGGAAAGGCAAATTTGATCAAGAATTAATGTTACACGCTCCACACAAATTCTTCGCAAAGTCTGGTGCTGACGGACTACTCGTCGTACTAAATCTTGAGAGCAAAGAAACTTTAGTTATCAAAATTTCTGACGGAGAAAAAAGAGTTAAAGATATTGTCGCAAAAAAAATACTCGAAGATTTAAACTGGATTAGACCAAATTCAATTAATATTGATCAGAACATCTATTCAAGCCAAGGTCACATTGTGGGCGAAGTTGAAGGATTTAGTTGTCTATAGAAATTTTTATTATCGGCTTTATAGCTGACTTCATCATCACCTAAAATTACCCTCAGTGGTAGCGTTAGCCTTTTATGTAGTGTATTATGCTTATTAAATAACTCTAAATCCTCAGCACTAGAAACCTCTTGCGCTTGTATTCTTTCGTGATCATGTAAAAGCCATCTATTTGCTGAGAAGAAGCCTAAGAAAAGTTTTTCAAATTGATTATTGAAACGATCCAATAACAATAAAGAATTAAGTCCTGAATTTTTCATTATTGAACCAATAATTGGTGCATGCTTGATTCTATTTAACATACCAAGCGCTCCTACACCAGCAACTAACAAATGCCTATTATCACCAACACCAGTTTTATTTTTTATTTTCAAGTACTGATTAAGATTAGCTGGTACTTCACCGGTAAAATAGACCATTGCCATTAATGAGTTTGCAAGATTAGTTAAGGACTCAGAGGCTTTTAAAAGAGGGATATTATTGAAGAAATTTCCTACAACATTTAAACCAATACTGAGAGTATTTGAAACGCCGCCCACCAAACCCGCAGGAAGTCCTAACACCTGACTAAGGATTTTTGATCTAACATAAAGGGGATGATTTTCTGGTTCTTCTGAACCAACTTTCTTATAAACTTCTTTATTAGTCTGATGCGGTGATTTATAATCTCTATGGAATAGAGTTCTTATATTACCTAACCAATTGCTAATTGCTTCCGCAAAGATTTCCTTAATTTTATTTTTATCGAATTTCTCATGCCACTCTAATTGGTTATCAAAGGCAGTATTTGAATCAGGTCTGATTAAATTTAAAATAGTTTTATAGGGTTTTATAAACAAAGAATTTGAAACATAGCTAACTAAATCTCTGACAGCATTTTGCTTTTCAACAAGAGCCTCAGTAGTAATACCTCCATCATATGGTACGAGTGCTTTAGACACTCTTCTAACATTCCAAAAAAGATTTGTAATCTTTCCAATAACCTGATCTAAAGAATGCATCATTCGACTTGGGATACCAACAATAGAATGATCACTATGTGGGAAAAACATTTTTAAAGGTGCTAGCCAAGGTGCAATAAAAGCGTTTAGATTGTAAACACGCCTACCAAGAGCAACTGCTTCAAAATTATGAACACTATCAGAACTTATATCGTCTGGAGGTCTTGATAAATGAGTTGGTCTTGCATGAATTGAATATTGACAAACTTGCCTAATTTTCAACATCATGTCATCGACAAAACTCCAAGCTGTCTTTAAGAAATCGCCACCATGCGCATTAGCCTCTGGCATAAAAGGACTAATTAAAATCCTTCCAAGTGACATAAAGGTACCTATTTTTGCAAAATTCAAATCTAGATTTACTAACTGAATCATTGGTCTATTTATGTTTTGCTTAAAATATTCAGTAACTTCTGATCTTGGTCTAAAATCACTACCTGAATCTTGCTGATGCAAAGTTTCCAAATTTGGTGAGTTTTTAAAATCAATTTGAGCGCTAGGATTTAATTTTTCATCACGAACAAATCCAGACTCTAAATTTAGAGCTGAATTTTGCTTGCCAAAAATTGGGCCTTCTTTGAGAGTTTTGTTCTCTAAGTCCAGATTTTTCCTTTTTTGGTATGGGTCTAATATCCAATACCGCTATACAATTATACTAATTCGTCTATATAATTTCGGATAATAAGCAAATGGAGGGATTTATATTAAACCAAGTTAATATTACGATGATAAATGGAAAGCTAAATTAAAAAAAACATAGAATCCAGCTTGGTAAAAACCAATATCCTTAAGGCTTATTTAACAAGTATTTCGCAATTTCCCGTCCTCGTTTGCTAACATATATGTTTCGTATGCCAAAACAAAAGACAAATAAATCAGCAAAAAAACGCTTTAAACTAAGCGCTGGTGGAAAGCTTATGTATAAAAAAGGTGGTACTAGCCACATTAATACGCATATGTCTTCTAAGCGCAAAAGAAGATTGAGATCTCCTAACGGTGAGGTGTCTGAGCATCACAAAGAAAGATGTTTAGCAATGTTCCCTTACAAAAAATATATTAGATAAAAATTTTTCAAGGATTTAAAAATGAGAGTTAAAAGAGGAAACGTAAATCGCAATAAGCACAAGAAGGTTTTAAAACTTACAAAAGGTTTTAAAGGCGGAAGAGGAACTATCTTCAAAGCTGCTATGCAAGGTATGATGAGAGCTCTAAAAAGAGCTTATAGAGATCGTCGTATCAAAAAGAGAGATTTCAGAGGTTTATGGATACAAAGGATTAACGCTGCAACTAGAGCTGAAGGGATTTCTTACAGTCAATTTGTTAACGGACTTGTTAAATCTGGTATAGAGCTTAACAGAAAAATGCTTGCTGAGATAGCAGCTAAAGATCCATCTGTGTTTTCTGAGATTGTAAAAATCGCAAAAGCTTCAGTATAGAGAATTTAAACTAAGATTTTAATGACGAAGAATTAATTTCAAGTAAAGCAGTATAAGTAGGAAGGACGAATAAATTTTCGTCCTTTTTGCTTTTTACGACTAAATCTTTAATCGAGGCAATAAGCTCCTCTTTAACTTCAATATCTTCAATACTAACACCAGCATATTTAAGCCTCAAGGCTATGTCATAGGCTCTAGAGCCACTACAAACGAACTTTATACCCTTACACGCTAGCTTCTCAAATTGAGCATCCCAAAGCCAAGAAACATCTCTTCCATCTGCATAATTATCATTAATCGCGATGAGCACTATAGAGGAATCAAATTGAGAGACAAAATTAATCACCTCAGTACAACCTGCCGGATTTTTAATAAGAAAAATATTCAATTCTTTATTATCATAAATAATTTTTTCACCACGACCAAAAGCACACTCATAGCTTTCTATTCCAGCCTTAATGTCGTTAAAACTTATTCCATAATGAAAAGCCGCTACCGCTGCCGCGCAGGCATTATAGATATTAAAATCTCCTGCTATTGGCAAAAAAACATCGATTGATTCGTCTTTAAAATATAACTTAATGAAGCTACCTTTGACTGTACGCTTAACTAGACTTGCAGTAAACATTGCCTCATGATGTTCATTTTTATGCAAACTCTCCTCTTTGAAAGAAATCTCCACATTGTCAACTCTATAAAATATTTTTTCAAAATTATCGTCTAGCAAAAATTCGAACTGCGCAATTTTTTCATCATTTGCGTTTAAGAAGATTTTTGTTTTGCCTTGCCCAATGGCTTTAATCCCAGACTCTATAAGCTTTTGAGTTGCATTGATTTCTCCAAAACGATCCAGCTGATCACGGAATATATTAGTAAGAATAACTGCTTTTGGCTTTAGGTCTTTTGCGACACTTCTAAAAGCAGCTTCATCAACTTCAAAAACAAAATCATTAGAGCTTAATTCACAATTTATATTAGTTGAATTAACTAATTCGCTTGCAATACCATAATAGAGATTCGCTCCAAAAGCATTGCTAATAGGCGACTTATTTGTTGCAACCTTAATTATATTTGCAAGTATGCCAGAACTAGTTGTTTTACCATTGGTGCCCGTGATAAAGAAATTAAATCTTCCTGAGTTAAAGCTCTTGTTGTAGCTTGCAATAAACATTGGGTCAATGGCAAGAGCAACTCTACCTGGAAAAGCCGATCCACTTCCAATTTTTAATTTTTCAATTAAAAACCTGGAAGATTTTGCTGTAAGATTTGCAAGAAAACGCTTCATATCACCCTGGAGGCCAATCAAGCTCCCTACCTGCAATCACATGAGCATGAACATGAAATACTGACTGTCCTGCTTTTGCTCCTGTGTTAAAAACACTACGAAAATCAGTAATGCCTAACTTAGATGTTAATTCTTGGATACATTGAATGATTTGAGAAGAAGAGATGGAGTCTAAATCTTTCAGAGAGCTAAAATGTTTTTTTGGTATTACTAATAAATGAGTTGGAGCAACTGGATTTATATCTTTAAAAACAAGACTATTCTCGTTTTCATAAATAAACTCAGCTGGAATTTCTTTGTTTATGATTTTACAAAAAAGACAGTTTGAGGTCATAACTTTATTCTAAGCTAATTTTCCCAAAGCGTTGATTACGAAAATCATTTATAAAGTGCTCTGCTGCTTTTATATCCTCACCATTATGGCTAGACTCCGCGAAAGTACGAACACTAAAGCCTGGTATTTTGTAATAATTATCTAATAAATTTGGGTAGAGTTTATTTATCAATTCAATACCTAAACGTGCTACTTCTATAGGATCAAAAGCCCTGTCACTAACACAAGAACAAAGTGCCAGTTTTAAAGCCTGATCATCATTATTAAATTTGGTTGGTATAATCCCTGGTGTATCTAGCAACTTGATATTTATCGTACTTTCAATATTAATCCATTGTTGCTGACGAGTAACTCCTGGCTTATTTTCAACTTTAGCTTTTTTCTTTTTTGCGATCGCATTAATCAAAGATGATTTTCCTACATTTGGATAACCAACTATCATCACCTTAAAGGGTCTATTAATAAGACCTTTCTTTTTAAAACGCTCATTGATTGGCTCTGCAGCAAGTTCAATTTCCTTAATTACTGCTCCTAGATTCTTTCTTTCTTTGGAGTTTACACGAATACCTTGAGGATTTTTATTAGGATCTGATACATCGGACTTACTAAGAACTCTTATCACTGGTTTTGGACCTGCCCATTCATAAAGATCAGTATGAGAAGAGCTTTGTGGGATTCGGGCATCAACAAGCTCAATAATCATATCAATAAGAGAAATTTTTTCACGAAGTTGCTTTTCCGCTTTTGCAATGTGACCAGGATACCAATTAAAGTTAAAAATTCTTGAATCAGAACTTTGCTCTTCAATTAAACGCTTAGTTTTCCTTTCTTCAGACAATTTGTTTAGCTTTTTACTGCCTCTAGATTAGCTAAATCTTCTAGACAGGAAATATTTTTTACTGGAAATCTTCTATCTTGCTTTTTGATCAATCCGGATAAAACTCTACCAGGTCCAACCTCAAAAATTTCATCAACAGAATTCTCAAAAAAGAATTTAACAGTTTCAGTCCAACGAACTGAGCCCGTCATCTGCTTTTTAAGATTTTCTTTTAGCTCGGCAGCTTTACATACAGGTTTTGCAGTTGTATTTTGCACAACGGGAATACTTGCATCATTAAAAATCATTTCATCAATTAAAATATTAAATTCTTCAGCAGGTTCTTTCATTAAAGGTGAATGAAAGGCTCCACCAACATTAAGTGCAATAATTTTCACGGGTTTGTTATTGGTTGAAGCAAATTCATCAATCTCTGTTGAAACTCTTTCAACAGCTTCCTTTGTACCAGTGATAACAACTTGTTCTGGGCTATTAAAATTTGCAACGCTTACTCCATCAACTCTATCTACAAAAGATTTAACATCCAAATCATTCATACCAACAATTGCAGTCATTGCACCTTTAGGAGCTTCTTGCATTAAAGACGCTCTTGCTATTACAAGCTTTGCAGCATCATCAAAACTAAGTACACCAGCCATATAAAGAGCTGAAAACTCTCCAAGACTATGACCTGCAA
Source organism: uncultured bacterium (assembly GCA_903930015.1). Classification (GTDB taxonomy): domain Bacteria; phylum Cyanobacteriota; class Vampirovibrionia; order LMEP-6097; family LMEP-6097; genus CAIYXB01. The sequence goes on along the minus strand of CAIYXB010000123.1, from coordinate 2,234 downwards.
CAAAAGCTGGTTTTTCCATTTGACCTGCTTTGATTTTTTCTTTTAAATTTTCCGCCAAAATCATACTCATAGTAAGTATTGCTGGTTGAGTAAAAACTGTTTTTGTAAGTTCATCTTCAGGTCCTTGAAAAACTACATTAGAAAGAATCTGAGAATAATTTTCTTGATGAAAACTTGCAAAAAGCTTGTCAATTTTTTCATAATGACTTTTAAATTTGCCATCAAAAAGATCTTTTCCCATTCCTACTGATTGAGAACCTTGCCCTGGAAATACAAACGATGTTTTCATGATAATAATTCTAGCATTTTGGCTAAAATTAGACTTCTGCTTTAGTATTTTTTTTAAATCTTGCAAAAAACTTATTCATCTCAATATCTTCCGGCTTCTGCCAATCCTTTATATCAAGCTGCATAGATTTCATGGACATGAAATCATTTATTCTAGGTGAAAAAGCAAAAACTAATTTATCACCCACCTTGTTACTATCTAAAAATTCTTCTGCTCTATTCCATATTACCGCCTCAACAAGTATCTTGCTTCCTTCTTCTTGGACAAATAATTTCAAATGTTTACCATCTTTGCCGAGAGCTTTAGTTCTAGCAATCTTTAAGGGACCCACCACAAATTTAGGAGCTGGATTTCCTATGCCAAATGGAGCAAGTCTGTTAATTCGCGTGACCAAAACTTCATTAACTTCATTTAAAGAAAGTGATGTATCTATTTTAATTTTTTTATTTAAATTCAAATTAGCTAATTTATTTTTAAAATGCAAGTTGATCGAATCAATTAAATTTTGCAAATTTGTTTTTTTGACGCTAAACCCTGCAGCCATTTGATGTCCACCAAATTTTTCAAACAAATTAGTTTTTTTTTGTATCTCTTGCATCTCTTTAAATAAATCAAGGTCATTTACATCAATTGACCTAACTGAAGATTTTGCAATATCACCTTCAATTGCAATCATGAAAACAGGCAAATTAAAACTTTCTACCAAGCGACTTGCAACAATACCAATAACACCATGATGCCAATTTTCATCAGCAAGAACAATTACATTATTTTCCAAAATTTTTGGGTTGTTTTGAATTTTCTCTATAGCAGAATCATAAATCTCGGAACAAAGAACCTGTCTTTCTTTGTTATTCAAATCAAGTTCACGAGCAAGTTCCAGAGCTTCATCTTCATCATCAGTGATCATAAGTCGAACAGCAGTTTGAGCGTCATTTAACCTGCCTACCGCATTAATCCTAGGAGCAATTCCAAAACCAATATGCTCAGCATCAGGATCAATCTCAACACCTGAAATTTTAAGAAGCTCTTGTAGACCCTTTTTACTCGTGCTACTCAGCACTTCAAGCCCTTTTAAAGTAAGTAATCTATTTTCACTTTTAAGTGGAGCCAAATCAGCGACCATACCAAGAGCAACTAGATCAAGCAAATCATTTTTACATGCGTGAGCTTCACTTGCATCCAAGAACTTATCTAAGATCAAAGATGCTAGTTCAAAGGCAACTCCTACTCCAGGTAAATAATGCAGCGGATGCTCCACATCAAGTGTCTTTGGGTTACAGTTTGCAATTGAAGGTGGCGGGAACTCAGGTATAGAATGGTGATCAGTAATGATCACATCAAGCCCTAGGCTGTTTGCAAATTCAACTTCTATAAAATTACTTATACCGCAATCACAGGTGATAAGTAAATCTGCGTTCAAGTCATTTTTTATTTTTGAGACTGCTTCTTTATTTAAACCATAACCCTCATGAAAACGATTTGGTATATAGTAATCAATTTTTATACCTAAAAAACCAAAAGCTCTATATAGAAGCGCCACAGAGCTAGTGCCATCAACATCGTAATCTCCGAAAACTACAATTCTCTCTTTACTTTCTATTGCCCTGACAACTCTTGCAAAAGCTTTATCCATTTCTGGGATTTCTAGAGGAGAGCTAAAACTCAAGTCTTGAAAATCAAAAAAATATTTTGCCAAATTTGGGTTTGTAATTCCGCGATTAACAAGAAGTCTTGCTTGAAGACTGTCCCCTTTACTAAGTTCTATTAATTTAGGATCTATTTTTGTTGAAGGATAAATAGACCATTCATAAGGCATGGTTATATTTTAACGTAATTCAGACTGTAACTAATATTAATTAACTCTATTGCAATATTCAAATGAAATCACTCTTTTTTCTGCGCATGAGCTTACGCAAATGCTTCGAAAAAAGGTGATTTCATT
>CAIYXB010000122.1 GCA_903930015.1 uncultured bacterium | reverse complement strand
CGCAAATCAACGCTTTCACAAAGATCATCAAGATTCCACCAAAAATTACTGGTTAATAATCAAAAACAATATACACAATTATTAAAAATAATTACAAAGAAAATATCTTAATTAGCGAAATTGAAGACTCAAGCCAAACAAGACTTTCTTTGTTGATGTTTGGGGATTTTAATGTGTAATGTGAACAGTGTAGACGCGGCCCCTTAAATGACGTGAACTGTGTAGATGCGGCCCCAGAAACTAAGGACTCATCAAAGCAAGCAATTCTTTATCACTTAACTTAGCACTCATATCAGCTTCCTCAAGAAGTTCATCTGCTATTTCTCTCTTTGAATCATGCAACTGAAGAATTTTTTCTTCAATACTATTTTTCATTATCAAGCGATAAACATTTACCGTTTTCTTTTGACCTATCCGATGCGCCCTGTCTGTAGCTTGGTCTTCAACAGCTGGATTCCACCAAGGATCTAAATGAATTACATAATCAGCTTCAGTTAAATTCAAACCCGCTCCTCCAGCCTTAATACTTAACAAGAATAAATCAGCTTCACCATTTTGAAACTCATCAACAAGTTTTTGACGTTTTTTAATTGGTGTTGAGCCATCTAGATACAAGTAATTAACATCAAGCTTATTTAAATACTGCTTTATCATATCCAAGTAGCTGGTGTATTGACTAAAGACCAAAGCCTTATGACCACTTGCTTTCAAGGCAAGTACAAGCTCCAAAAATTTATGATTTTTACTGCCTTTATAATTACCAGCACCAGGAAGACCAACTAATTTAGGATGACAGCATGCTCTTCTTAATTTGGAAATCTCAGCCAAGATTTGTAGCTTACGCTTACCCATATTAGTATCAAGACCATCTGTCTCTGCCAAAATCTCAACTGCTTTTTTCCTTAAAGATTCATAAAAAGCGGCTTCATCTGGATCGAACTCTATGACAAGGTTTTGTTCAATTTTATCTGGCAAATCCGACAAAACATTCTTTTTATTTCTTCTAAGTAAATAAGGTTGAATTAAAGATTTCAAAGCAGCTTGAGCATCTTTATTTTTATTAACTTCAATTGCATTTGCGTACTTTCCCTGGAAGTCTCTCAAGCTACCTAAAAGACCAGGATTAATAAAATCAAACTGTGACCATAATTCCGTTAAATTATTTTCAATTGGTGTACCCGTGAGGACTAGACGAAAATCAGCCTGTAATTTTTTAACAGCCAAAGTCCTTTTAGCAACAGGGTTTTTAACAGCTTGTGATTCATCTAAAATTAGCATTGCAAAGTCTTTTTGAGACAAATCATCGATTTCATTTTGCAACAAACCGTAACTTGCAAGAAGTAAGTCATTAGGACCAAGACCATCTAATAATTTCTTACGTTCATCACCCTGAGCAGGAAAATCAGAAAGCATATAAGTCTTAATTCCTGTAGTAAATTTGTCAATCTCCTTTTTCCAATTATTTATTACTGAAGTTGGAGCAACAACCATACAAGGTTTAGTTTTGATCTGACTCACCAATACAGCTATCGCTTGAACTGTTTTACCTAAGCCCATATCATCAGCCAAACATGCTCCAGCACCAAGATACGCTAGCCTAGACAACCAGACAAAACCTTCATACTGATAATCTCTTAACTGCGCGTTAAACTCTTTTGGCAATTTCAAGTTCAATTTATTAAAGTTTTTTACTTTATCTAAGTAAGCTTGCCATTCTTTATCTTTATTTAGATTAGCACCAGATTTCTCAAGCTCTTCAAGATTACTTGATGCAAGTCCATGAATCCGAGAACTAGCAGCATCAGAAATATATTTTAATTTAGAAAGAGATTTCTTAAGCTCTTCAGTTATACCCAGAAACTCTCCTGAACTGAGTTTAACGTATGATCCAGAACTAGTTTCTAGACTATTAAGTACTTCTGTTAAGTTTATAACTTTATCCTCATCAATTTTTACTTCACCAGAATATTCAAACCAATTATTTTTTGATTTAATATTCATAGAAACAGAAGAGTAATTTGTCTTTGCCAAAACCTTTAACTTTTGCCCTTGCTTCCACTCAACATCAATAAGGTCTGGATATTCCAGATGAATCTTTTCTAGCAAGTAAATTGCATCCAAGCATGCATCTACACCATTAAATTGAGCTGAAGATTTTTCAATTTTTAAAAGTTTCTGAACTTGTAAAAAGCACTCCTTTTCAGCATCAAAATTTCGCTTATATAAAAGTTTTTCAGCAGTTTCAATATTTTCAACTTTAAGCATCTCACGTCCAACACCAGCTTTGACAAGATTTTTACCATCAAGGGCAGGATTAATAAAGAGATCTAATTTTAATTCATAATTAACTGCATCAAAAAATACAAGCAGATAAGCTTTAGAGCTAGCTTCAAGCTTTTTTAAATCCTCATAATCTAAATCAGAATGAACTTCAAGAGTAGCTTGAGCTGCCTTTAATATATCTTTGATTTGATCTTCAGCTTCATATGGTAATTCTAGACCTGAATCAATTAACTCTTTAAGCTTCACTAATTTATCATCACAATGAAGTACTCTAATCTCTTTTGCAGACTTCCTTTCAAGCAAAACGCACTCTTCATTAAAATCATGCGAGAATTTTAATTTATAAAATCCATTTTTAGTATCAACCAATTCTAGACTTGGCTTTGAAGCAAGCAAAACAACCCTATGATTTAAATTTGCATCTAAATAAATATTTTCTTGTCCGCAAAGCTTAAGTAAAGCAAATTCATTTAAAGTTAAGTCGTCACCATCATCCAAATACCACATATTATGATAGTCAGAAGACTTATTAATTATCTCTTTTTCTGCTCTTGTCAATATCGATTCATCTTGAAATCTATTAATTGTTTCTAGATCATAAACTTGACCTGCACTCCAATTACCACTTTTTAAAATACTTTGTTTTTTAAGCTTCAAAGATTTTGTTGCATAATCTAAAATCCAAACTACTCTTTTTGCGTTTAGCTTGGTATCCAATATAAAATGTGACCTCAAAAGATTGATTTTCTTTTGCCATACTTGAGCTGGTTTAAACAAAGTAGTAAAATCTAATAAACTGGCTTCATCCAAGCTCGGATTCTCTTCTAGAGAATGATTCAAAGCTCGAGCAACATCTCTTGTAATTTTATAACAAAGAGCTGCACTAGATTGAAGTTCAAGAAGATTATTCAAAAGTACTTTTTGATTAATCTTATCCTTATCAGTAAAAAAATTAAAAAGTCTAGAAAATGAATATAACAAATATGATTGATAAACTCCATAATCATAATCCAGGTAAGGATCAGCCTTGGAGCTCGCCTGATCGTCTTTAAAATAGCACTTATGAAAATCTCCTATTAAAGAATAAACACGACTATAAAAATCTTTGTAATAATTCTTTGTAATGTTCTTTTGGATTGTAGTAGCATTACTTGCTTCATCAAGAACTATCATAGACAAAATATAAAAAATACCGTTTATACCCTCTATAGACAAATTTTTATCTTTGCATTCCTTTCTAGCTTGCTTTAAACTCTTTTCATATAGGTTGAAAGCATCTTGAAAACGAGATTTTAAAAAATAAACGCTAGCCTCATAATAAGAGTATTTATAATCATCAGTAAATTTACTTACATACTCCTGCAAGCGCTCTAACCTCAAATCCAATAGTAATGAATCCAGATATAATTTTTGAATATCTGATCCAGGTTTTAAGAGTAAATTATCATCATCCAAGATTGAATTAACTACTTTACTCTTAATACCTTGACGCCTAAAATAACTCAACGCGTTGTAGCGAAGATAATATTGAAATATTTCTGGTTGCTTTTGTAGTTTTTCATAACCGAAGTCTTCGGCTGTCAAAGTATATATAAAGAACAACATTTCTTCAGGTACAAGCTCAGGGAGAAACTTATTACTTTCCAAAAAGCTATTCAGATCATTCATATTTCTCTTGAACATAACTTCATCACAACTATAGTAAGAGAAAGCTAAACGAGCTAAGTAATAAGAATGATAATTTTGAGTATTAACTTTTTTCAAAGAATTTCGATTAAACCACTCTCTAACACTGTCAATGACTCTTTTTGCATAAGGTGAAGACCTTAAATCTTCAAGAATATAATAAGACTGAGAGTAATTTATTTTATATGGATTTGTAGTTATTTGACCAGTTTTGATCAATTCACTCAATGAGATATCTATCAATGATTTTATTTCATTAATAGAATCTTTTGAGTTAGTTACTTTTTTATAGATAAAAGCAAGATCATCTTTCTTTATACCTTCTGCAGCTAATGTAATTATCGAAGCTAAAATCAATAAGGCTTCTTGAGTCTCATTCATGGAAACTTCATTATTAAAAATAGTCAAGGCAAGGCAAACCAGATGACGGCAAAAACCTTGATCATCACAATTACAAGAATATTTTTCAATAATTTGATTCTTTACACTAATTTCTGGTTTATAAAACTCTCTTTTATTTTGAAATAATCCAGTATAAGTACCGCTAGAAAAAGAAATCTGATCTATACAACCCTGAATTGCGTAATTAAGACCAACTGAATATTGTGCCTTATTGGCTATTAATTTCAGAGCATCCCTATTAAACTTATGAGCAAGAAAAGGCATATAATATTAACAATATTACACTAATACATAGTCTAATACTGGGTTTTAAGGCTGTCATTTCAATGTATTTGTATATTTGTTTAGACCTGTTTTAGCTCAAGTTGCACTTTCGCAACAGGTCTATTAAACATACCAACTAATCCTGCATAGATTTTTTTTGTGCCTGACGCAGAGCTAAACCGCTCTGCTTGGCACGATAGTTTAATATACGGGGTTGGTATTAAGCAGGAATAGACAATGTCTAATATACTTTTACCTTGCAAAAACACACCTTACTTCCGTTTTACAGGGTAAAATAGAACTATGGCACTAACAAAAAGAATATTAAAACTTCCTCAAAAAGCACATTTTTTTCTTTTTGGCCCAAGACAAACTGGTAAAAGCACTTTGATCAGAGAAAACTTTTCAAAATCCAAAACCAAATTCTATGATTTACTTAACACCAAAGAATTTACTCGCTTAGCAGCAGCTCCACATTTACTTAGAGAAGAAGTACTCTCTTTAAAAGATGAAGTAACCCATGTAGTTATAGATGAAGTTCAGCGTATACCAAGCTTGCTTGATGAAGTTCATTATATGATTGAAACTTTAGCTGTAGATAAAATTTTCATCTTAAGCGGATCAAGTGCGCGTAAACTCAAAAAAGGTGGCGCAAACATGCTTGGTGGCAGAGCTTGGACTAGACATCTCTATCCACTTAGCTATCAAGAATTAAAAGAGAATTTTATCTTAGATAAAGCACTGAGCTACGGGACCTTACCTTCTGTTTATCATGCAGATTCAGAAACTGCACAAGAGATTTTAGATTCGTATGTTGAAACCTACTTAGAAGAAGAAATTAAAGCTGAGGCACTAGTCAGAAACATCGGAGCTTTTATCAAATTCCTCAGCTTAGCTGCTTCTGAAAGCGGCTCTATTATTAGCTTTGCCAATATCTCCCGAGAAACAAACACTTCAGCTGCAAGCATAAAAGAATATTACAAGATACTTGAAGATACTCTTGTTGGCAGCTTCTTACTACCATACTCAAAATCAACTAGAAAGCGTCTTTGTAAACATCCTAAATTTTATTTTTTTGATACTGGAGTCTTACTTGCTCTACGCAAAAGAACTTGCGCTAAATTAGAGCCTGCGACTAAAGAGTATGGAGATATTTTTGAGCACTTCATAATTAATGAAATAATCAAACTTAATAAATACTACAAAACAAAATACGAACTTCTTTACTATAGAACATCATCAGGTGCTGAAGTTGATTTAGTCTTACTCTCACCAGATCAAAAAATTTATGCTATCGAAATAAAATCCTCAGAAAATCCTCGCGATTACAAAGGCGGACTCAAATCATTTCAGGAACTGGAACCTACGGCAAGATTGATTTGTTTATCAAAAGCTCCAAATTTTAGAAATGATGATGATATAGAGGTATACCCATGGAAAGAAGGTCTGGAATTGCTTTTTGGGGTAGATTGCTCACTACTAATTAGTTAATACTAATTCCTATATTAACCCTTATTAACCTCCGATAACTCAAGCCCCTGTTAAAATAATAAATATGGGTCACGCAGCTTCAATTCTTACAGACGATACACCAATTTTCCAAATCTCAGATAAAAATCCAAATTTTGCGGATTTAGGAGTGCTCGGTAGCATGGAGTTACTCGACACTATGGGCGATGATCTTTCTATCGTAAACGCGGCAAGAGTTTCTTACGCATCTGAGTCAAACGAATTTGATGCTGAGCGCGATAAAAAGCTTGTTAAATTTTTGGCGAAGCACAAGCACTGGACTCCTTTTGAACAAAACTCAATTAAATTCAGAGTGAAGTGCCCTATCTACATCGCACGCCAGTGGATGAAACACAGATGCTGGGTATTTAATGAGATCTCTGCTCGCTACACTATTTTTGATAACACAGTTTACAAACCAGATGATTTTCGTAAACAAGCAGTTCGCAACAAACAGGCAAGTGATGCTGATAGTGGGGATATCAATCAAGAACTAGCTTCTGAGATCTACGATCAAGCAACTAAAACAGCGATTGATTCTTACAACAAACTTCTTGAACTTGGAGTTTGCCGCGAACAAGCTCGCGGAGTGCTTCCTGTAGGTTCTCATACTGAATTTATCACTACAGTAAATTTGCGTAATTATATGCATTGGTACATGCTGCGTGCTCCAAAAGACGCTCAGTGGGAGATACAGCAATACGCACATGCATCAATCGAACTTGTTAAACAAAAATTCCCTGTTGCAATAGAATGTTTTTATGAGCTGCAAGCAGAAGCTAGTACTGATGCTGAGCAACTTAAAGCTATGAAAAATAGTTTGAAGAATAATTAGAGTTCTTTAGAAGATCACAGAGGACTTTTGACCATAAGCGCTAGGTTAGTGAGCATATAGCCTGCCATTTCCTTGTAAAAGCCTTTGCCTTGGTGGTTCAGAGAGTTTTTCTGTTATGGACTTCCAGTTTCTGATCACTTGTGACAATGGAATATAGGGTTCAAT
>CAIYXB010000121.1 GCA_903930015.1 uncultured bacterium | reverse complement strand
GATTTGATTACTTAGACAACCGCTCATTTTTTGCTGACACCTGTGATTTTAATCAGGATTTATCACTTAAGCTAACTTAACCGTGCCCGTCGCAATTTGAAGAAAACTTTTGGATTTACTACACTTATACCGTCAACGAATTACGTGACCCTTACAATTGCGAGCGTTCTTTGAACGCGCGGCAATCCATGTGCTAGCGTTGATTAGGGACTTTAGAAAAATCTACTCAACAATAAGTGTTTCTGTTTTTATGTAACCAGTGTCTAAATCTTCAATAGTAACAGGCACCGAAACTTGTCCAAAATCAACAAGCTCTTCAAAATCTGGATTATCAATGAAATCTAGATAGGAAGCAAGTTTTACTGCAATATTTTTAGAGCGACTTTTGAAGTTATAACTACCAGTCCCGGCAAATATAATTAAATCAGGATAATCTGTTGAGATCTTGATATTAATGGCTTTACCAGGATTGAGGTTGACTAATTTGATTTTAGATTTTTTAACAGTGTTGTTTGCAAGCCTAATAGCAGAGCCGTTTATAAGTCTTCCACCGCTTAAAAAACTAGCATCACCTTCGTTACCACCATTGTTATTTCCCGAATTACCATCAAGATCAATGTCAATATTTGCATTAGATCCAGCCGCGACATTAATGACTTGTCCTTGAATTAGACCTTCATCGTAGCCTATCTTTAAAAAACTGTTTGAACCATTATAAAAACCAGATTCAAAATCTGCAGGCGTTTCGTGAAAACCAATTGAGGAGCCACCTGTGAAGCTAGGATCTAAAGGTTCAGCATATAGAACATAATCCCCAGGCGTTAGATTTGGTAAAACATAATTCCCTCTACCAAGCCCATCAACATCAGAAGGTGAAGCGACGGCAAATAGTTTTGGATTGGTCTCGCCAAGTTTATAAGCAACAATATTTGCACCTTCAATAGGATTACCACTTTTAGTGAGAGATCCAGAGATTGAACCAAAGCTGCCTAGCTCTGATGATTTAGGATAAGCAAGTTTAATTACAGATTTATCATCTGCATGTAGTTCGACTCTTGGGTTTGCAGCAAGTGGAAACATTACAGGAATGTCAGTAAAATCACCTTCGCTATTGTTATAACCTTCCAAATTACCACCTTGAGTATGATCAATACCAAACATGTGGGCAAATTCATGTAAGAGTGTAGTTTTAAAAAGGTTCTCTAGCTCTGCTTTACTGCCACCTATGTTTGTTCTGTCAAAAAGAAAACCATTTAGTAGAGTCTGAGCCTCTTTAATTGAACTAACTTTATTGTTTTTGTAGTTATATGCAATAGGGGTAGCATAGCCAAGTACAAAAGATTGTGAACCTATTCCAGCAAGGCTTTCAATTATATCCCCAGCTTCATCCCAAATGATTAGATTGAACCCTTGTTCTTGATCAACATAGTCCCTAAAGTTTGATTTATTAATATCAGTTTCAAATTCTCCATCATCAATAAATTCTATATTTGATTCATCTGACCATAGCCCCAAGACCTCTTGAGTAAATTGATTAGTCTCTTGTGAACTTAGTTCACCAAGGGCACCTTGATCTATTTTGTAATGAAAACTTGCTTTCCCCTCCGAATCTTTTTGATAAGCAGGAAAACTCAATTTCTTTTTTGGGCAGCTGTTGATACTTTTATTTTTAGAGCATACAGGTATCAAGCTTGCTGCTTGAGCAGAGTTTAATAAAAGTGTAATTAGCCCAATCAAGCATAATTTTAGATAGAGGTTTTTCATTTATTTTTTGGAGGAATATAATCGTATTTTTTAATTAATTTTGAAGTAGCTGTGCCATAACTAAGTTTGAGTGCATAGTACTCATTGGTAATAATATTCCTTACAATAACTTCTCGTTGTCTAAAATCAATATCAAAGATTTCATAATTGTCAGAGATTTTGTCCCCGATCTTATACTCGACAGTACCTGTGAATAATTCACCAGCACGAATATCATTGGATCTTTTGATAAGTGCCCTTGGGTCTTTAGAAGATCCATAAATAGTAGATAAATAAAATTCATCTGCTTCAGGTCTTAAACTGTCATTTACTAGTTCATATACAGTAAGTGGTTTGTCTTTTTGTTGTAGGTTCTGAGTTTCTTGTGCTTCTTCTTTATAGTTATAATATTTACCACCAGGTGCATAAGGAAATACAACCTCCGCTTTTGCTTGCGGAACAACAATAAATGAAATTAGCGCTAAGCTTAAAATGATTTTTTGAATTTGTTTCACTATTATATTATTCCCTATTCTGCATTTTCTAAGTTAAAGACAGGCATTTTCTACTTGGTTTTAAGCCTTATATTAAATTGGGTACCCTGATTTGGCACACTTTGACAAGTAATTTCACCACCGTGGGCTTCTACGATCTCTTTGCAGATCCAAAGTCCAAGACCTGAGCCGCTGATAAAATTTGTATCTGCGTTTTTAGAGCGATAAAATTTATCAAAAATACGTTTAATATCTTTTTCATCAATACCAACACCATTATCTTTTACCGAAATTCTTACTTCTTTTTCGCCGGTTCTTTTTATTTCACAAATAATTTTTATTTGTGATCTTTGAGAATATTTAATTGCATTTGTAAATAAATTAATCATTACTCTTGAAATAGCAGCTTCATCACAATAGATTTCTTCGAGTGTAGTATCAATCAACCAAGCAATTTCTACAACGTCATTAGGCTTAACAGAATATCTCCAAGCTTTAAAACACAGATCTTCAAGATCGACAGCGGAGAAATTTTTTTCGTCTATTAAATTACCATTTTTTATTTTTGCAAAATCCAAAAAATTATCAATAATCCCGCCTAATCTTTGACCGGCACTAAAAATTTCTTTTAGATAGCTGAAACCTTCTTCTTGGCTAACAGGCTTATTGAGCATTAATTCGCTAAAGCCTAAAATATTTGCAAGTGGCGTTCTAAGCTCGTGAGAGACTACACTTAAGGTGTTATTAAAATTTTGTTCTATGTTAGTTGACCTTTGGCTATGCTCAAGAAGATCGTTTATAATTTTTTCTTTTTCGATCAAATTACTAATAAACTGATTATGAATTTTAAAAATTTGTGGATTATCAATTTCACCAACAAAAACAAAAAAAGCAAGCATTTGTTTATTTATGATTGAGGCAAGAAAAGTTTTATCTTTGATTTTTAATTCTTTCTTTTTACTTAGCTCAATCAATAGATTTTCATTAATTAAAGAACTAACTACTTCAATGTCAGTTTTAT
>CAIYXB010000120.1 GCA_903930015.1 uncultured bacterium | reverse complement strand
GCTCCTACACACCAATTCATGAGCTTTTTAGTTCTGTGGTTAGGAATTAAGGGGAATTAGGAAATTTTATTGAGGTTTAAGTGGTTAACATAAATACCCCTAAAATCAACACCTTTACCACCGATTTCCCTCGATTTTCCAGGTTTCCACTCTTGATTTTCGTGGTATATTAAGAGAGTGGCTAAAATTGCTAGATTACTAAAACCAAATTTAAAAGCTAATTTTTTTCTTTTTGGCCCAAGACAAGTAGGTAAGACAACTCTTATAAAAGAATTATTTAAAGATGAAAATACTTATTCATACAATCTACTAAAACTAAATGATTTTACTCGACTGCAAAATAATCCTGAATTACTCATAGAGGATATTAAAGCTAGAAATAAAAAAATCACACATATCGTAATTGACGAAGTACAAAAATTACCAAAAATTCTAAACCTTGTACATTATGCAATTGAAGAATTAGAAAACCCTCCTGTATTTATTCTTACTGGATCTAGTGCAAGAAAATTAAAGAATGGACAAGCTAATTTACTTGGAGGAAGAGCATTAAACTATCACCTCGCACCATTTACACATATTGAACTTTTAAAAGCTCAAGAACAAAAAATCACCTTATTCTCGCTTAAAAAATCTCTTGAGTTTGGAACTCTACCACAAATTTACTTAACACAAGACACAAATCTTGCTAAATCGTCTTTAGAGAGCTATGTTGATATTTATCTAAAAGAAGAAATTAAATCAGAGGCACTAGTTCGCAATCTTGGTACTTTTGTAGAGTTTTTAAGATTCGCTGCTGAAGAGAATGGTAATACTTTAAATTTTGCAAAAATCTCACAAGATATAGGCGTAAGTGCAAGCACTGTAAAAGAATACTTTCATATTCTTGAAGATACCTTAATAGCTTTTTTTCTTTTACCCTACTCAAGAACTATTAGAAAAAAAATTGTTAAGTCACCAAAATTCTATTTTTTTGATACTGGTGTACAGCGAACTTTAGCCAAACAACTCAATCAAGAACTCATTCCCAAAACAAAAGATTACGGCAAATGTTTTGAACATTTTATTATCAAAGAATTTATTCACTTGTCTAAATATCTTAATCGAGATCTAGAGTTTAGTTTCTATAGAACAGAATCAGGTGCGGAAGTAGATTTAATTATCACTACTGCAACAAAAGAAATTTATGCAATTGAAATAAAAGCTAGTGAGAATCCACGCAAACAAGAACTTGGTGGACTCGGATCCTTTCAAGAAGTTTGTCCTGAAGCTAAGCTTTGTTGTATTTCACTTGCACCGCATCAATATAATTTAGATGATATAAAAATTTATCCATGGCAAGAGTTCTTCCAAGAGATCTTCAATACTAATAATCTATTGTGTTAATTTTACTCTTTCGTAAAAGATTTGATCATATCAAAACAATTCTCAAGGTAAAAGATTAGAACCTCCCCTAATCTTTTAACCAAGCCATTGCAATATCATCAATTAATTTTCCTTTAAATATAGCCCTGTCTTTAAAGATACCCTCTTGCTTGAAACCGTGTCTCTGATAAAGTTTAATGGCAGTCAAATTAATTGAAGGTGTAAATAATTCGATACGCTTTATTTCATCTTGCCTTTTTACTTCTTCAATAAAACATTCAAGTAATCTGGATCCAATGCCCTTACCTTGATAATTTGGATGAACGCCCATCGTCATATTTGCCATAGTATGATTAAAAACTTTTGGTTCAAACTTGTATGCATAAATAAATGCAACTAACTTTTCTTTGTCATAAACACCAATATTAATACCACTATCAAAAGATTTCTCAAGTACTCGCTCAAAGTAATTTAAATCAATTTCATCTGAACTCCTTGCTAAAGTTCCAGATTCTTTTGACACTAAATCATAGAGATTTCTTAGGGCTAGCGCATCATTTATTTCTTTAAAAGTGAGCTCATCCATTTTCTTAAAGTTAATTATAAAGCTTCCTGAAAAAACCTCAATATTCTTATTGCAAAAGATTCTCAATAGTGCTACAATATTGCTAAGAATCTTTCTCAATAAGAACTTATTCAAGAAAGACGGGGATTCTTGGGTCAAAAATATGGAAACATTGATATATAAAAATCTATTTCGAGCTGAACTATTAGATAGAAGCTTTATAGATGCGATCGAACTATTTAATAAGCATAAATACAAAGATGCTTATGATAGTTTTTTTGAGCTTTGGTACAACACCAAAGCCCCAAATCGTAAATTACTTTTTCAAGGATTAGTTCAAGCGAGTGCAGCAATGAAACTTCTTGAAGATCGAAAAATAAATGGGGCAGTTAAAGTCATTAGAAATTCACTACATAACCTAATGAATTTTGAGCAGATTACTAAGCCATTTAATATTAGAAAATTGATTCTTGATAGTTTTGATTACTTTGAAAATATTGAAAAGGGTATTAATCCTCTAGAGTGTGATGTTGAAATCAAGTCTAGACCTAGGATTGCTTTAAGTGCAGTTTAGGAATGGATTACCACGCGTTCTTCGAACGCTCGCAATGACATTTGATTTAATCAGTGAAGCAGATTTGATTGCTTAGACAACCGCTCATTTTTTGCTGACACCTGTGATTTTAATCAGGATTTATCACTTAAGCTAACTTAGCCGTGTCGGGCACAAAAATTCGGGCTGCCTAAGCAATCAAATC
>CAIYXB010000119.1 GCA_903930015.1 uncultured bacterium | reverse complement strand
TACATTCTCCGCATAGGTTCCTTCGGGTTCTCCATTCTTTTTTCTTCCTTGTCTTTTCTGAAACTTTTTAAAGAATAGGTAATTCCACTCTTTGACCAAGTCGTTATCAGTTTTAGTACGACCAGAGTTTCTAATTAAGTAGTCATTGATACTTGATTCGGAATCACACACGAATACATCGAGTTCTTCAATACCCTTCCCAACATCAATCAATGCTTGTTTTCGAATGTACCCATCCAGTAACATATTTTCTTTATTGATTACTAAAGGACTTTTCAACCCATTAGTCATTATAGATTCTTTTATTTCATTGAATAAAGAATCTTGAGTTTCATAGAAGTTTTTCACTTCATCATTGTCGATGATTGTAAATCGTCAGCATAAAGTGGACAAAATATAGTCTAAATTAGTAGAGTGTTTCCATCATTAATCATTAAACCAAAAATGACATGGAACAGAAGCCAAAACAATCTACAGAGAACTTCATTAAAGAGATCCGTCGTAAGACAAGGAGACTCTTTTCCTCAGAACAAAAGTTAGTAATCGTAATGGAAGCCCAGCGAGGGGAATACTCCATAGCAGAGCTTTGCCGCAAACATGGTATATCTCAAGCCACCTTTTATAAATGGAATAAAGAGTTTATGGAAGCGGGTAAAAAACGTCTATCTGGCGATACTACAAGAGAAGCTACAAGTGATGAAGTAGCTGAACTACGAAATAAAAATAAGGAGCTTAAGGAACTTGTAGCTGATTTATTGCTTGAAAATAACATACTAAAAAAAAGTATCGACAGGCTGGCTTAAATGAAAAGTATGCTAAGTATATGAAGCTAACAGCACAGGAAAAACAGGAAGTAATTAAAATGGTGGAGGGTTCTGAACTAGGGGTTCATCAAACATTACTAAGGCTAGGTATTGCTAAAAGTACTTTTTACAAATGGTATAAGGCTTATTTAGACAAAGGAATGTTAGGACTAGAACCAAAGCCACCCGGTAATCGTAGGCAGTGGAATACCATCCCTGAAGTGGAAAAAACCTTGGTGGTAGAACTGGCTTTAGAGTACAGTGATTTATCACCTAGGGAGTTGGCTTGTAAGCTAAGCGATACAAGGGGTGTATTCATCTCTGAATCGAGTGTTTATAGGATATTAAAGTCAAGGGGGTTAATCACTACGCCTAATCATATTTTGCTATCAGCTAGTGACTCCTTTGAGAAGAAAACCATGTTTGTACACGAGATGTGGCAAACGGATTTTACTTACTTTAAAATCATTGGTTGGGGATGGTATTACCTAAGCACTATTATAGATGATTACAGCAGGTACATTGTCCACTGGGAGTTATGCAGCACGATGAAAGCGGAAAATGTTCAATCTACCATCGCTCAAGCATTAATCAAAGCGGAACTTAAAACTAGTCAAAGACCTATTTTATTAAGTGATAATGGCGCTTGTTATGTGTCCTCTGAACTAAAGGATTATTTATCAACCGTGAATATTAAATCCATCCACGGAAGGGTAATGCACCCACAGACACAAGGGAAAATAGAGAGGTATCACCGATCAATGAAAAATATAGTGAAACTTGAAAACTATTATCATCCCGAGCAGTTAGTGGATGCCATCCAGGATTTTGTGGAGTATTATAACCATCAACGCTACCATGAATCACTGCAAAATGTAACCCCTTCAGATGTATATTATGGAAGGCAAGAACAAATCCTACAGAAAAGAGCACTCATTAAACAACAGTCCCTAAAAAGACGAAAACAACTATTTTTAAAAGAAAAAATCCTACATTTAAACAACGAAACCCTCTACAACTAAACTGTCCACTTTCTTTGACGACATACAGGGGCATCTTTGTCCTGCAGTGGATATGAAACTCAATTTAACTTCAATGAGCGAAACCTTTTACATGTCAAATATGTCACCCCAAGATCCGTCATTTAATAGGGGTATTTGGGAGACTTTAGAAAGTAGGGTAAGAACGTGGGCAAATGAGAAGAACGGGGTATATGTGGTCACTGGTCCCATTTTAAAGAACATATGCGGATCTATTAAGAATGGAACAATTTCAGTCCCATGTTCATATTATAAGATTGTATTTAAGGACAACGGAGCCGAGAAGATTGCCATTGCATTGATCCTGAATAACCAGGGAAGTAGTTCAAGTTTAAAGTCCTTTGCAACAAGTATAGATAATATTGAGGCACTTACGGGGATAGACTTTTTTAGTAGTTTATCGGATGATATTGAAAACAAACTAGAGTCTACTATCAATACTTCAAGTTGGAGTTGGTAAATTAGTGTAACAAAAAAAATGTAAAATGTCTAAATACGGTTTCAGCTTCTCATGGAAAAGAGCATTGGGTATTTCTGCTGCCAAACAACGTTTTGCACGTCAAACTGGGATTCCAACCACACAATCAGGTTTAGAAAGAAAAGTGGGTAGAGGTATTATTAGTTTACTATTGAGCTTGTTTACGGGGAAAAGGTAATTCCCAAATTAACCCCAAACCCTTATTTTACTTTAATTAAAACTACGAACTTAGATAGTGCTTTTATTTGATCAATTAAAGAAAGGGACTTCAATTCCATACTTGAGGGCAATTCTATTTTGTTCGGTAGCATATCGATGAGATTTTGGGCATATGCAATTTTTATCGCATAAGAAACATTATCAGCAATAGATTTATTGATACCTGATGATGTTATTCCTATTAAATTACCATAGTTGCATATTCCACGCAAACTGAGCCACTATTCCGCTGAAACTGAGCCACCCGCTGTAAGGGTATTTTAGGATTAATATTGGGTGGTTTTCAAAAAATTCCACGCAAACTGAGCCACCTTTTGTAGATGGCCACCTGACATT
>CAIYXB010000118.1 GCA_903930015.1 uncultured bacterium | reverse complement strand
CTCAAACTTATGCCTTCTTGAAATTGATATTTTACTTTTGCCATGATTTTATACCTCTCTTTGTATACTTACGAATATAAGGGTATCATAGGTTTCAATAGTGGTTAGGAATTAAGGGGAATTAGGTAATTCAATTGCTTTTAATCAGAATCTAGATACGTTTTCTTTGCATTATCCTATTTCAGTTAAGATTAATATCTAAATTCCTGTAAGGATCACTTAATTCATTGACAGTTTAAGTATAGTAAATCGAAAAAGTTTTCGGAAAATTTTTAACACCCTGGAGCATATCGAATTGATGTAGCATTTATGTTTTGCGAAGCAAAACAACGAAAATATCATCACAGCAGCTGCGTCGAATGCGAAAGGGTTGTTAAAATTTGCAGGAAACTTTTTCGGTTTACTGTAGTAATCATTAACTCTATTGCAATATTCAACTAACACTAATAGCTTGAAATAATTGAAAAAAAGCGGCAGATTAATTGATGAGAAAATGTAAACGAATTACCCGACCTTCTTAGTCTAATTCAAACCAGGAGCTAGTTTGAATATCAAAAATACAATTCCAGCAAGAATCGAGATACTAAGTAAAACAAAAAAAATGTTGATGCTGTTTTTAACTAAAATATAAAGAGGTCTATTAGCTTCTTTCAATTGTTTAAGGCTTTTTAGAAAAGGGGTTATTGTAGAGAAAATTATATTTGCAATTCCACGTTGATCACCTGGTAGATTAGGCACTAAGCTGACTACACCCATTATGAATTTGAGAGGAATATTGAGTAAGCTGCCAAAAAAACTAGTAGGTCTGTTTATGTCGCACATCAAAATCAATCTATGACTATCAGTGTTGTTTTTGACAAAATGAAGGTAAGTCTCATCAAACATAAATGCCTCACCATCTCTCCAGGAGTAGGTTTGTCCATCCACGTTTATAAAACAATCATCTGAATTAGGAGTATTAAGTCCAAGATGATATCGAAGTGAGGATGCTATTGGATCAATATGTCTTGTTAACTCGGATTGAGGAGTGATAACTGAGAACATAGCTCCACTTACTGAGGGGATTTTAGATATAATTTCAGATGTTCTTGGACAAAGCTCTAGAGCCGATTTATGTGTGTGACCGTACCATTTTAAATAAAATTTACTCCAGCCATATTTATAAAATGATCGAAAACCAATATCATAGTAAGCGTCTGAATCAGGATTATTTGTTAGATCAAAATTACCATTATTAAAAAGTCTTTGTCCTTCTTCTTTAATGACTTCCCAGCTATCAGTAATGGTTTTTAGCTCGGGAAAATCTTTAACATCGATTATCGGTTTGTTTGCTTTTTTGTTTGTGAAGAGATATAAAAAACAATTTAGTGGAGCAAAAATTGGCCAAGCTTTCCTAAAATATTGATTTAGAGTTTCATAGCGAGCATTGCCTCTATAGTTATAAACGTAATACATTGAAGTGATGTAAGCAAAAGCGATAAATAAAACTAAAAAGCTAAAAGTAAAATACATTAAATACTAATCCAAGTAGACACCTAGATCTTAACATGTATTAATAGTTAATTGTGTTGATCTATGAGAGTGTAAAGTACTCCCTTAAGCTTCTTTCAAGACAAGGGAGTTGTAACTATTGTTTCGTTTTTGAATGATATTGCGACCTCTTTTTACGAAACCTACGGTTTCATAAGAGGTCTATTGTGCAAGTTATTAACAATCACCTGGATTTGTCCATTTGAATACAAATGCTGCAAGTGCACCTCCAGAAAGTGGTCCAACTAAATATATCCAAAGATTTTCATAATGACCAGAAATAATATTTTGTCCAAGTGCAACAGCTGGATTAAATGCTCCTCCTGAAATACCACCACCAGCAAAAGCAGCTGTAACAACAGCAAAACCAATTGCAAGACCATAAAAAGAATTATTTGCATGATCTTTTGAGGTTGCTACGTTTAAAACAGTGAGCGCTAGTGAGAAAGTAAAGAGGATTTCTATTAGTAATACTTGCAAAGTACCAAAATTAGTATTTGGTGCAACGTTAACTGCAGAGCCAATCATAAACATAGTTGTAAGACCAGCTGTAAGTCCTCCAAGAATTTGTGAGCCCATGTATGCAATTGCTTCAGGTAATTTAATGGCACCTCTAATTAGTACAGCAAGCGTGACTGCTGGGTTATAGTGTGCACCTGAAATGTGTCCACCCATATAAACCATAACCATTAAAGTTCCGCCAATTGCAAGTGGGGCAAATGGAGTGCCAGATGCAACAGCTAATCCAACAACAAAAACAAGGAAGAATGTACCAATAAATTCAGTAACATAATTTTTCATATAATATCTCCTAGTCTAAAGGACTATGGAAATACTAAATTAGTTCCATTTTTTCATTCATTCCAAGCCAAAGAGCTTCTTTTACAGTGAGCTCCGCTTCAATTTGATTGATTTCGCTGTTTATTTTTTCAAGCTCTTGATAATCAACTGCAATAGTAGGATCATCTAATTTCAAGCTAAGAGCCTCTTTTTGTAAGTGTAGTTGGGCAATTTGTTTTTCAAGTTTTTTAAATTCTTTTTCTTCTTCTTTCTTTTTTGAATGAACTTCGTGATGGGTTTTTTCAGTTTTATCTTCTTGAATCTCTTCTTTAAAGGCGTTGTCAACCTCTTTTAAAAGACTTTTACGCTTTTCTAAGTAATCATGGTAACTGCCATCAAAAGTAATTAATGATCCTCTGTGGAATTCCCAGATTTGTGTCGCATTATTTTCAATTAAATATCTATCATGTGAAACACAAATTACTGAACCCTGATAACTTTGGATCGCTGCTTCAATTGCTTCTTGGGCTGGAGTATCAAGGTGGTTAGTCGGCTCATCTAGAAGTAAAGTATTAGGTCCGCCGACCATTAACTTTGCCATTGCAAGTCTGGCTTTTTCCCCACCACTTAGAACTTCTACTTTCTTGAAAACATCTTCATTTGAAAAAAGAAATCTTCCGAGTATTCCTCTAATTTCTCCTTGTGGTGTTGGCGGCATTTCATCTTCAAGTGTTTTTATTAAAGTTTTGTTTGGGTCTAAGATTTGTAATTGATGCTGAGCATAATATCCAAGCTGAACTCTAGAGCCGAATTTAATACTCCCTTCGTCATAAGATTCTCTTCCTGTGAGGATTTTAAAGAGTGTTGTTTTACCGCAACCGTTTGCTCCTAATATAAAAACACGGTGAGGTTTTTCTTTAGTCCACTCTAATTGAGCTGAAATATTTTTAAAGAGTACTTTATCCCCAAAGCTTTTACTTAAGTTACTAAATTCTAATACTTCTCTATTGGAGGTATCTTTCATTGGGAATTTAAAGCTTAGTTTTTTAAGTTCACCTTTTGGAACTTCGATAATCTCTATTTTTGCTAATTGCTTTGCTTTACTTTTTGCTTGAGTACTTTTTGAAGATTTGGCTTTAAATCTATCAACGAATTCTTGAGTTTTCGCCATACTCTTTTTTTGTCTTTGAGCAGCGGCAGTTTGATTTTCTCTTTGCAATGTTCTTTGTTCTTGATATTGAGTATAGTTTCCGTGGTAGATCGTGAGCTTACCGCGCTCAAGTTCTGCAATCTCATTTGCTACCTCATCAATAAATCTCCTATCATGGGAAACTATAAGTATCCCTTTTGGATAAGTTTGTAAAAAATTCTCTAGCCACTCACAAGATTTCATATCAAGGTGATTAGTAGGCTCATCCATTAAAAGGATATCTGCTTCTTGCAGTAGAACTTTTGCCAGATTAATGCGCATTTGCCAACCACCACTGAAGTCCTCAACTTTTTGATTTGAGTCCTCAGGCTTGAAACCGAGTCCTTTAAGCATTTGTCCAATTTTTGCATCAATTTCATAGTCCTGAAATTTACCCCTGATTCGATCAAAAACACTATAAAGCTCTTCGTTTAAAGTATTGCCTGCCGTAAGTTCTGGATTTTGTGTTAAGCACAAGATATCCATGTCGCTTGCTTTTGATACTGAACCACTTTGAGGATCAATCTCTCTTAATAGGCACTTGAGAAGTGTTGATTTACCAGCACCGTTCGCACCTACTAAAGCAATTCTGCTATGTGTTGTGATCTTAAGGCTCACTTCGTCAAGAACGGTGTGAGGACCAAAATTTACTGAGATATTATTTGCCTGTAAAAGCATATTAATATTGTAGATTGAAAGCCTTAGCTTGAAATGTTAATATCTTGTAAAGACGCTAAATGGGCGCGATTCCAAAGCTAAATTTTATTGAGTTCTTTATATTACTGAGCTAGGGCTTTGGAAGAATCTGCGCCGATAAAAACCTAAATCGAATCACTTAGGGCTGTATCTGTGGCTGCAACTGAGCATACCGGGGAACTACAGCAGCCACATACTGTACTTATGCTTGCTGCAAAACTTGAGTCTTTGCCACCGATTCCCTTTGCAAGCTTAATAAGCGCTTTATCTGCTCCCACAAAACTTAGACTTGTAAAAATTATTTTAGATGCTAAAAGAAGAGTTTTATTTGTTGAAATTTGATTAGTTAAATAATTTATCAAAGGTGCTATGACCTGAACTTTTGCTTCAATATTTAATAAGCTTGGTAGTAATTCTTTCCATAGTTTTTTACTTTGAATATTTTTTAAAAGAGTTTTTGTTTCGCGTTTAAACATTTGTTCTAAACTTTCTTTTTTATGGTGATGACCATTGTTTGAGAATTTTTCAACAAAAGCAACTGCTGTGCTCGCTAGAAACCTAGACAAAGGTTTACCAAGACTTGTATTTGAGCCTATGTTTGCTGCTCCGGAAATTAAGTAGGTAAGACCTAGTCGAGGTAATTTTTGTTTACCTCTATTGATCCCGTGCATTGCGCTAATTGAAATCCAGGTTTTAAGAATTTTGGGAAGCGGTAATTTTTCTAAAAGTGAAGAGCTAATCATCGCTGGACTTAAGAAAGATATATTTAAAAGAGTTTCCCTAAGCCATTTTGGAATTTTTGCATGTGCAATAAAATCCTCTAATGGCAGTATTGGAAATTTGTGTTCGTGCTTATGATCATGGTTATGCTTGTGTGTATGTTCGTGCTTATGCCCATGTTCGTGTTTGTCTGTGTGATTGTGTTTGCAAGAACTACTATGTTTGTGTTCAAGTTTATGTCCGTGGTCATGACTCTTTGTATGACTATGTTTGTGCTCGTTATTATGCCTATGTATATTTTTAGTTTCTACTTTAGCTGGGGCGTCATTCTTTTCATCGAACTTGTTGTGACCATGTGGAGCTGTAATAGAGCACGAACTATCGCTACATATGTGTCCGTTGCTTTCATGAATTTTTTTTGTTAATGAAACTAAAGGTAAAGTTTGTTCTAAATGATTATGATCATGGCAAGTTGAACAATTGTGATTCAGAGTGTTTTGAGCATACAGACCAGTGTTCTCGCTTTGAGTGCTAATACTTGTTTGCATTGTTTGTTATTTTATCAAGATTAAAAGAGTTAATGAATTAAGAAACTCTTTCATACTGACCTTTCAAATTCTGTCTTTACTGTTAAAATAGAGACTCGGTGAACACATGTGGAATTATCTTAAGAGTTATCTTGCCCCAATATCAATCTTTTTCTTGTCCCTCGTACTGATGGGTTGGGGAATAGGTGATTATCCGCTGATGGATCTTGATGAGCCTCGTTACCCTGAAGCTGCTAGAGAAATGATAGAAAGCAGTCAATATTGGGTGCCAATGACAAATGGCAAGATGCTTTTTGAAAAACCAATTCTAATTTATTGGTCGTTAATTCTTTCTTTTAAGACTTTTGGCATTACGGAGTTCGCCGCAAGGTTACCATCTGTTATCGCTGGATCACTTACCGTCGCTATGACTTATGTTTTTGGTAGATTTTTCAAAATAGGTTTATGTGCAAGTTTAATACTTTTGAGTTCAGTTGAGTTTTTTGTTATTTCAAGGATGTCAATTCCTGAAATGCTTCTAAATCTCTTTATTATAAGTTCTATTGCAGTTTATTTTTTAATTAGTCAAAATCTTATAAATAAAAACTATTTTTATTTGATGGCTCTTTTGATGGCATTTGGTTTTTTAGCTAAAGGGCCACTTGCTATTTTTGTACCTGGGCTTGTGATATTTACCTATACGATTCTGCAGCATGTCTTAAAGGATCAAAGTATTCAAGAGAAAATTAAGTTAATTCTAGAAAATAAAAAAATCGTCATTATCTCAAGTTTGATTTTTTTGCTAGTCGGGCTTTCTTGGTATGTGGTTGCGCACGTTATTACTGACGGCGGTTTTACAAAACAATTTTTCCTGACAGAAAATCTTCAAAGATATACTTCTACCCTTTCTGGACATAAGTTTCCATGGTGGTTTTATTTAGGAGTTGCTTTTATTGGTTTTATGCCTTGGTCAATTTTTATCCCAGCTTACTTGGTTAAATTCAAAGAAAATTTATCAAAATCTAATCCCAACTTCCAATTGAAAATTTTTTCCTTGGGATGGGTTATTTCAAATATCCTATTCTTTTCTAGCTCTGGGACTAAGTTGTATAATTATGTATTTTCAATATTCTTTCCATTATCGATTCTTGCGGCTTTATGGTTTCTAGAACAATCACAAAAAAGAACGCAAGCAATATTATTCACATCAATAGCAATCACATTAATTAGTTGCATATTAATTACTTTAAATTTTTTAGGTGTCTTTAACACAGTCATTCAAAAAGAAGATTTTCTTAGAGATTTTATTTCACCAAATTTATTCTTGATTTTAAGTTTTGTAATATTAAGTTTTGGCTTAATCGGCATCATTTTTTATAAGCAAGAAAGTCTTAAAAAGTATTTTCTTGTGATTTTTATAATTTTCATGGCTGCTCATTTGTATTGTTTGAAAGAAATTATTATGCCTCTTTCGGAATACAAGTCAGGAGGTATTAAGAAATTTGCAAGTCATTTGCCTAAAGGAGTAAAGCTTTTTCGCTTAAATATTGATAGACCTAGTCTTACTTTTTATTCACGTACCTATTCACAGTCGATCACTCAAAAGATTTTTTTAAAAAAGATTGAGAATAATAGAAAATTTTGTATACTAGCAAAAAAAGATAGGTTAGATTTGTTTAGATCAATACCAAGCTTGAAGATTTTAAATACTGATCAAAAATATATTTATGCCTGTGTGAATATGCCTAGCCTAGTTGAGTATCAGTGATATTAAGGATTATATAGGTAAAAAAACATAGAAATTTCTAGGCTTTTTTTATTGCATTGATTTTCTATTTATTAATCATCATCATTTGAGTCATCATCATTAGATGAACCAGAAATAGTGATTGTAAATTCTATGCTTTCAACTAATAAATAATCATCATTGATGTCATCATCGTCTGAGTTAGATGTGATCTTCTCATATAATTCAAGATTTATAGTACCTTCAAAGCCAGATCCAGCTTTTTTAACTTTAACTCGATGAGTTGATGACGTACTTGTAACTTTTTCTCTTGAACCACGAATATTGACATACTTACCACTAAAGTTTTTGTCTAACTTAGTTGCGTCAATATTTTCTGGCAAATTAATAAATTTAAGACTTTTAATTGTGGAGTCTAATTCGATTATAGAGCTGATTGATAGTGTACTGTAATCAATTTCCGCAGATTGTGAATTGCCATTGTCAGAATCATCGTCTGGGTTTGAGCCGTCGTCATTAGTTCCTAAAACTTTGAATGTAAATTCGATTGTTTCTAGGAGTATATTGTCTTCGTTGTCTCCAGATCTTAATTCAGAACCTTCGTTGTCATTGTCTGAATCATCTTCATCAGAGTCGTCAAGAGTTTTTTCGAAGAGGCTTAACCTTACTGTGCCTTCAAAATCTTGCTCTGCTGTTTTCACTTTAACTCTGTGTGAGCTTGAGTTATTAGTTGTTTTTTCTCTTTTGCCACGGATGTTTATAACTTTTCCACTAAATCTTTTGCTTAATTTAGTTGAACTAACATTGTCTGGTAGATTAATTATAGAGATTTGATAATCAGTGTCTGCTGTTAGCTCTACGATTGTTTCATTTGTAAGTGTTGTGTAATCAATTTCTAATTCTTGACTTTCAGCTCTTTTTTTTGCGTTTGCAACATTTATTGATGTAAGGGAAAGAGCTATAACCATTACAACTGATAGTATTTTTTTCATAGTATCAGTTATTATACCTAAAATTAACTAGCCTTAATCGAAAGTTATCTTACTTTGTTTTGTTTTTAAATCCGAACCAAGTTCTATCTTTTTTGGAATCAGGTGGATATTGATTCAATAATAAGTCTCTAACGTCTTCAACTTTAGCATCTGATGAAACCCATTTATTCAAATCAGGAAAATCTAATGAGCAGTTATCACATTTTTGTCCATCGTAAAATCTAATTGGACACCAAAACGATTCTACGTTTCTGAGCATTTCACCAGTAAGTGCATGAAGACCTGTCATCCAGTCACAATAAAGGCACCAAACCATGTCATGTCCAACTAGACCATTGAACTTGTAACGTGACACGTTTATCCATTCTGAAGCTTTGTATTTTGGGAAGCGTAAAGTCCATCTTAGTAGAGGGTATATAAATATCTGTCCAAGTCTGATTGAAAGAAAAATGGGTAGTGCTAAAAGACAAATTAAAAGAGCTAAATGATTTCTTGTGAATCCAACAATTCGATTTAGAGTGTTGTATAATTTTGCACCACCTCTATGCTGATTGTTTAAAACCCTTTCGTGAATTAGGTTAAACATGTATAAAACAAAAAGTTGACCCAGAACAGATTGTGCTATTCCTGACCAGGAATTATAGTTGAAAGCAATTATCCAGGGCAAAGCTGAAAATGAAAATATTGCGAAATCAAGTCCTGGTGCTTTTGAGAAAAAGTCGTTTGCTTTATAAAATATACTTAAGAAGCTAATGACAATACTCAAATAAATCACTGTAAATGTGAATATAATCAAAAAAATCTGCATTGGCTTATCATAGCCTTAAGTCTTGTACTTGTGTAATTAAAGTGACCATTGCCTAACTTCAGATTCAAGGCTTGCGAAGACGAAAAACTGGAGTTTACTGTTTGTAAATGATTTCCGAGGTCGTGAAAAGCTTAAGTTGTTAAAGTCTCCTCTAAGCCCTCGGTAAGGCACGAAGTGCCTTGTGACTAACAAACTAGCGTTAAAAAATTGCCCAGCAATTTTAGCGTTATCTTACGCAGAAGATGAAGTTATGCAATGGTCACTTAAAGAAAAGGAAATTGAAATGAGGTCAAGATTGGTATTAAGATTAGTGATATTAAAGTGCTTATTATGACTATAATTGAAGCATCATCTGTATCAAGATTTAATTCAGTAGCTAGTGTTATACAATTTGCACCGACTGGTACAAGTGACATATAAAAAATTACTCTTATAAAGTCTTCGTCAAAGAATCCTAATCTTGAATTGAGAGAATAGAATACCAAAAAGATAAGTGGGTAAACTAAGTACTTTGAAAAAAGGCTTAATCCAATAAATTGCCAGTTGAATTTAAGTCTGGTTATTTTAGCAAGTCCGAGTCCAATTATTGACATACCAAGTACTGTTAATGTCCCGATGAAAAAATTCATCATAGACAAAGAATTCTGTATAAAGATATTGGCTAAGTTTTTAAATGGACTTTCGGTAAGACTAATAAAGTAGTTGTTGTAAAAATAATTTGAAAGTAAGGCAAGCGTAACCGCATACAGTATTGGTATTTTGAATGTTTTGATTAGTGCTTCTTGGGGACTATGTTTGCCATGAGCAGCTAGGTAAAAGCCTACTGTTGATTCATGCAAAGCAAGACCAAAGTTTATTAAAACAGCAGTTCCAAGTATATGTTCTCCGTAAAGGACAAGTAAAAGTGGAAGACCAAAGTACCCTGTATTTGCAAGAGTAGAGGTCAGTGAGAGCAGTGCGGCTGATTCATTATTTTTAAAGCGGTACTTACCAATTTGGAAGAAGATTATAGAAAGTGTTACTCCAACAATAAAAAGGTATATTGGATATATTAAAGTTTTTTGACTGATATCCATTTCGAAAATAACTTTGAAGTTGACAATTGGTACGACAATATATATCAGTAGGGGAGCAATACTATCCCTAGATACATTGAGTTTTTTACCAGCAAAATAACCTAGTAAAATTATGAAATAAAGGGGAAGTAGCTTAACAAAAAGTTGTACAAAGATGTCCACTTAGTCATTCTATAATAGAGTTCTTTCGAAACCCATAAATGGGTTCAAAAGAACTCTATCAAAATCTTTGATTTTGGGACTTATATTGCGACCTCTTTTTACGAAACCATCGGTTTCGAAAGAGGTCTATAATAGTTTTGGATGTCGAAGATAGAGTTATCAGCTTGATTTGAGAGCTAGAATTGGCTTGTTTGGGATATAATTAAGTCCGAATTTATGACTAATTTTTTTAATTACGACACTTCTGAAAAATATGATGAATATTTTCAATCCAACGGAGAGGTGCGTGATTATGCAAAAGATTTAGTCTCAAACATAGCTAGTTTAAGTAAAAAGGATTTAAGTGAGAAGCAAAAAGCAGCGGAGCTAGCTTTTTTTAATATGGGTATTACTTTTACAGTGAATGGTGAGGGTTCTGGAGTGGAGAGAATATTTCCGTTTGATATGTTACCAAGAATTATTGCAAATGATGAATGGCAAATGATGCAAAAAGGTCTTAAACAAAGAATACATGCGTTAAATCTTTTTATTGATGATATTTATTCAGATCAAAAAATCCTAAAGGATAAAGTAATACCTAGGGAAATTGTTGAAGGTGGTGCCTCTTTTATTAAGCAATGTGTAGGTTTGCTACCTCCAAAACGAATTTGGGCTCATGTTACAGGGACTGATCTTGTCAGAGCTGCTGATGGAGAGCTTTATGTACTTGAAGATAATTTAAGATGTCCTTCTGGTGTTTCATATGTTTTAGAGAATCGCTTAGTTATGAAAAGAATTTTCCCTAAGCTTTTTGAAACAATGGCAATAAGCCATGTTGATGATTATCCAAGTAAACTCTTTGAAACTCTAGCCTGGACTTCTAAAATTGAAGATCCCACTATTGTTGTTCTCACTCCAGGAGTTTACAACTCTGCGTATTTTGAGCATTCGTTTTTGGCTCAACAAATGGGTGTGCCTTTAGTTGAAGGAAGAGATTTAATAGTCGAAGACGATTTCGTCTATATGAAAACGGTACACGGATTAGAGAAAGTTGACGTTATATATAGAAGAATTGATGACTTATTTCTTGATCCTTTAGTATTTAGAGCTGACTCTATGCTGGGTGTTCCGGGCTTAATGAAAGCTTATGTGAAAGGTAATGTTAGTCTTGCAAATGCTCCTGGAACTGGAGTTGCTGATGATAAAGTTATTTATAAATTCGTGCCAGAGATGATTAAATACTATCTTGGTGAAGAATCAATTTTATCAAATGTCCCAACTTACTTATGTTGTGATGAAAGAGATAGAAATTATGTTTTGAATAATTTAGAAAATTTAGTTGTGAAAGCAGCAAATGAAGCAGGTGGTTATGGAATGCTAATGGGTCCAAGTTCGACAAAAACTCAACGTAAAGAATTTGCGGAGTTGATAAAAGCAAATCCTCGTAACTATCTTGCTCAGCCTGTTTTATCATTGTCTCGTGTCCCAACTATTATAAATAACCAAATAGAGGGAAGGCATGTTGATCTCAGACCCTACATTCTTTATGGTGAAGAGATTTATATTGTTCCGGGTGGTTTAACAAGAGTTGCTTTGAAAAAAGGATCTTTAGTCGTAAATTCATCGCAAGGTGGTGGTAGTAAAGATACTTGGGTGAGGGCTGTATAGATGTTAAGTAGAGTTGCTGAGAATATATTTTGGATGCAAAAGTATAGAGAGCGTGCAGAAAATATGGCACGCCTGATAGACGTAAGTTTTAATTTAAATATTGAAATACCAAATGGTCAACATCAGTGGCTGCCTTTGTTGCAGGTATTTGGTGCGCAAGAATCTTTTTCTAAGTACTATAAAGTTATAGATATGAATTCTGTACTTCATTTTTTGACTTTTGATACAAGGAATCCAATTTCGATTTTTTCTTGTTTGAGTATGTCGCGTGAAAATGCAAGATCGGTTAGAGAAATTATTACTTCTGATATGTGGCATGAATTGAACATCTTGTATATTTTTCTGCAACAAAGTAATAGTAAAATTGATAACCACCATGCTTTTTATACAAGAATTAAGCGTCAATGCCAGTTGTTTACTGGCATCTCTGATACTACTTTATCTCACGGTCTTGCTTGGCATTTTGGAAGAGTTGGATACTTGCTTGAAAGAGCTGATATGACTTCTCGTTTACTTGATATTAAATATTTTACTCTTTTGCCCTCTCCTGATTTTATTGGCTCACCATTTGATAATATTCAATGGAATGCACTTCTAAATTCTATGAGCGCACTTGAGATGTATCGTCAGAAGTGGCATTTTATTAAACCGGCGAACGTAGTTGAGTTCCTAGTGCTAGATAAGGAATTTCCACGTTCCATCTTTAGTTGTATTGTAAGAGCTAAAGAGTCTTTACTGGCAATTATGAATATTACTCGCAATGCCAATGCTAATAAACCTTTTGAAATCATTACGGCTATTATCGAAAAGTTGGATGGTATGAATGGAGAATCCATTGTTAATTATGGTTTGCATGAGTTTTTAGACGAGCTTCAAAAAGAATTTATTGCTGTTAATGATGGTATATCGGAAGTTTATTTTAGTTTTAAAGAGCTTGTGACCCAAGCTTAGGATGGGTTTAGTTATTTAGCCTTGGTCTTCAAAACTTTGATTTTGATGAATTACGTTGTGTATGAAGCGAAGTTTTTCTTTTACTGGATTGGAAATAATAAATGGATATGGATCATTAAATCCCATACTCCTATTTAAGCTATTTAGTGCGACACTTGCCCAACCCCAGTTCTCGATCATTTTGTCGAAAGAATCACTTTCGCCAGAGATTATTTGATCTTTATTTGAATATATAATTGAGTCAAAACTAAATCTTAATCCCCATGAATTTGCAGTTTCCAGAGTGTCATATATATGCATATAGTGCGCCCATGTTTCAGCCCAGTCTTCCCAAGGATGAGAGCTCGCATATACAGTAATATAATTCGGATCAGATATTTTATCTAATTCAGATTTTCTTTTGTAGTATGTCTTGAGCGCTTCACCATAATCGGTTCGATCATCACCAAAAAGTTCACGGCATGTCTCTAGCCAATGACTATTTGCAACAAGTATCATCCAATAATAATGTCCAATTTCGTGGCGAAAGTGACCCAGTAAAGTTCTATACCTTTCTTTCATCTCATCGCGAAGTTTAGTCCTGATGACATCGTTAGCTTCTGCTAGATTTAATGTGATAATCCCCCTATCGTGTCCAGTCATAACGGGTTTACTTTCGCGGTTATTAAGACCAGGTCCTTCAAGGATTTTAAACGCAAGTCCATTAATTTTGTCTTCTTTTTTATTTTTATGGGGAAGTTTCATTCTTAAGATTGAAAAAATCAATCTTCTTTTTGCTCTTTCAACTTTGAGCCAATATTTTCGATTATCTCCTACCTCGATGTCGGGTATTACCCAGTTTAAATTACAGGAGACGCAGCGTTCTGATGACGAATCAATCGGTACCATCCAATTACAATTGCCATGATTAATATAATTTTTGCAAGGTCTGTATAGTCTACCAAAAGTGGTTGGCCCAATTGAAGTCCAAACATCATTTGCGTCAATCTTGAAACTACAAAGTTTTCCAGTATCTGAACAGTAACCCAAGTTATAACCACAATTATTACAATATGTGTTCTCAAAATAAATCAGTTGATTACAATTATCGCAGTTAAATATTTTCATGATTTTCTTAAATCCAGGGTGCAAGGAAAATTGGGACTAATTTCTTCTTTAGGTATTGTATCTATGATTCCCGGACTATGCCCAGTGTTAGAAAATCTTGAAGCCCTTCTTGCTTCAGCTTCTCTTTCGTTAATAGGTATAGTGGAATAATTTCTTCCTGCTGGATGGCTAACGTGATATTTACATCCAGCAACAGCTTTTTTAGACTCAAAATCAACTATATCAAAAGTCAAGGGAGTATGAATTGGAATTGAAGGGTGCAGTGCAGAATATGGTTGCCAAGCTTTGTATCTAACTCCAGCAATTAAAAGGCCCTCTACATCTGTTTTTTGTAAAGGTAGCCTACGATTATTACAAGTAACTATATAGCGAGGATCAGTTAGCCCTTTGATTTGTACTTGTAATCTTTCTAAAGAAGAATCTACATAGCGAGCGGTACCAGCACCAGAGGATTCTTCACCTAATACATACCAAGGCTCTATGGCGTAACGTAATTCTAAATTAATGTCTTGATAGTTTAATTCACCATAAAACGGAAATCTAAATTCAAAATGACTTGCAAAATATTCTGACTTAATTTTAATTCCATGATTATTTAAATCTCTAATGACAGCTTCGAAATCTTTTTTTACAAAGTAAGGCAGCATGAAACGATCATGAAGGCTAGTTTTCCAGTGAATAAGTTTCTCTTTGTATGGTTTCTCCCAAAATCGAGCAATCAATGAATGTATAAGTAATTGTTGTGCAAGATTCATTTGAGGATCTGGCGGCATCTCAAAACCTCTTAGCTCAACGAGTCCAAGTCTTCCTGTTGAAGAATCTGGTGAAAAAAGTTTATCAATGCAAAACTCAGCCCTATGAGTATTGCCAGTTAAATCAACCAAAAGATTCCTTAACGCTCTATCAATAAACCAAGGTAAAGTTTTATCTGTTTGTGAAATTTGCTCAAGAGCGATTTCAAGTTCATAAAGACTGTCTTGTCTCCCTTCATCAACTCTCGGAGCTTGGCTTGTTGGTCCAACGAAAAGTCCAGAAAATAAATATGATAGCGAAGGGTGATTATTCCAGTACGCAACAAAACTTGCAAGTAAATCAGGTCTTCTTAAAAAAGGACTCTCTGAAGGGTTTTTAGCACCAAGCACTATGTGGTTGCCACCCCCCGTACCAGTGTGTTTGCCGTCAAGCATAAATTTTTCTGCAGACAGTCCACATTCATGAGCTAGCGCATATAGGGATTTTGTGTTTTTGACTATGTCGTCCCAGTTGTCGTTAGGTGGAATATTTACTTCTATAACACCTGGATCAGGAGTGATTTTCAATACTTTAACGTCTTTGTCATAAGGGATTTCATAGCCTTCAATTAATACTGGAATTTTTAATATGGCTGCAACGATCTCTATTTTCTCAATTAAAGACAAATAATCCTCGATTAATTCTAGAGGAGGCATGAATACATAAAGCCTGCCCTCTCTTATTTCAATACAAAGAGCTGTGCGTATCAATTCACCAGAAATAGAGCTTTTTGTGCTAGTTTTTTTTGATTTTTTGTTTTGGTGAACTGCTTCATCCATGGGATCTAGTTTCTTATTACTTGAATTTAATTCTCGATCTTTGTAGATTAGTGAGTTCAATGGCAACCTTAAGCCTATTGGAGAAGTTCCTGGAAGAAGATAAATCTTATCAGTCCGAACTTGCCAGTCACTAGTTAGCCAGTGGGTTTCATCGTCGATTACCTTTGTTTGGACAGGTAAAGTGTAGCCTGCAATGGTTTCAAGTCCGTTTGTAAAAATCTCATAGAGTTTTTTTCTTTCCAATGTGCATTCTAATTTAGACTCGTAAACACTTAAATCAGTAGGTAATTTTTGCTCTTGATTTAGATAATGGAAACTGTCTTCATAAACAGATTTGATGCATGTTTCCTCTAGCTCTAATTTCTTTGCAAGCTCAGTAATAAACTTTTGTGCATGTTGGATATTGAAATTGGACTCATCAAATTCATTTGCAAGTAAAGTCTCATCTTTCCAAATTGCTTTACCGTCTTGTCTCCAGAAACATCCTAGTGACCATCTGGGTAATGGCTCTCCAGGATACCATTTGCCTTGACCGTGATGTAGTAGTGCTCCACTTGTCCATTCTTTTTTTAATTTTTCTAAAAGATCAAATGAAAGTTTTTTCTTTGTAGGTCCAAGTGCTTGTGTATTCCACTCGGAAGCTTCCATGTCTGAACTTGATATAAAAGTAGGCTCTCCACCAGTCGTTAATCGAACATCGGCTTTTTTAAGTTGTTTATCAACTAGTTTGCCAAGTTGATGGATTTCTTTGAATTGTTCTTCAGTATAGGGTTTCGTTGTTCGTGGGCTTTCTTTAATCCTTGTAACTGACATTGAATGAGAAAAATCTACTTTACATAATTCAAGTTCACCTGCTATTGGTGCAGCAGTAGCAGGATCAGGAGTGGAGACTAATGGTATAGCCCCCTCCCCTACTAAAAGCCCTGAGCTTGGATCGATACCAACCCAACCTGCTCCTGGTAAGTAAACTTCAGCCCAAGCGTGTAGATCAATAAAATCTTTTTCAATATCAGGATCTTCTTTATGAACTTTTTTATCCGGCTTAAGTATGATCGAATAGCCAGATGTAAACCTTGCTGCAAGACCAATTTGACGTAAGACTTCTACCATTAGAAGCGCTGAATCTCTACATGAGCCTGATTCTAGCTTTAGTGTTTCTTCGCTTGTTTGCACTCCGGGCTCAAGGCGAATTAAATACTTAACTTTAGAGTGGACCATCTTGTTTAAGTACATTAAAAAATCAATTGTCGCTTGTGATTTAAGATCTAAGCTTGCTATGAAATCTTTAAGTAAAGGTCCAGGTTTTTGTGATGAAAGAAAAGGAAAGAGTTCTTTTTCTAAATTAGACTCATACTTAAAAGGAAAATTATCTGCTGATTTTTCAAGAAAGAAATCAAAAGGATTGATCACAGTCATGTCCGCAACCAAATCAACTTCAACTGTAAATGAATCAACTTTTTCAGGAAAAACAATTCGAGCTAAATGATTTCCATAGGGGTCTTGTTGCCAATTTATAAAATGTTTTTTAGGTTCTATATTAAGTGAGTAACTTATTACTTTAGTCCTAGAATGTGAAGCTGGGTGAAGCCTAATGATTTGCGGACCTAAAGCCACAAATTTATCGTAGCTGTACTTGGTTTTATGATTTAAAGCTACTTGAATTGTCATAATGTTCTTTTAGTAACATTTTACACTGAATTTTGATGTTTTTATTGCGATCCCTTTTTCAAAGAGGTCTAGTATGAGCTTTCAAAAAAGTCCTAAGAGATTGGTAAAGCGTCCTTAGAATCACTTTTAACTTTTTTGTGGAGATCTAAATGTGGAGCTTCATTCTTCAGTGCATCTTTTGGTCTAACTAAAATAAAATTATGAGCTTTGTTGTTAAAATCATCAAGTATTGATTTTGCCCAAGTACTATTGGTTTCTTTGACAAAATTTTCAAGATTCTTTTTGAGAATTTCTTGGTAATCGCTATGTTCTATTGCATTGAGTTTTGAAATTTCTACTTGTTCATAATTAACTTTTTTAGAGAAGCTTTCGTCTAGATCGTAAACGAAGGCTAGTCCACCGGTCATACCTGCTCCAAAATTAATACCTGTCTGCCCCAGAACAATTACAAGTCCATTAGTCATGTATTCACAGCAGTGATCTCCTACACCTTCTACGATAGCAGTTGCACCAGAGTTTCTAACAGCAAACCTATCACCGGCTTGTCCGCTTAAATAAAGTTTTCCGCCAGTCGCTCCATAAAGACAAGTGTTACCTGCGATAGATGTATCTTGAGATTTGTAACTATGACCCATTGGTGGTCTTATGACAATTTTTCCACCAGCCATTCCTTTGCCAACGTAGTCGTTTGCGTCACCTTCTAGGTATAAATTTAGTCCATTGATATTCCATACTCCAAAGCTTTGGCCTGCTGAGCCATTGAATTTGAAATTAAGTTCGCTTATTCCAAGACCCTCGTTGCCGTATTTTCTAGCTATCTCTCCTGAGATAAGGGCTCCGATTGATCTATCAATGTTTTTAATCTGATAATTAAATTCAGCTGATGTTTTAGATTCGATCGCTTTTTTACTATCTTTGAGCATTAGATTAGCAAGAACAGCTTTATCGAAAGGTGCATTGGTTTTATGAGTACAGTAACGAGGTTGATCTGATAATTCTTCAGGAAGGGCTGTAATAACTTCTAGTGAAAGATTTTTTTGTTTTTCAGTAACCCCAGGAAGTATTGATAGTAATTCAGTCTTACAAATAATATCATTGAGTGATTTTGCGCCGAGCTCTGATAGTATCTCTCTAACTTCCATTGCAATAAATCTTAAATATGCTTCAGCATGGTCTGGTGCACCTTTGTAATATTTATCCCTTAGCTCTTGGTCTTGAGTTGCAATACCTGTTGGACAAGTATTCAAATGACAAATTCTTAAAAAGCGACAACCTAGTGAAATAAGTACAGAAGTACCAAAACCATAAGATTCAGCTCCAAGTATAGCTGCTTTCACTACATCAAGACCAGTTCTAATTCCGCCATCAGCTTGCAGTCGTACTTTGTCTCTGAGTTTGTTTTTCCTTAGGACTAAGTTTGTTTCAGCTAGACCTAATTCCCATGGAATTCCAGCGTAGCGGATAGATGATACTGGGCTTGCTCCAGTGCCACCGTCGTGCCCTGCTACTGTGATTGCATCCGCATAGGTTTTTGCAACACCTGTTGCGATAGTGCCTATCCCTGTGCCAGCTACAAGTTTCACTGAGACTATAGCTTTTGGATTGATTTGCTTAAGATCAAAAATCAATTGTGCTAAATCTTCAATTGAATAAATATCATGATGTGGAGGAGGAGATATTAATGTTGTTCCAGGGGTTGTATAGCGCAATTTAGCTATCATCTCGTTTACTTTGTAACCAGGTAGCTGTCCGCCTTCACCAGGTTTTGCACCTTGTGAGATTTTGATTTGTAATTCATCTGCGTTGACTAAGTATTCTGGAGTAACACCAAAACGACCGGAAGCTACTTGTTTAATACGAGAATTTTTTTCAGTATTATAGCGTGCTGGATCCTCACCACCTTCCCCAGAGTTCGATTTACCACCAATCCGGTTCATGGCAATTGCGATAGCTTCGTGGGATTCTGGTGATATCGCTCCAAGTGACATTGCTGCCGTTGTAAAACGTTTGAGTATTTCTTCTACTGGCTCAACTTCATCAATTGGTGTTGGTGTTTGTGATGTGTTGATGACAAATAGATCTCTGATGGCACTGATTGGTTTTTCTTTAATTAGTTTTGAGAATTCTTTGTATTTTTGATAATCATTTGAGCTTGCTGCTGCTCGTAGGGCGTTCACAACTTCAGGATTATAGATGTGGTACTCAGTGTTTGGTCTGAATTTGATAAGTCCTCCGTACTCGATATCTTTGTTTGAATCCCAGGCATTAGTTGCGAGTTTTCTTGCGTCTTTTTCCAAGTCTTCAAAAGTTGCACCTTGTATTCTACTGATTGTTCCAGGGAAGCATAAATCGATAACCTCTTCGTGGATACCAAGCGCCTCAAATGGCTGAGCACCTCTGTAGCTGTTGATCGTAGAGATCCCCATTTTTGAAAGTATCTTCATTAAGCCCTTATTGACACCATCTCGGTACTGCTGCATCAACTCAACAGTATTTTCTTTTTTGATTTCCCCTTTTTGTGCCATTAAATATAGTTCTTGATATGCAAGGTAAGGATAAATTGCTGTGGCACCAAATCCTATAAGAACTGCGAAATGATGAGGGTCTCTTACTG
Source organism: uncultured bacterium (assembly GCA_903930015.1). GTDB lineage: Bacteria > Cyanobacteriota > Vampirovibrionia > LMEP-6097 > LMEP-6097 > CAIYXB01. The sequence goes on along the minus strand of CAIYXB010000118.1, from coordinate 7,751 downwards.
TGCCGGTTTCAACGATAAGGTTTGCATCGCAGCGAAGACCTTGTTTGCAAAGTCTTGTGTTGATCGCGCCAACAGCAAGAAGAGCATGAATAGGTATGCGGTTTCTTCTTATTCTTCTGTCTGTGATAAAAAGCATAACCTTGCCGTTTCTAACAGCAGCTTCTGCTTTATCGCAAATTTTGATAATCGCATCTTTTAAATTACTAGACTCGTGATATGTAATGTCAATTGTCTCGTAAGCAAAATTAGGATCATCAGGTTGAAGCAGTGATTTAAAAGTAGATCTTGAAATTACAGGTGATAATATCCCTATTTTAATAGCATTATCTGAGCTATCTATAAATGGATTTGCTTCCTTGCCTAAGCAAGTAGAAAGTGACATTGCATGTCTTTCTCTGATTGGGTCAATGGCTGGGTTTGTGACTTGTGCGAATTGTTGCCTAAAGTAATCATATAGAGGTCTTACTTTCTCTGATAAGACTGCAAGTGGTGTATCGTCTCCCATAGAGCTTAATGCTTCTTGGCTATTTTCTGCAAGAGGTTTTAATACTTGAGTTCTTTCTTCATGAGTGAGTTGAAATTGTTTTTTGAAAATAGTAAGTTCGTGTTCGAAAATTGGGTCGCAGCCAGGTTCTTCTTCAATGAAATCTGGACGATATTGTTTGGAGAAGCTTTTGATCCAATCTTTAAATTCATTGTTCTTTAAGAGACGTTTATTGATTTCCTCTTGTTTTAAAATTTCATTATTGTTTAAATCAATAGCCATCATGCCGCCCGGCTTAACTCGTCCTTTCTCAAGAACGTCAGAATCCTTGTAATCATAAACACCAATCTCTGAGGCTATTGTAATATTTCTATCTTTAGTTATTACGTAGCGAGCTGGTCTTAAGCCATTCTTATCAAGAGCGCAAACAGCATAGTCTCCATCTGTGATAACAAGTGCAGCAGGTCCATCCCATGGATCCATAAAAGAAGAATAAAATTCATAAAATGATTTTAGATCAGGCTCCATTAAGATGTTGTTTTGCCAAGCAGGCGGAATTAAAATCGTAATAGCTTTCATCAGGTCCATGCCAGTCATTAAAAGACCTTCAAGCATATTGTCTAAACTAAGCGAATCCGATCCAGTTCTTGAAACAAGTGGTGCAAGTTCATGGAAATTTGGGATTAGTGGGCTTTTATATCTAGATTCTCTTGAATAAGACCAATTCCTATTTCCTTTTATGGTGTTAATTTCACCATTGTGTGCAAGATAGCGAAAAGGCTGTGCAAGTTTCCACTCAGGAAGTGTATTTGTTGAAAATCGTTGATGATAGAGGCACAGTGATGTTTTGAAGTTTGGATCAGCTAAGTCTAAAAAGAATTTATCTAAGTTGTTTGGCATAAGCATGCCTTTGTAGGAGAGGGTTTTGCAGGAGCTGCTTGCTATGTAGAAACTAGGATTTTTATCACCAAGACCTAATTTTGTTTTACGTCTTGCAACGTAAAGTCTACGGTCAAATTCTTTTTCGTCTATTGATTGAGAAGCCAGGCATGGTTTGGTAAAGACTTGTATAAAGGAAGGTAATGATTCAAGAGCATCTTTACCGCAGTAACTTTCGTCTACTGGTACTGGCCTTTCCCAAAATACTTCTAGATCAACTTTTTTAAGTTCCTTTTTAAGCCAGGAGAGTGCGTTTGAGGCAACTGCTTTATCTCTACTTACAAAAACTGAGGTGACAGCGTATTTAGCTGGCAGATCTATTTCATTTTCTTTTGCTTTAATTTGAAAGAATTCGTGAGGAATTTTAAGCAAGATCCCAGAACCATCACCAGTAACTCCATCTAGTGCAACTGCACCACGGTGTGTAAGTCTTGCTAGTGAATTAATTGCGGTTTTGAGTAATTCATGTGATGCTTGGTTGTCGATATTAGCAATTAAGCCAAAACCACAACTGTCTTTTTCAAATTCTGTAGAATATAAAGTACGCATTACCTATTACTAACCCTTGTAATTTATAGCAGATTGTCGCTTTATTTGTTTAGATAGAGACTAAGTATTAAGTTAATACGGATTATGGTCGAGTAATAGCCTCTTTTTTACTAAGTTTGTTATTAAGTAACTTGTCTTTTTAATTTTTTTGCAAGACCTATAATTGACATTGAGGAAATAAACCATTTTGTTGGATCCCAATGGAACCATCTATGTCCATTACGATAATCTGATGGAAATTGATGGTGATAATTATGATAGCCTTCACCAAGAGTAAGTATTGAAATAAATAAATTGTTTCGTGCACTGATTATTTTATTATGAGGATCAGCTCCCCAGCTGTGTGCAAGGGAATTTACAAGAAATGTTGCATGATGATTTAGTGTTGATCTTAAAATTCCTGCAATTAAAAACCCACCCCAGAAATCTCCCCATGACAACGCAATTAATGCCGGTAAAAAAATTGCCACTGAAAAACCAAGGATTATTTCATAATTCATTTGCCAAACTAATAGTGTGTCCTGGAATAAGTCTTTATGTCGATTAATATTTTCTTTGGTAAGTAGATCTTTGTAGTGTTTAAAGAATAACCAACCAATATGAGCCCAGAGAAAACCTCTCTTAATACTGTAGGGATCTTTTTCTGTATGATCTGTGAAAGCATGATGGTGACGATGGTCTATGCACCATAGTATTGCAGGACCCTGCAATGCTCCTGCACCGAAAATTAAAAAGAACAAACGAACTAACCAATGTGATTTATATGTTCGATGTGAAAATAAACGATGATATCCTGCTGTTATAGAAATCCCAATTAAGCTATATCCTGCAATGGCAAGAATTATAGTATTCGAATTATAATAGCCATTCTTGATCCAATAAAAAAGACTAATTATTCCAACAATAGGGAAGAGAATTAAAATAAAACTGCGATACAAATTGATTTTGCTTGTATGCATTTATTTCTTTTTTATGTTGTCACCAATTTCATCTAGTTCATGTCCTATTTCATGACCAAATTCATTTAGTGAGTTTTCTTGCTCATGATTGAAGAAGTATGAAGTAACTATTATTGCAATCGCAACAATAATGATAGAGATAAGTATATTTTTATTCATTAATTGTTTCCCCTTATGAGGAAGTAAGTTTACTCCCTCATGAATTTTAATTTGATTAGAATTAGTACCTATCTAACACTTATCAAATTTTCTATACGAATTACACCTGGTATCGATTCTGTAATCATAACTACAAAATCTTTTTGACTGGTTCTATCAACAATGCCGCTAAGATTTACAACTCCATTCAAAACACTAGATGACACATTGCTACGCAAGTCATCATAACTATTAATCTTTGCGGCTAATACCATATTGATTTCTTTATCAGAATTCTTAATTGGAAGAATCGTTTTTAGACTGCTAGTTGATGACTCATCTAGGCTTTGTGAGTATTGTGTTGTCGTTGTTGTTGTCTCTACTGCTTTTGCTGCACCTATGGTTGCAAGTAGTGATAATATTGCGATTGTTGTTTTTGCTTTTTTCATTTTGAATTCATTTTGAATTATGCTCTTAAACTGGCTTTTACAGTATCTGACCATTTTTGAACTTGTTCTGATGCTTTTTCTTTGGCAATTCCATAACGTTTCTGGATTTGTCCTATAAGTAGTTCTTTACGACCCTCTATATATTTAAGATCATCGTCTGTTAGCATCGCCCATTGTTTCTTGATTTGTCCTGCTATTATTTTCAGGTCGCCTTGTATTGTATCTTTATTCATGTTACCTCTTTTTAGTTTGCTTAATAATAATTATAGCACAAACGATTATTGGGCAAACTACATTTTAGGCTAATTTTGAATCTTAAGTGTATTAAACGCTCTTCGGAAGAATCCTTTGCTTATATGGGCGCTTATTTTTGTTTTTTAGTAAGTAATATTTTTAAACTTAGTTTGTACAGTAATAATATGTGCTATAATGTTCTTATGACTTTACTTAAAGCTTTAGAAGACATTAGCTCTGACTATTGTGTGTCACTTTATACACCTGTGTATAATCGCATCACTAGCAGAAATGATAATGAAAGTAAGTTAAATAAGCTTAAGCATAATATTAGAGACCGATTAGAAAGATTTGAGATGACTGAAGGGCAGATAAAGGATATTCTTGATCCCCTGGAGAAATTTATTGAGTCTAATAAGATTTTTAATTATCCAATTAATTCCTTGATAATTTTCTTTAGTAACAAAGGATTATTCTCAAAAACATATCAAATTGAATTAGTCCTATCAGAAATTTTTGTAGCAAATAATTTTGAGATAGAAAAATTTAATGAGTTTGAATCATTTAATTCAGATTGTTTCATTTTAAAGCTTTTTCAAGACGAAGTGCAGTTTTATCAAAGTTCAGCGGAGGGATTGACTGTAATTAACTTGCCAGGACTGAGTAAAACCTTTAAGGATTTATCTGAGGATGTTGAATTAGTGCAAAGTTTGCAGTCTCATAGTACCTCTGCAGCTACTATGATGATTCATGGTAACAATGATGAAGATAATTATTTGCAGAATCGTCTAAGCAAGTATGTAAAGCATATTGAGCTAGAAGTAAGTAATTACCTCTCTAAGTTGGACCTGAAGCCACCCCTGGTATTAGCAAGTTCCCAGGCTATAGCTGGTATATATCGAGAATATAATACTTATAAAAACTTGTTTGAAAATTTAATAAGTGTTAATCAAAAGCATAGTTCTATTGAAGACTTGAAAATAAAAGTTGAAGCGAATCTTGAAGCTTCGGGGAAACAATAATGATCTTCTGGTCTTTGAGAATAGCTGTTAGGATGGGTTTATGTTAAAAATATTAGTTATAATGTTACTTTCTTTTTATTCGATTATGAATGCACAAGCTTATGGTGAAGCTAATTACAAACTTTTAACTAAAGACGGAAATATAGAAACGCGTTTGTATAAAAAAGCATATTTAGCCAAATACACTTCAGCAGGTAATAGGGAATCAGCTGCTAATAAAGCTTTCATGCCTCTTTTTAATTATATTAAAGAAGGTGGTATCCCTATGACAATACCAGTTACACAAGAGGAAGTGAGACCTAATGAGTGGGATCTATCATTTTTTATGCCTTCAGAAAAATCTATTGAATACTTACCTAAGCCAAAAGACTCAAAAGTGAAAATAACAGAGCTTAAAGAAAGAAAGGTCATTGTGTATAAATTTACAGGTTCAATGAACGATGGAAATTTTGAGAAATATAATTTAAAGTTGCTAGACTACATCAAAAAAAATAATATTAAAGTCAAAGACAAGGTTATATTAGCTACTTACAACTCGCCATTTACTCCTTGGTTTATGAAACGCAGTGAAATTATGTATGAACTTTTGTGAGTTTTAAGGATTTAGCTAGCTAATATTTTTATTCCAGGATATTTTTTCGAGATTTCATTTCTTGAGAGAGTCATTGTCTATGAGCCCAATTGTTTTACGTTAGGCATTCGACCCTGTTTTTGAGCAGCTTTAATTTCTTTTTCGTATGCTTCTTTTAATTCGGTTTTCTTTTTTAGACCTCTATACTTTTGGGTTCTAAAACCTATCTCATAATGACCACAGTGTTCATTCCAATCAGCTTCAACTTGTACCCTACCTTTAAATTCTTTGTCTTTAATTGCAATTTCGATCGGTATTTGATAGAGCTTTTCTTTTAGATCTGTAAATTCATTACTCATAATATCTTCGATTTCGATAAATATTTTTGGTTGAGCTTTCTTGCTGCCAAAAAGACCAAAGATTTTACCATTACCATATTGTGAAAATGGTGAGCTTGCATCATAGTCGCCGCAATAGTCGTGAACTTTACCATTTTTTACCCTCATCGGATTTATTTGAATTGATCCTAATTCTTTTCCGTTTGCCTCGATTCTAAAAATATCTATATTTGTATTTGGGTCGTGTTCCTTATGCAGTGTTGCTTCTACTTTAGTGCCATCTTTTTTTGTGAGTTTGACTTTACCAGTATTAAAGTCATTTCCATCTTTGTTCATTAGAGGCTCTGTTTTAATAGTCTTTTGCCATTGATTAATTGCTTTTTTAGGCAAATACATAGTTGAACAGCCCATTTCTTCTGTGTTTGCTTTATCACCCTTACTTAATTCATCTTGGATAAACTGATCACATTTTTTTGATGACCAGGTGTCGGGAGTGTTGTGATCTTGTAATTCAAATCCATTGTTATAAAACATCGAACCGCTGTTATAGCTTGTAACTATTTGAAGACCTTGAAATTTTACGGATTTTGATTTTTCTAATTCTTGCATTCTGTCTGATATAAGCTGCATAAAGATATCTGAAGTTTTTGAATATTTATTAGGATATTTATTTACATAGAATTCACCAATTACTTTAGCTTGATTTTTTTTGTTTTCACCAAAGCCATTAAACGCTGATCTAGACCAGACTTGCTTTGCTAAAGATGATCGTTTTTTTTGTATCTTTATCCTCTGTAATAAATTGTAAAGATCTAAAAGCTATTACTTCGTTATCAACGGCAAGTTTATAAGTTTCGACTCCATCTTGATCTTGAACTCTTCTTACTTCTACATCAACTTTTTGCTCTTTCTCTTTATCAATAATTTGAGTACGACCAACTACCTCGCCATCTAGTGTGAAATATGACTTCAGGTGCCCAAAGTTAATAACTTTTGAGTAGCTTGGATTTTTGTGAAAATTTTTAGTGTTTGTTGCTTGAGCTTGTTGAATGCGATTCTTGTTACTTCGCGAAGTAGGACCTACTAGTGGCGAACTAGATGCTCTGTTCAATGACTGTATTGAAGTTGAAGCCATTTATTTGTTGAATATAATAGCTTTTCTTGACGCAATATGTCAAGCTATATTGAGCTTGGGTATCTTCCCCTATTATTTTTTAGTTGCTTCTAAAATTTCCTGAAAAACCCTATGTGCATCCCCTTCTAAATATAAATCGTTTTCATTATTGGGATTTAGAAAATTTGGAACAGAACCAGGTAAATCATTTGCAATAACTATTAGATGAGGATTAATTTCTCTTAAATATGCAATGAAGCCTCTACCATCATGGCTAAGACCAGTGGTGACTATAACATCAATTTTTTTTATCTCATCAGGATTAACTTTAGCCTTGAAATTTTGAACTGATATTGTATCGAGTTTAATTGGTTCAGTCCCTGTCTTTTCATGTAAGTTATCCAGATTTTCGGTGAAGACTAAATCAAAGCCAATTTTACTAATGGCAGAGTGTGCATCAGTTGGACTTGAGTTGGTTAAGGAAGAAAAGAAACTTCTCATTTGCTCTAAGTGATTTTGAGGATCTCTTTTTAAAGAAGTAATTAATGAGTCCAAGTCGCCAATTTTATTATTACCAAAAAGTCTTTGATTAAAAGATTGCATATCATCTATCCCTGCTGCTTTAGAAATGCCTGCTCCTGTGTAAATAGCAACACGGGTGTTGGGATCCTGGAGAGAATCCTGGAGAACTTTTCTGGCTTGGGTGTTTATATCTCTTGTTACACTTGAATGTAGTGTCCTGAATTAGTGAGCCAATTTATTTAAAATACTTCTCTCAATCCAAATCTTCTTTACATCATTAATTTTACACTCTCCAGGATTAGAAATGAAAGTAGGAAAGCTAAAGTTAGCATAAACTTTCATTGGATTTCTATATCCTAGAGCAGAGTGTGGTCTTTTGTTATTATAAAAGACCATATATTTATCTACTCCATTGATTACTTCCTCCATAGT
>CAIYXB010000117.1 GCA_903930015.1 uncultured bacterium | reverse complement strand
GGAGAACATTTCCTTTGTTAAGGTTTTATTAGGAACTTTGTTTCATTGCTTGATTTAACCTATTTATTATAGGACTATTTTAACATTTTTATACCTTTTTCATTTGAACTTTTTGAAAATATTCCTGCTGATTGGATGTTTTTTTCATTTTTTACCAAATGAAAGTCAAGCGCAATCCCCCTTACCCGCTTCTATTTTAGAGAAAGCTTTACTTTCTGCTGAAGAACATGGACATGCTATTGGATCCTTCAAGATGCGTGTTAAGATCCTAGAAAAAGGTCGATTTAATCAAGTCATTGGAATTGCTAGAAAGCGATTAGCGTCTAAAGAAGGTATCCAGATGGGTCAATGGTATGGTAATCAAACGATTGATGAAGTTCAAGTAGGTCATTTAAATCAAATGATACATGGAATAGAGTCTGTGGAGACTTTTCATAAGAAATATGCAAAACCTACCTTATTTCTTTGGCCTGATTTTTATCAAGATTTTATAGGTACCTCTTGTGTTTCACCACTCAATTATCAAGCAAAATCCTATTACCGTTTTAATTATAAAGGAGACACTTTAGTGGATGGTAAGTCCTGTTATCAATTTCATGTAGAGCCTAAAATGCGCCGAGATCGTTTGTTTAAAGGCACTTTAACTTTAGATGAATCCGGGTGGATTGTGCGTTTTGAGGGTACCGTATTTGCGGATGCAATTGATTATTCATTTGATTTACAGCATCAATTTTTCCAAGAAAAGTGGATACCTAAAAAGGGAGTTATTAGGTTAATGGCTGGTTTATTAGGAAGTGATGGAGAGTATATTTTTGAGCAAGAGGCTATAGGTAAACCCGAGGAATGGCCATATAATTCCAGTCTATTTGAAGAACCTAAAAAACCTAAAGAGACTTTAAATTTATTTCCAGTAGCATTTGATGAAACTTTTGCTAATCAGTTCTTGACAAATTTGCATGGATCTCTATTACATAAATGGAAGCAGCGACCTACTTCTAATTTAGTCATGATTGATTCTGTTTATTTCAAAAGAATGGGTGTTAATACTTCATTAGATCCTTCGTTTTTTGTTGATAAACCTGGCATGAAAAATAAAGAAGTTGCGATTGATAGTTTTATTGTAGCCCCTTTCAAGCCTTCGCAGTTGATTTTAAGTAAGTCTTTCTTTTTTGGAAATTTTAAGCGTGATTTTTATCCGTTTGAAATTTACTATAAATCTCCCGTTTTTGATTCTAATTTTAATACGGTGGAAGGTTTTGTAGCTAATACAGCGTTAGTTTTTAGAAAACGTTGGGCTAGATACCGCATGTTAGAGGCGGAGGTTTTAGGGCGAAGAGCCTTTGGCATAAATCGTAATTCTGGATTCGTTCGGTTACGATATCGAGCTGATTCCTTTGATTTAGCTTTAACTTCTGGTGATTATGTAGCCCAATATAATCCGGAGAATACCATTTCTCCAGAGATGAATTCACTTTCGACTTTGCTTCTTAAGATTAACCAAATGAAGATC
>CAIYXB010000116.1 GCA_903930015.1 uncultured bacterium | reverse complement strand
GGAATTAAAAATGGCTGGGGAGCTCAGGGTCTAAACGAAACCCATACTAGTTCTGGAATTAAAAATGGCTGGGGAGGTAGGATTCGAACCCACGGATGGCGAGACCAAAACCCGCTGCCTTACCGCTTGGCGACTCCCCAGAGTCAAAATGGCTTAAGCCAATACCCAAATTGGGAATTACTAAAGGATACTACAAAGAATAAATTTTTAGGTCTGCTAATACTGATTTTTTTATTTTCTTCAGCATGCCAAGCAAACGCTGATATCTCGGAAATTGATAATACATATCACAGCGAGGTCCTAATCAGAAATAACAGGGGCTCAAGCATAGATAATCTTAGAAAATACAAAGATAGCTTTCTTTACACAAGCCAAAACGAACTTTTTTATAATCTTGAAAAAATAAACTTAAATACTATAAACAATGAAGACTTTCGCATTAATAATCTAATAGTTGATGATCAAGATTTTTATTTGCTCACAAGCATTGGTATTTTCAAAAACTTTAAAAAAATCTTCAGCAAAGAAGAGTGCTTTCATTTACAGAAAACTAAAAATAAAATCTGGATTTCTTGTCAATCCGGAATTTATTCTAGTTCAAGCAAAACAAATGAAAGCGATAATTTCAACTGGGAGCTAGACAATAAAAGCCCACAAGCGGTTATTTATTTTACGCTCAATCAATCCCAATCCAAACCAAATTACGCAGCGAGCTCCCAGTTTGGTTTTTTTAAATACGAGAAAGCACAATGGCAAAAAAGAAATATCGGACTTCGAGCAAATCCTGATGGTGAGTTTGAATTCGGTAGGTTTATAGTTCATAGTGAATATGGTCTTGAGACTATTTACCTACCTACAAACTATGGCATCGCGATTAGTAACAACCAAGCCAAAAACTTTTTTCTAGATAGCGAAGGCATCGAAAAAGAAAACGGTTTGATTTCAGCAAAAGAAATCAACTTTGATCAAAACAAAAACTTAATTTTAATCTCAAACACAGGCACCTACAGAGCGACACTTGAGCTAATTCCAAAGTGGTCCAAGATTGAATTTAAAGACCTCAGAAAATCTGAAAACAACTACACCAGGTTTAACGCGATCGATATTTCCCAAAATGATATTTATCTATCAACAGATCAAGGTGAGATAGTCAGCCTCAAAGAAAAATCCACAAAAATCGCAGACGATCTTTACGGTGCAAACTACTTCAACACTCAAGAATTAATCAAAAAATTCCTTGACCTAGAACCTCAAATAGCTGCTGTACACCAAAAGGCACTTGAATTTGCAGGAATACCAACCGGAGCTAATTACCAAGATTATATAAAAAAAGCCAAACTGCGCAATATAGCACCAAGCCTTGAAAGCTACTTAGAAAGAGACAATCAGGATTTACTTTCAATACAAACCACAGGACAAGATGATCTTGATGGTGGCAGTTTCTCTACAAGCTTTGATCGCGTTGATGAAAATCGCAACAACAATTCACTAAATACTGGCATTAGACTCAGCTGGGATTTCAGCAAACTCATTTACGACGAAGAGATTATGGACATCAATAACAACGCAAGACTCACAGCAAATATCAGAGAAAACTTACTTACAGAAATCACACAACTTTATTTTCAAAGAAAAGAAACTATCGCAAATGCCATCAACTGGGTGCACGACAGCATGAATCTTAAAACCAGCCAAGAATTTTTAAAACAAAAACTCAAACTCGAAGAGAGCCTAGCACAACTCGACGCGCGCACTGGCTCTTGGTACAGCAAAGCCCTCAACAAAAATCTATTTTCTATCGACCTCAAAGACCCGCACACCCTCAAAACCATGGAGTTATACAGCAATGTCAAAATCAATTAAGATCAGTATCCTATTAATCTCATCGTTAATTTTAAGTGCTGCTGTAGCAAAATTTCGCCAGATTCCAGCTCCCATAATCAACACTGCAAACGAAAACCTAATCGCACCAAATTCAGAGCTTATTATTCAGGGCAGTGGTTTTATAGAGGATTTCAGTGCTGCTAATAAAACTATCATCAAAAAGAAAAATTCCAAAAAGAAAATTGAACTTAAAACAATCGCAAGCAGCAAAGATACTATCACGGTCTTAATCCCAGATTCAACAGAGCTTGGTGATTATGATTTATTCATCTATCTTAAGACAAGATTCTTCAAAAGCAAAATACAAAGACTGAAAGATTTTGTAAAAATCAGACCAAAAGCACCAGAAAAACCAAAACTTAAATTTCAAATTATCAAACATCAAAATGAACTCATTGAATTAATAGATCAAAACCAAGGGCAAGAATTAATCCTAAATCTAGAACAGGAACTCAAGCTAGGCAAAAATATTGTTCGTTGCTTTTACTATGAAGAAGGCTTCAAAAGCCTCATGAGTGAAGCAGTTGAGATTTACTATTTAAATCAAAACGAAGTGAAGCCTAAGCTTGCCATTCACTCAGAAAGACCCTTAGAAAGCTACGCTGAGACTATGGACTTAAATCAATTTGACGTAACCCCAATAACCCAAAAAGCCGAATCAGGTCTAAAAATAACTTACCATCTACAAACCCCTAGTGATAATTTTTACTTAGCTACCGAAATCGTTCTTAGCCCACTATACATTCAAGTAGCACATGTAAAAACTCCAGAATATATTGTAATTAAAAATCGAGATTCTAGTCTCTACGACCTAAGTAATTGCCGCATAGAAGATGCTATCGCAAAAAGATATAGTTTTCAGCCTTTAGATCAGTTAGGAGCCCAGTCAGAAAGAAAAATTGAAGGCAATTTAAGCTTAAATGATACTGGAGATAGCATAAAAATTATCTGCAATGAAGAAATCATAGAAGAAATCGAATATACCAAAACCACTGCTGATGGGTTTGCCATTTATTAATATTAATTTATCAGCTAAGGGTAAAAAAAGGGTAAAATAGGGGTATGTAATGAATTGGGAAGTTATTGATTACAAGCATAAGAAAATTATCAACAAATTACCAGTTCAATGCAAAAAGAAATATTCTGTTTTTAGATATATAGCTGAGTATTCAGGGCTTGTTGGGTTAAAATCCTCACCTGGATTTAAGCTAGAGATATTAAAAGGTAAATTAACAGGGTTGTATTCAATTAGACTAAACATCGCTTACAGAGTGATTTTTGAGATTCAAGAAAAAATTAGGGTAATAGATGTAATTGAAGTTAGTAAACATGAATACAATCAATGAGGTATCAAAGTGGCTAAAACAAAAAAAATAAATCTAGACTTTTTAGGCGTACTTAGCTCTTGCATAGAGCAATACATAAAAGGGAAGTTAAAGCCGATAGAAATATTGAAGCTAGTCGAACACGCTCTTCCAAATGAAGACAAAAAGAACTGGAACCCTAAAGCGGAATTCTCTGGCTATGAATTAATTGAAAGCTTTCTTGATGTTAAAGGCATGACTCAAACAGAACTTGCAAAACTACTCAACCTAAGTCCAGCTAAAGTAAACGACCTAATTAAAGGCAGAAGAAAAATCACACCAAAAACCGCAAAAAAACTTTCAAAAGTATTTTGCGTAGAACATACTGTATTTTTATAACGCAAACAACTAAGCTTGTTTAGGTTTTTTATCTATTGAAGCTGCCTTTAGCTCTGCTGTGCTTGGTGGCTTAATTTCAATTACTTTTGCTGTTTCTTTTTCTTCAGTCTTAGTTATCAAATCTGCTGTGATAACAACTTCTTTAATACTGTCATCTGAAGGAGCTTCAAACATAAAATCTTGCATAGCTGCTTCAACAATACTTCTAAGAGCTCTTGCACCCATTTTACGCTTCTGAGCTTGAACTGCAACCTCTTCGATCGCATCATCAGTAAATTTAAGAGTAATTCCATCAATTTCCATAAGCTTTGTGTACTGCTTGATGATTGAGTTTTTTGGTTTTGTTAAAATTAATTTTAGAGTTTTTACATCTGGCGAATCCAAACTAGTGACCACAGGCAATCTACCAACAAACTCTGGAATCAAACCAAAATGAACTAAATCTTGTGGCTCTACATGCTTCAAAGAATCAGAAATGCGTTTTGCTTTTTCATCTTCAGACAAACTAAGTGCACCAAAACCAACACTAGACTCAGATTTCATACGTCTCTTATCAACAAGTTTATCTAAGCCAACAAAAGCACCACCACAAATAAACAGGATATTTTTTGTATCCATCTCTATAGTCTCCATCTGAGGATGTTTACGACTACCTTGAGCTGGGATACTTGCTTTGGTTCCCTCGATCATCTTAAGTAAAGCTTGCTGAACGCCTTCACCAGATACATCACGAGTGATAGATGGATTCTCCGATTTTCGAGAAATCTTATCAATCTCATCAATATAAATAATCCCTTGCTGAGCTTTTTCCATATTGTTGCCGGCATTTTGATATAGCCTTTGCAAAATATTTTCTGCATCTTCACCAACGTAACCAGCCTCTGTGATTGTGGTTGCGTCAGCGATCGCAAAAGGTACATCTAAAAACTTCGCAAGCGTCTCAACAATATGGGTTTTTCCGCTACCAGTCGAACCCAAAAGTAAAATATTAGATTTTTGGATTTCAATATCGTCTTTTGCTTTTGAAGCACTGTTGTGCCTAATTCTTTTGTAGTGATTATACAAAGATACCGCAAGAGTTCTTTTAGCATCATTACTACCAATAACATACTGGTCTAGATGCTCTTTAATATCAACTGGTTTTGGTAAAGCTGAAAGTTCAGGCAACTTAGTATCGTGATCAGCAGAACTCTCACTACTTAAATCTTGACTAATACCTTCATCAAGTAAAATCTCATTACATAAATGAATACATTCGTCACAAATATAAATACCAGGGCCTGCTATTAATTTTTGTACTTGATCTTGTGATTTTCCACAAAAAGAGCATTGTAAAAGTTGTGAGTCTTTCTTTGACATCTAGATATTAATTATATTACCCGCTAATTAAGAGATTACTAGCATTAGCCTTAAATTTTACTCACAGAGACCACCGCATAACTCCATCTTCTGCGTTATATACGCTAAAAGTACTTACGCATTTTCTCAACGCTAGATTTTAGTTACTCGGCGCTTCGCGCCTCACCAAGGGCTAAGGTTGATATTAATAGATGGCGACTATATACGACCTTGGAAATCATTTACAACCAGTAAACTCCGGTTTTTCGTCTTCGCAAGCCTTGAATCTGAAGTTATGCAGTGGTCTCTCACTTCAGTACAAAAAAAACAGCTTTTAAGAGCTGCTTTTTTTAAATTACTTAAAAGAAATTACTTATTTGATTCAGTATCATTAGGACGCTTAATAACAACTTGATCAATTAATCCGTAAGCTTTAGCTTGCTCTGGAGTCATGATATTGTCTCTATCTGTATCCTTCTCAACTGTTGCTTCATCTTGCCCAGTATTTGCAGCTAAGATTTGATTCAACATTTTTTTCATTCTTAAAATTTCTTTTGCTTGAATCTCAATATCCGAAGCTTGTCCTTGAGCTCCACCTAAAGGTTGGTGAATCAAAATTCTTGAATGAGGTAAAGCCATACGCTTACCTTTTTGACCAGAACTTAAAAGGAAAGCTCCCATTGAAGCGCACTGTCCAAGACAGATAGTAACAACATCAGAACGAACGTGTTGCATTGTATCGTACATTGCAAGACCAGCAGTTACAGAACCACCAGGACTGTTTATATAAAAATAAATGTCTTTAGTTGCATCTTCAGAATCTAAAAGTAAAAGTTGTCCAACAATAATACTTGAAACAACGTCATTGACTTCAGAAGTTAGAAAAATAATTCTCTCTCTTAGTAGTCTTGAAAAAAGATCAAAAGATCTTTCACCACGAGGTGTAGTTTCAATTACACTTGGTACGTAAGATTTAATATCAAGCGCACTTAAATCCATTGGATTAGGTAAGCCATAATCATTGGTAATAATACGCATGTCTGCGCTAACTGAGGGTTTAATTGTGTTTATATTAATATCCATATAAAGAATGTACCACACTCACGATTTATTGAAACCGCAAAGCAAGAAGCAAAAAATTAAACAATTCTGGCTAGAACTGTTTAGCTCTAAATAATATTCACCTCGGAGAGTGTAAAATAATATCTATTGAAAGATCTTTTGACTAGCACATTCAGTAAAAACAAATTAAGCCAAAATATTGATGCTTATCTAAAAGAAAATTACGCTCAATTCCACTCACCAGCACATTGTGGTTTATTAAACACTCGAGATCTTAGTGAAGTTGAGGGTCTTGATGACCTGCAAGAACCGCAAGGTGTTTTAAAAAATTACCAAGATGAATGCGCTGAACTATTTGGTGCTCAAGCAAGTTTCTTTTTAATAAATGGAGCTTCAGTAGGATTACAAGCTGCATGCCTTGTTTTAAAAATTTTTCTTGAAGAAAGCAAAAACACTAAACCAGTTTTAGTTGCAAGAAATATTCACAAATCAGTTCTCTCTGGGATTATTTTAGCTGGACTTAAAATCGAATGGCTAGAACCTACTTGGGATGAAGATCTGGATATTTATACAAGAGTTGATCTTCCTGAAAAACTTGAAGAGGCTTACTCGGCACTCATCATCACAAACCCAAGCTACGAAGGGTTTTACTCCGAAATACCTAAATTAAAAATCCCACTTATCGTAGACGAAGCACACGGAGCTCATTACAATTTTTCAGACAAACTTCCAAGGTCAGCACTCCAGTATGGAGCAGATCTAGTCATTCAGTCTTGGCATAAGACACTGGGCAGCTTAACTCAAACTGGCGTTATACACATCAGCAAAAACTCATTAATCCAAGCTCAATATATTCAAACCTGTCTAAAACTATTACAGACAACTAGTCCTAGCTATTTATTACTAGAAAGTCTTTGTCAGGTCATAGAGGATTATAAATCCCAAGGTAAAGAAATCATAGAAGCAACCATCGAAAAATCTTCTTTGATCAAACAATATCGTGTTGAGAATGATGATCCATTTCGGTGCTTGTTAAAGATACCTGGCTACAAAGGTCAAGAACTTGATGAGATTTTATTTTCAAGAAATATCTCAGTAGAACAAGTTTTAGAGAACTCTATTTTAGCATTTATCAATCCTGGAAACACTCTTGAAGACATCAATACTCTAACAAGCACACTAAGCACAATTAAAACAAAAACTATTCTCAGCAATAAATCCAAAAAGCCTTTAGTGCAAAAAGGGATTCTAGATCTAAGAAAAGAATTTTTCAAGAATCAAGATATAGAAATAAAAGCACCATGTCCACCTGGAATAATCACAAAATACCCCGGAGATGAAAATTGACACTTATAGATCACTTATCAAGTCTTCAAGAAAAAAACTTTCACAAACTCATTGTCGGGGCTGCTTTGAAGGACTTCAAAAGTATCGAAGAATATGCTTATTACTTCACGCTTGCGCAAGCAGATGTAATAGACATCTCCGCATTCCCACATTCTGTCATTTCAGCTAAAAAAGGGATTGCAATTGCTTTGCGCGAAAATAATTCTTTAAAAGAACCTTTGATTATGATCAGCGTCAACATTGGAGAAGACCCACACTTTAGAAGAGTTGAAGTTGATTTTGATTCTTGCACTAAGTGCTTAGAATGCATACCAAGCTGTCCATCAGAAGCTTTTAGCTCGGTCAACGTTAGCAATGACTCACACTTTAGTTACAATATTGACTTATGTTTTGGCTGTTCTAACTGTATCCCAACGTGCAAAGATAATGCATTAAGCTTTAATAGTTGGAATGCCTATGAAACAGAATCATTAATAGAACTAACCCAATTAGGAGCAAGTGCTATTGAGCTTCACTTAAATAATGATTTGGGAAAGTTTAGTGAATTTTACAAAAAAATACCTGGCGATTACCTTCTAGAATCATTTTGCATTGGCTCAAACACTGCAAGTGCTTCAGAGCTCAAAACTGGCTGTGACAGCGTCATAGAAGCTGTTTACAAAAAACATCCTAGGGATTTTCAATTCATAATTCAAGTTGATGGCATACCACTTTCTGGTGCAAGAGATATTAATATTGAGAATAAAGATCAATTTAGTATAAATAAGGCGAAGTTAATAATTGAATATATTGCTCAAAACTATCCTGAATATAAAGATCAAATTTATATTCAAATAGCTGGAGGTACAAACGAAAACTCACTTGAAAATGCCCACAAACAAAATATCCCAATAAATGGTGTTGCTATAGGTTCATATGCTAGAAAAAAATTACTTAAAGCAAGTACAAAAGTTGAGGCAATTAAGCTAGCAAAAGATTTAGTAAAGAAATTTACCTAATTTAAAAATATTAGTTGCAAATATTAAGAAAAGAGGTATCATCTAAATAGAGCATAAAATATTAGGCTCTATAAGAGGTAACTCCACTTTTGATGGTAGATATTAGAAAAGACGATGTCGAAGAAGTTATAAAGCTTCTACCCAAAAATTTTCAAGACGAAATAAAAAAACACGACTTGAGTAAACTCATAGAGGTGGTCTTTGACTTAGGACGAATACCACAAGCTTTATTTTCAAAAGGCAAAACAATTTTACTTGGCGAAAAAAGTGTCACCATTGAAATGATTCAAGGCATTTGCTCACAAATTGGTGAGTTCAATCGCAGTAACAGAGCTGGATTAGAAGGAACTCTTCACAGAATAAGTTGCATACGTAACAAAAACGACAAAGTCATTGGTCTTACTATGAGAATAGGAAGATCTGTCTCTGGAACAATTGAGATCATAAAAGACTATTTGAAATTAGATAAATCAGTTTTATTATTAGGACCTCCAGGTGTTGGAAAAACAACAATGCTTAGGGAAATTTCACACCATCTATCAACTGAAAGAGAAAAAAGAGTTGTAGTGATAGATACTTCTAACGAGATAGCTGGAGATGGAGATATTCCACATTATGCGATTGGTAGAGCAAGACGCATGCAATTACCGCCTGATAAAAAACAACATGATGTAATGATTGAAGCAGTTCAAAATCACACTCCTGAAGTTATCGTTATTGATGAGATCGGCACTCGGGAAGAAGCAGACGCGGCAAACACAATTGCAGAAAGAGGTGTGTCATTAATTGCAACAGCTCATGGTATCAGCTTGGAAAACGTAATTCAAAATCCATTACTGAGTGACTTAGTTGGCGGGATAGAAACTGTTACCATCGGTGATGAGGAAGCAAAACGTAGAGGTACAAATAAATCTATTTTGGAAAGAGCTTCAAATCCTACTTTTGATATCTGTGTTGAGATAATCGATAGATACACCGTAAATGTTCACAAAAATGTTGCACATAGCGTAGACTCTATTCTTGCCGGAAAAGCAATTCCTCCTGAACTTAGAAAACGTGATAAGGAGACTGACCAAGTTACAATTCTTGAAAGAAATCAACCTGATATTGATGAATTACAAGACTTTAGTTTTTCAAAAGACGGAAACACACTCGCAATTTATCCTTACGCCATAAGTAAATCTCTTCTAAAAAGAGCTTTTAGCAGCGTTAATAATATAGACCTAAAAGTTGTAAACACTCTAGATGAAGCCGATATAATTTTTGCACTCAAGAGCTACGCAACTCCAGGAGCTAAGATCTTTAGTATCGCTGAAGAAAGAGGTGTCTTTATTAAGATAGTTGACGAGAACTCCCTATCAGAAATAGCACTAAGCCTAGAAGATATGGTCAATGACCTTCCCTATATTGAAAAATCATGGAATAGAGCTCATACTAAATCTTTGATTTAGGAGAATTAAGCACCACTTTAATCTAGATTTAAACCCTGCATGGACTAATCCTTAGGTCTGAATAGTTACTTTCACTCATTTAACTAATTCATAACCTTGATCAGTTAGATATTTAAAGAGCACATCAGGAGTAAGATTTAATGCCAACTGTAAAAAATGCAATAACTGATTTAAGTGGTTTAAAAACTTTAGTTTTAGAGAAGGCCGCAAAAGCTGAATCGAGTAGAACTGATCAACAAATACAAAGCTCACAAATCAAAGCAGCTGAACAAAGAATTGGTCAAGCTGAATCATCGGTAACACGTTATGAAATGGAGAAAACAAAAGCTGAAGACAAGCTAAGTCCTCCTCCTACAAAAACAGTTGCTGGAGACGGCAAAAAAGGTGGCTCAAAGACTATCGTTGATGAAAGAGAAAAAGATAAATTACAGTCTCAAGTTAGAGCTGCTGCTCTACAAGTTCAACAAGCTCAATCTGCAGTAGAAGCTGCGCGAGCAGAAGCCGACCAATTAAAAAACAATGTTCTTGCATCAGCTGGACTTACAGAACAACAAGGTTCAGAGATGGCTGGCTTGGAAAGGCAAATTAAAGAACTTGAAACGCTTTCAAAAGATGATCAAATTGATTTAACTGGCGAAGCATTCCAAGGCAAATTAAATACTGCTGTTGAAAATACTAAAAAACTTGCTGGATCATTACCAAACAATGCAAATGCAGCACTCGCTGATTTCTGGAATGATATCGGAGAAGGCTTAGGTGCAATCGATGTGAAAATTAAAGAACAAATCACTCCAAAACCTGCAGAAGTAAAAAAATCTAATAATTACCAAGGTTTCTTTGAAGATGTAGAACAAGGTTTTGATGCAATCTTAGAAAATCTTGAATCACGAGGTGAAGGAATTGAAATTCTTTCTAGTGTTAGAAATTCAAGAGATCAAATCTTAGGTAAAGAAGGAACATATCTTGCAGGAATGACTCCAGCAGATGATTCTAAGCTGAGTGGATTCTTAACTCATGTCAATACGATGATCAAGAAAATGCAAGGTGGGGAGTTAACTGATGCTCAACTAGAAACGGATCTTGCAAAATTAAATGTGCTATCTGGTGAGACTAATACTATTTTAGGAACTGGTGGTAGAGCATTTGAGGATACTATTAAAATTCCGTTTGATACCGCAGCGATAAACTTAGATGGAATCAATTCAAGACTTACTGGCAATGCGGCTTTCGATTCATTATATTCAAGGTTTGAAGGAATTTATACTGGTGGTAATTCATTTGATCAGTTAGTTGGCATTACTAAACCTGAAGTTGACGCAGCTTATGATTTTGCAACACTTGCAGGAAAAATCAGTGAACAATTAAGAAAAGGTGAGACACCTAGTGCTGAAGATTTACAAGCATTAACCACAAAAGGTAATGCACTTGCAGATAATTTAGAGAATAAATACAACTTTAGCAATGCCAATAGTAATAATGGTAGTGGTAGAGGTTCTGGTGGTGGCAATGGAAGAGGCGTTAGATAGTTAAGGGAGAATAAAATGACAAAGGTACTAGAAAAAGTAAAAAATAGAATCTACGAAGAAAAGTTATTAGAAATATATTCTAAGAAACAAAGCATTCTAGATGTTCTTAGATGTGCATATGCACAAGAATTACATTTTATCAGAGGTGCATATCTCAACAGTGGTTCAGTCTTAATTAAAGCATTTAACGATGATGTAACTGGCTTATGGGAAATAACCCTTGAGGTTGATCACGGTAAAGTTGTATACAATTGCCTAGATGCAGAAGGTAACAACATGAATATCTTTAGTATTCCAAATGATAAATATATTAAAGACAAAGAAAATCTATCTGATTCTGAAATTAAAGCTATTCAAATTCAAGCTTCAAATTCAGTTGACATTGATTTAAGAGATACTAGAAGTTTAAAGCAAGCAAAAGAACTTTTTAAAAGAGATTATGTACTGAAGCATATCCCGCTTTATCATTTAGACCAAGATAACGCAGCAAGGTTCTTGATCTGGCATATTAGAGCATACAGAAAGGTTTTTTTAGACTATCAAAGAACATTTAAATTCCTATGGGAAGGCACAAGCTTCAAAAATGCAAGAGGACTTGTTAATGCCCTACTAGAAAAGAATTTAGTAGATGCAAGTTTTTTTACAATAGAACAATCTGAACATTTACCTGGGCAATTAGATGGATTAACGGAAATTCACAGTCAATAAATAGCTAAGGAGCACAAATGTCATCAATTCAAGAACAAGCAGCAACAAGAGCATCAACCAGTGGTGAAAATAGATTTCAATCTAGAGGCAACCTAGATCAACTTGAACAACAAAAAACCGAAGCTGATTTTTCTTCTCAAGCAGCTAAAAATAAGCAGAAAGCTTTTCAAGCTATTGCACAATACCAACAAAGTGGCGCTGAACAAGAAAAAATTCAAGGACAACAATTAATCAATTCCGGTAACGCCAAGAAGGCTGTCGGTGGTGGACTCGTAGGAATTGGCTTTGGGATGGTTGCTCTTGGCGCTGTGATTCCTGGTGGAGTAGCACTAATAGCTCAAGGAATGAGCATGGTTGGTCAAGGACTTGGACAAGTTATAATGGGCGGAATTGATGTTAATAATGGCAAAGGAGCTTTACTCAGAGCTCAAGAAAAACTTGACAAAGCAACCGACAACCAAATTTTAAGCAAAGAAGAAGCAACTGTCGTTCGTAAAGAAACGAATAGATCAAAAATTCTTGAATTCAAAAAAGAAGCATTAAAAGATCTAATGGAAAGTATGAAACCAATGCTTGAAAAAATTGGTGTTAATGGAGATGAACTTAATGAAAAAGAGATGAGTAAATGGTTCGACAAGATGTTCGAACAAGGAGCAAAAACTCTTGCTAATGGTGGAATTCTTGAAACTAATTTAACAGACACAAAAGGTGATGCACTGTTCACTGACGAAAAAGGAGAGCCCTTAAAAGGTACTTTCTACTTCATGAAAGATGAGCAGACTGGAGATTATTTTCAAATTGAACCAGCTACTGATAAAGACGGAAACATCTTAACAGGAGCATTAGGTGAACCATTACTTGACACAGAAAAAGGTGTTAACAAAGTAGTTGAGGGTGATTTAAAAGCTTATTTAGATCTTCAGTTTCAATTCGTTGATCTTGCAGCACAGTTAGCAAGACAGTTAGGAACTACAGAATATAATGACTCCGGCGAGGCGACATTCACACCTTATGATATCAACAATCTTGATCACATGAAGGAATTTTCTGATCTTGTTTCTAAGACTAATATAGAAGCTATAGAATCAGGTCAATTAGCTGGTCCTTTAAAAGTCATTGAAGAAAACGGTGAAATTTTCTTACAAAAATGGGATTGGAAAAATGACATTCCTATCGGTGTAAAAATACCTTTTGATGAAATTGCTGGTGGTACTTATGACAGAGGAGATATTGAGTCTTATCAAAATGCAATGGATAGAAGTGCTGCTGCATTAGAAGAACTTGATATGGGTGCTGGAAGTAAAACCTTCAATCTACTTGCTGCGCAAGACAATTTCAACTTCACTTCTACAAAAAGTATGGGTAAAGGAGTAGGATTCAATGATTTAAGCTCAAGAGAGAGCGATGCATTTAAAAACTTTTCTAACAGAAAAAGTACTTTAGAGCTATCAAGAACAAATAGCATACTTGAAACATCTTCAAGTGATAAAACCAAGGACGGAAAGGCATAAAAAAAGGCTTTCTTAACATAAAGATAAACTCAGATTGTTAAGAATAATACAGAGGAAACTAATATGAGTACTGAATTACAAGGAGCTATATCATCAGCAATTTCACAGGCGAACGACAAGGCCGCACAGAAATCCGAAGGTAGTTTTACTGAACAGGTTGCTAAGGATAGAGTTGCTACAGCCAATAATAGAATTAGCGTTGCAGAAAGCAAAGTCAATCGCAATCAAGGTCAAATGGCAGATATTCAACAACAGATAGAGACTCCTCCAACAGAAGAGAAAGTACAGGGTGATGGTAAAAACCAAAAAACTGTTACACAAGTCGACCAAGCTGAATTAAGAAAACTAAATACTCAAAAGAACGATATTCAAACACAACTTGCTCAAGCACAACAAGAAGTACAAAAAGCCCAAGCTGATGCTCAAGCTGCCGCTAGTGAAGCCATCAAACAAACTGGTGTTAACGCTGGGACTCAAAGTGAAATGGACGCTCTCATGGCAAAAGCAAATAATATTAAAAATACTCTTTCACAGGGTGGTAAAGTTGATGATAAGGAAATTAAAGATCTTACAGATAGATTTGGTAAAGTAGCTGGCGGATTAACTGCTGAAAACAATCCAGGTGGTCTACTCTCAACAGCCTTCTATAAACCTATGGCGGACACGTTAAAAAATATCGATGATTTACTTAAAAAAGCACCTGTCAATGATGCTACTGTAGATCCAAGTAAACTACCACCCGCAAATAAACAGTTACACGATGTTGGTATTACGAACCTTGAACAACAAAATAAATTCATTTCATTCAACACAGAAGTTAATAAATTTGCAAAAGGCATTCAAGACAATCAAGGTAAATTCGACGGCGAATTTACACAAGATAAATTTAAAGAAATTATTGCTAAAAATACTGAGCAAAGAGCGCCGCTCAACGACACTCAAAAGAACACTGGTGTTATTAAGCAAAACGATGATACTATTAACGCAATCAAGACTTCAACTGGCTTTGCAGGCTAATTAATTAGTTAAACCTTCTCTTCAAGTCTTTCTCTTAGTGATTTTAGATGATCTCTGTACAAAGCTGCCTTTTCAAAGTCAAAAGCTTTGGCAGAGTTCCTCATTTCTTCTTCTAATTTATCGATACCTCGAATAATCTCTTTTTTAGTTAATTTATCAATTGGCTTTTTCAAGATTGTATTAAAAATTGCAGCAGAATTTTTTTTATCCTGTTCACTATCACTCACAAAACCTTCTAAGATTGGATTTGAAACTGACTTAATGATTGTCATTGGAGTAATTCCATGTTTACGATTATACTCAATCTGGATTTCCCGACGCCTTGCGGTTTCATCAATAGCAAATTTCATGCTTTGAGTCTCTTTATCAGCAAAAAGCGCTACTTTCGCTTCTGAATTTCTTGCAGCTCTACCAATCATTTGTATCAAAGTTCTATTATTTCTTAAAAAACCTTCTTTATCTGCATCCATAATACAAACCAAAGAAACCTCTGGTAGATCAACACCTTCTCTTAAAAGGTTTACACCAACCAAGACATCATACTCATCTTTTCTTAGATCATTTAGAATTTTCATTCTTTCAAGAGATTTTATTTCACTATGAAGATATCTTGCACGTATATTATTCTCAGTTAAGTATTCGCTTAAATCTTCAGCCATTTTTTTAGTCAAAGTATTAATAATAACTTTGTTCTCAGGGACTCTTTCTTTAATGAGCTCAAAAACTTTATCAATTTGCCCTAAGGTTTTAAAAGTTTCTACTTCTGGATCAACAAGTCCTGTTGGTCGAATAATCATTTCAGTAAAATCATTACCACAAACAGCGATTTCTTCATCACCAGGTGTTGCCGATATATAGACTATTTGTTTTACCCTCTTATCAAATTCATCATACTTAAGAGGTCTATTATCAATCGCGCATGGAAGTCGAAAACCATAATCAACCAATGTACGCTTTCTACTCAAGTCACCGTGATACATTGCTTTAAGTTGCGGTAAGGTCATATGAGATTCATCAATAAAGCAGACCCAGCCATCTTCCCCAAAACGTCTATTCATGTAGTCAATTAACACTTTAGGAGAACTCCCTGGCTCCCTTTGTTCAAAGATTCTAGAATAATTTTCAATACCATTACAATAACCAACTTCTTTGATCATCTCAATATCATATTTAGTCCTCTGTTTTAATCTTTGTGCTTCAACATCTTTCCCCAAAGATTTCAGTTCATTCATTCGCTCATGTAATTCTTTTTCGATTTGTTCAACTACTTTTTCAGTAAGAGATTCATCAGCTACATAATGCTTTGCTGGAAAGACTTTTACTTCATCAACAAGTTCTAAGACTTCGCCAGTAAGAGGATTCACGTAACTAATCCTTTCTATTTCATCACCAAAAAATTCTATTCTCAAAATCCTTTCTTCATCAGGTTCTAGAATTTCTACAATTTCTCCTCTCACTCGAAAAAGACCCCTTAGTAATTGAATATCGTTTCTGCCATATTGAATATCAACAAGTTGATTCAAGAATGCTTTCAAATCAACTTCCATACCTACTTTTAGAAATATAGCAGATTCATAATAAAGCTCAGGAGTACCTAAACCATAGATACAACTAACTGATGCAACTATTATTACGTCATCACGTTCAAAAATAGACCTAGTTGTTGAATAACGCAACCTATCTATATCATCATTTACTTGTGCTGTTTTTTCTATAAATGTATCAGTGTGCGGGATATAACTTTCAGGTTGGTAATAATCATAATAACTAATAAAAAACTCGACTGCGTTAGTTGGGAAAAATTCTTTGAATTCGTTACAGAGCTGCCCTGCAAGTGTTTTATTGTGAGCTAACACCAAAGCCGGTTTTTGGATTCTATTTATGATATTTGCAACAGTAAAAGTTTTACCACTACCAGTTATACCAAGCAAAATTTGTTTTGCTACTTTCTTATTGAGACGATCAACTATTTCTTCAATCGCTTTTGGCTGATCACCGGCAGGTTGGTAACCACTTTCGACTTTAAAAATTTTATTTCTTTTTGTCACTAGTAATTAAACTCCAAAAGATAGCCCGCATACTTTCTTAAATTAATTACACCAGTATCTAAGATTAGATATTGCCCTTTAATACCCATCAAAGTACCTTCGACAAGAGGATCTTTATCTAAATTGAAACTAACAATTTTTTTTGGATACTCCAAAACTGGATAATTAATCGTTACTATCTTTTGACTTTCATCCTTTGAAATATTGTCATAAATATAAGTAAAATCCTGCCCGTGATTATTCTTCTCAAGATTATCAATCAATATCTCAAGGACACTAGCTTTTTCTTCTTTTAAATTTACGTCAGGATATTCATTCTTCAACATCATACGCCAATTGGTTTTATCAGCCATTCCCTTTGCCAACTCCTTTTCAATTAAGCCTGCATGATATCTCCTGTTTGTAGTTGCAATTCTTATCGCCTGAACAGCTCCCTGATCTATCCATCTAGATTTTTCTTGATTTTGCCTAGTGATACCTATCTTCAAACCACTAGTTAAGCTCAAATAAATTGAATGATTAATATTACAGTACTCTCGTGCGAAATCATTATCACGACAGGTTCCTTGATCAAAATGACATAGTTCTGGTTTTATAATACAAACATCACATTGAGCTTCTGAATTTAAACACGGATAACAAAATCCTTGATTAAAAGACTTATTAGTTTTTCTTCCGCAAGAAATACAATTTATTTGATCCTGGTACTCAATTTTAATTTTCTTGCCAAGAAAATCATTTAATTCTGTCTCAAATAAATAATCTTCCTTGTTGGGGTTTTTAGCTTCGGTTTGCAAGGAAGCAAATTTTGAATCTACTAAAGAAAATCTGTAACGGACGTTAGATCTATTATCTAGATCATGCTTTAATTTTCTTAAATTTCCACTTAACGACACAAGAACATTATATAGATATTTAGCAAGCAAGGTTAAGTAATTTAGCTAATAACTATCTATTTTTAACCAGACTGATTCTATAAATAATCCTGTTATACTGATATTTCTATGAAATTAAACGATTCTAGGTTTCTATTAGCGGCAATACTTATTATTTTCAGCTTTGGCGCTTGCAGCAAAAAAGACGGTGATACAAAACTTGGCAATAAAAAACATTCTAAAGCAAATGACGAATTCTATGGAAATGAAACTTTAGAAATACCTAATATCAAAGGCGAAGTGTATATTGCAATTGCAGCTCCCTTAACAGGTCCATATAGGCAGCTTGGTAACTCAATACTTGAAGGTGCAACTTTTGCAGTTGAAGAATTTAATAAGAGTAATGATAAAAAAGTCGGTACTATCATAATTGATGATGGAGGAATTGTCTCGGAAGGGCTTGCAAGAGCAAACCTTGTCAGTGAGCAAAAAGCACTTGGAGTAATAGGTCATTTAAATTCATCAATTTCAATAGAGACTTCAAATATTTACGCAAAAAACAAAATTGTCTCCATTTCACCTGCTTCAACAAGCCCTAAATTAACAGAAAGACCTAATATCAAGGGTTATGTTTTTAGGACAATTGGTACTGATAGACAACTTGGAGAAACTGCAGCAGATTTTGTAAACAAGAACAAGCAATTTAAAAATATCGCAGTACTTTATAACGATAAGCCTTACGGTATTTCAGTTGCATCTGAGTTTGTGAGAGAAATTGCAAAAAGCGAAGATCAAAAATTAGTTTTTTATCAAACGATACCAGTAAGAACTAGCAATCATTCCGCAACCGCAAAAAAGGTTGCTAAGACAGAACCTGATCTTGTATTTTTCATTGGTGAATATAATGATGCAGGATATTTAGTAAAAGCTCTAAAACAAGAAATGCCAAAGGTACAATTTTTGGGTGCTGAAGGTATCTTTGACAAAGAGTTTATAAAAATCGCAGGGTCAGCTGCTGAAGGCACTATAATCATTGGACCAAAATCAAATGAAGATCCAGATTTCGCAAATAAATTTTATCAAAGATTTGGTAAAAAACCTGCTGGCTACGTCAGCTCAAGTTATAAAGCTACTCAGATTTTACTTGAAGCTATCAAAGAAAATAGTTTCAAGAATCCAGAAGGAGTTGCTGTCTCTGTCTCAAAAAACCCAGCGTTTGATCCGAATGGCGATTTAATCAATGCTGGATTTGGAATTTACCAAGCTAAGAACAGTGATTTTATTAACTTAAAAAATTAGATCTAAAGTGAACTCTTTAAAAACTCGGCAAACTTTGGATTCAAGTTACTAACATCAATACCTAGTATGCAAGGACAATCATAACTGTGATTAGATTCTATTAGACTTTTCAATTTATCAAAGTTTGATTTTAGTGTTTTCATTATGACAACAGTTTCATTCTCTGTTTTGAGTTCTCCTTGCCATAAATACATTGATTCTGATTCTTTTATAATATTTGCACATGCAATCAGACCTGCATCAAAAGCTTTCTGACAAAGGGCTTTAGCCTCAGCATTAGTTGAACAAGTTAGATATATTAGTTGGAATTGACTCATATCGGATTAATCACTAAACTTTAGATATATTTTATACAAAGCATAAAACAACAAAGCACAAGAAAGAAAAGAAACTAAGGGGAAAGATAAACTAACTTCACCTAACCTCAAAGTAAAATCTCCAGGCAAGTGACCAAGTGGAAGCATCTCAAGTAAAGGTGCAGCAACCCACATTATCGTCGTTAAAATGGTTAGTGCAAAAAATGTTTTTCCCATTTTAATTTAAATCCTCAGATTGTAATTTCAAGTTTGTCTCTAAATAGTATAATTTCAAGTTGTTAAAATTATCAACAAACAAATTTTCTTTTTTTCTAGATTTCAAATCATCAATCTTATCTTGAAGATCCTTACTCTGGCTTTTTGCTATATTTGCATCTAACAAGGGAGGTGGTGTTTTTGTATCCAACCTGAAAGTATTCTCTGGGGCAGGTTTAGCTTTCACTGATATTAGAAACAACAAGCTTAAAAAAATATATGCGAATTTGATACTCATAAGCCAAACTAGGTTAATTTCAATAATAACAGAGACATGTTGCAAAAGTGCAACTTGAGCTAAAACAGGTCTAAACATAAACAACAAAACCGAAGGTTTTGATAGAGTTGTTAAGAAAGGGCTTGCCCCTTTTGTAACAACTCTAATAATGGATTTAGTTAAAAAAGCAGTAGCACTATTAAAACAAGGAGAAGCAATTGTTCTTCCAACTGAAACTGTTTATGGACTTGCAGCTGATGCAAGCAATGAATCTGCATTAAAGAAAGTATACCAAATAAAAAATCGCCCTTCTTTTAATCCTTTAATATCACATTACGCTGATATTGAAGAGATCAAGAAAGATGTAATTTTAGATTCAAGAGCAATTAAAATTTTTGAACATTTTTCACCAGGACCTATTACAGTTGTATTAAACAAAACAACTAGTTCTAGAATAAGTGATCTTGCAACAGCTGGATTAAAGACTGCTGCCGTTAGAATACCAAACAAAAAAATTACTCTAGAAATTTTGAGAGAATTTGCTGGACCAATAGCAGCACCGAGTGCAAATATATCAACCAAACTAAGTCCAACAAATAAATCACACGTTGAAAAATCAATTGGTAATCAAGTTAAATTAATCATCGATGGCGGTGAAGCCGAACATGGACTTGAATCTACAATTATAGATCTTAGTAGTACTAAAGCAATTCTTCTTAGATTTGGTACTATCACAAGCCAAGAGATCGAGAGTGTTATCAAAGAAGAAGTTTTTTTAAAAGACTATGATGGGATTATTAAGGCACCAGGAATGATGCTCAAACATTACTCTCCAAAATGCAAATTAAGACTAGATACTGCAAATCCACAAAAGAATGAAGCTTTACTTGCTTTTGGCGAAGATCAGATACCTACCGGATTTGCTGAAACAATAAATCTAAGTCCAAAAAAAGATCTAGCAGAAGTAGCTAAAAAACTTTTTAAAAGTATTCATGAACTAGAAGATAAAAACTACGACTCTATTGCTGTAATGCCAATACCCAATATAGGAATAGGTCTTGCCATTAATGACAGACTAAAAAGAGCCTCAAATACCTGAATCAATAATCTGTTTAGTTGTAATTGTACCCATGTCGTAAGCAAGTCTTACCTGGCTTAAATTAAACTCTGTAGTTGCTTTAATTAAATTTAGTTGAGCCTGATTTAAATCAGCTTCCCTATCAAGAAGATTAGCAAAAATTCCAATACCATTCTTATACCTTAATTGAGACAATCTATAAGATTCCTCAGAGGCTAGGTACTCTTTTTCAGTTGCCTGAATTAAAGATTTAGCAGTTTGATAACTGAGATAAGCTTTCCTTAAAGCTTTTTCAATTCGCTGTACTTCCCTAAGATATTCAAGTTGTGATTTTTGTAGATTAACTCTTGACTCAAGATTTTTCGCAACTGCATTAAAACCCAGTCCCTCACCGATATTATAATTAAGGTCAAAACCTAAGGTTGTCACACGAAATAAATCATTTAACTCGGCTCCCGTACCTGAAACATCAAAATATAGATCCAGAGTAGGCATAAATGCACCTGCCGTTGATAGGCTTTGTTTTGCAACTGCTAATTTTGTTTTCAAAGCTGCTTTGATGTCTGGATTATTTTGAAAAGAAGTTTTCAAGAAATCTTCAATTGGCATATCTTCATCAATTAACTTTACTTTGTGAACACTATCAGAAGATATTTTCAAAGCTGAATTCAATGCAATATTTAGATGCTCTGATAAATTAATCTCAGCGTTTCTAAAATTTGCTTCCTGAATAATTAGATCTTGCTGAGCTCTAGCCATTCTTGCATCAGCTTGCATTAAATCAAATTTAGTACCATTACCAGCTTTAAGATACAAAGCCGCTAAATCATGATTCACTTTTGCTCTCTCTAGTGACTTTAGACTTGTATTTAAAGAGGCTTGAGATTTCAACAAATCTAGATACAAAGCAACAGAATCTAAAAGGGTTACATTATATTGTGACTGTTCTTTTTCGTTAGTAGCTTCCCTGAAATATTTTTCTGACAAAGCAAGAAAAGTTGGAGTACCACCATTAAAGGCTCTGTAATTCATTCTCAGACCAGCAGTTGCAATTGTTTGATCAATTGGAGCAGTGAAATTATCATTTAAATAAAATGTTCCTTTTCGCTTTTGTTTTGATAAATTCATAGAAAAATCTGGCAAAAGGTCACCAAATTTATTCCAAAATCTCCATTTAGCTGCTTTTGAATTTTGTTTTGCAATTTTCAAATTCAAATTATTTTCGATAGCCTTAGCTAAAATATCCTCAATAGTAATATCTATGGGTATTGTTAGGCTTGCTTCTAATTTAATCGGATCATATTCAGTGTTTAGATGTTTTTGATAAAAAAGTTCTTCAATATTTATATCAGAGACAGAAATAGGATCAGAAATTTGACTTGCGAAACTTTGACAAGGAAAAAACAGAGCACTCGCGATAAAGGGCCACAAAACAAAACTTAGAGTAGTATTTTTACTTAATTTCAATTGAGTTATAAAGAGTATTTGATTCAATACTCTTGTATTAAAGAAGAAAATTTAATGGCTTTTGTTTCGTTGAAATATTAATACTAAAGATACCTAACTAAACACAAAGAATAGAGATAATTTCAAGATAATTGCACCACAATTCTTAAAGAAAATTTAGACGAAAACACCCAAATTAAGAATCAAACATGATACAATTGTTAAAAAATAATATATTTGCGTAATTTCGCAAAAGGTGGTGATTCAATGATGAATCCAGCTGCGGCTAATATTTTTCGAAAAGCATTAGCCTTGAAACCAGATGGACTAGAAGGGGTCTTAAATGACCTTGAACTCGAAGAAAATTCGCTCAAAAATCTTGGAGAAAGACTCGTAAGAAGAAGAGTATATTTACAAGAACTTAGCCAAGCCTTAAATCAATCAGACTCTAATATCAACAAACAACCTATACTACGAGTAGTACAACCATTAAGTGAGACTGTAAATAAAATACAAACCTGGCTTATTGAAGCAAGAAAAAATCTTGCTGAATTAAATAGAATTGTTAAAGAACAAAATAAAATCCTGGCAATCTCAATCTCGGATTTTGCACAAAAAAATAAAAGCTCTTTTCAGATTCAAAATAGACAGACCGATTCCGGTAAAGTGACTTTTATAAAAGCAGTGGTGTAATTTAAAATGTTATATTTTAAATTATGTTAAAAAATGTTTTCCTCTTTGTTCTTTTATCATCATTAGTTCTACCTCTAAATGCTCAAGAAACCAGCACCACAACTACAACGACTCAACCAATAAAATTATCCATATCGACTGATCAAATAGAAGAGGTAAAAAGAATAGAAAGTCTCTTTATACAAGGTATTGGAAAGAACAGTGCCGATTATCATTTGGAAATCGAAGAATCAGATGTGCTAAATGCTTATGCAACGCTTGGAAGAAAAATCATTCTAACGACTGGCATAATTAAAAAACTTAAAAATGAATCTGCACTTGCTTTTGTTATTGCACACGAACTTGGTCACGTAGAACAAAAACATGTTTTGAAGGGAATCTTCAGAAACACAATTGGGGCTGCAATTCAAATGTTCTTTTTCAAAGAACAGAATACTGCAAGCACAGTCTATCAAGGTGCAAATTTCTTTCATGGACAATATTACAGCCGCAGTAAAGAAACAAAAGCTGATCTTTTTGCAGTTGAACTCGTAAATAAATATTATTGTAAAGATCCTGGTAAATTAGAGTTTTTTGAACTTATTTCAAAAGAAAGCACAGCCAGTAAAGCCAGTGAGTATTTTAGTACTCACCCACTACCTAAAACTAGAATTCAATATTTAAAGACCGAAATAGAAAAAGCTGGTTGCGTAGTCTAAAAATAATAGGTTTTTCTGAAGTTTTGATATTAAATAACATATAAACAAGATACTTAATTTGTATTTACAGCTAATTTTGCAACGTAATGCTAATGTTTATATAGCTTAAATCTTGGGTAAAAATTTGTTCTACCGAGTTTTAAGGACAGTAAAGGAAAGAAAATGAGTAATAAATTGTACGTAGGAAATTTGAATTATAATGTAACAAGCGAAGAGCTAAAATCTTTTTTAGCAGATGGATTTGATGTTAGTGATTGTAAAGTAATTGAAGGTAAAGGTTTTGCCTTTGCTACTTTTTCAGATGCAAGTTCAGCTAGCGCAGCAAAAGAAAAGTTTAACAACGTTGAGTTCAAAGGGCGTAATCTAAAAATAGATATAGCGCGTGAAAGACCAAGAGATTTTCAAAGAAGATAATTTTTGATAACTTAAAACAAAAACCCAAGTTGTGTTATACAACTTGGGTTTTTTATTATAGTGACTTCATAAACTCAGATATTTTGGGATCAACGATAATATCTCTTGCACTTATAGCTTTTTTTAGGAATAAACCTTCTAGACTGGTACATCTACTTAAAGCTACGTAGGTTTGTCCATGTGCAAAGGCTCCTCTCTCTATATCAAAAACCACTTTTTCTAAAGTCTGTCCTTGAGACTTATGCACTGTTATAGCCCAAGCTAACCTTAATGGGTATTGAGTAAATGAACTTACTATTTCCTCTTTAATTTTTTGAGTATTCTCATCATAGCTATATTTGATCTTGTCCCACTTGGTTTTTTTTATTTCATGAATTTCACCATTAACATTCACCTCAATATGGTCATCAGCTAAATAATCAATCACACCAACAGTACCATTCACCCAACGTTGCTCAGGATCATTCTTTAGAAACATCACTTGCGCACCCTCTTTAAGCATAAGAACTTCTTCAGTAGGATAAGCTGACTCTTCCATATCGCCAGAAATCTCTGCACGATACTCATAGCCCCGTTTTTGAATTTTTAATAAAGCTTCTTCATTAATTAGGTTTACAGTCTTATTAGTCAAAGCCAAAGTAACAAAAGATTCATCATTAGGCTTAGCTAAAACTCTTTCATTCAAACGTTTTAATAAACTTGAATCAAAATTACGCACTCTAATACTATTTAAAATATTTTGAAACTCCAAATCACTTTGCCTAAAAATGGTATTTAGTTCTTTTAAATTAAGATCAGCTTCATCCCAAACATGAGCCGCAAAGAAATAATGGGATTTATATTTGTCTTGAAAATATTGTGATAATTCTTTGTCATTTATAATTGGAGGTAATTGATAAAGATCTCCAAACATAACGAGCTGCACACCACCAAAAAGGCTCGCAAACTTCTTTTGATTTTTGTAAAATTATATTTATTGCATCTAGAATATCTGCTCTAAGCATCGAGACTTCATCAATTATCAACATCTCAATTTTTGAAAGTAACTTAGCTGTAGATTTACTGACTTTTATATCATCAGGTTCTTGAAATTTAATTGATAATTTGAACAAGGAGTGCAAAGTCTGCCCGCCAATATTTAAGGCCGCTACACCAGTTGGTGCAGCTACTATAAACTTCTTTTTGGTAGACTTTTTAAGCCCTTGGAGTAAAGTAGATTTTCCGGTTCCCGCCTTACCTGTAATAAAATAATGGTCACTTGAATTCTCAATTTCATTTATAAAATCTTCTTGCTCTTCACTGAGCTGGGTACATTGTAATTCGTTCACTATCATTATTTGCAGACATCTATCTTAGCAGGGTAACTCAAAAATCATTCAGGACTTATGGGTTTGGCTTAGTACAAGGCATATTCGAGGCGAAAAAGCGCAGTTTACTGATTAGACCTGTCGCGAAATATTCTATTTCGCGGGAACAGGTCTAAAAAGAGAAGGTAAAACCAAAGGTTTTACATAGACTTGTCTTGTAATTCCTTATTGCAAGACAAGTCTGTTATAAATGAGCATTTTGAGCCGAGAATTAACGCAGTAATGAGTCAAACGCGTAAGTCCTGTCAGTATATTTGCTAACATTTAAATTAATGAACACTACCTGGCTACTTGTATCTAGTTCTTTTGTCTTTTTTATGATGGTAGGCTTGGCATTTTTCTATGGTGGTCTTGTCAGAAAGAAAAATGTTTTAAACACATTAATGATGAGCTTTATTTCTGCTGGAATTGTTAGTATCACCTGGGCTTTAATTGGCTATAGCCTTGCCTATTCAAATGGTAATGATTTTATTGGTGGCTTGGATTATGCACTGCTTAACAATAT
>CAIYXB010000115.1 GCA_903930015.1 uncultured bacterium | reverse complement strand
GGCAATGCCCTTGTTGATTTTGCACGCATTCTTTACACAATCCTTGAACTTTATTGTTAAGAATCCTTCAAACCACTAATTCCTGTTGATTAAATAAATTTAAGGAATTATTACTGATATTTGCTTATTTATTAAAAAAAATTCAACTCAACTTATACTAAAGTTGTGCCCGAGCAAAAATTTAACAGATCAAAAAGATATGAAGATTTTAAAAGTCCAGATGTTGATTTGATTGAAGCTCCTTTTGGCTTTGGGGGTACAGACAACCTGGCTCAAGAAGGTCCTCATGCTGTTTTAGTTGAACAGGAGATTGAAAGAAATCTTGAAGCGGTTGGAGTCAAACTCAATCTTATTCAAGCACCCTCTTTAGGACCATTTGAAATTCAAGAGGAACCAAAAAAAATCAGAAACCTTGATGCGATCATGACTGTAAACAACTGGCTTGCTGAGACTGTTCAAAAATCCATTGCAAAAAAAAATATCCCTGTGATACTCGGCGGAGATGGTTCACTGAGTCTTGGGACTGTTGCTGGAATTATAGATGAGCTTGGTGTTACAAATAAAAACAAACTTGGGATCATTTGGATATCAAATCATTTACAAAATAGTTCTCCAAGAGTCACTAAGAGCTGGAACGCGAATCGTATGATGTTTACAGCAATGACCTTTGACGGTGATGCTAAGCATGAGGATTTTATCAAGCTTATGAATTTTCATAATTTAGGAACACCAATTTTGCCTAAAGAAAATATTGTTCACATTGGTATCAATCACAAATCAGCACAAGAAAAAGCTGAACATCTTTTTTTTACTATGGAAGATGTTGATGAACATGGTATAAAAAAAATCGCAAATGAAGCTATCAGGGCACTTGATCATTGCGAAAAAGTTCATATTATTTGGGATGTGAATTCTATGGTCTTGAGCGGAGTTAGTAATTTTTCTTTTGGTCAGCTTACTTATAGAGAAGCTTTGACCATGGCAAGGTTATTTGATCTGGAGCTTAGAAGAAAAAACAAATTATCATCAATTGATGTTGTTGAGCACTGTCCAAGTAGAGAGGCTTGGGATAGACGTGGTGAAACGGCTGAGTGGATTACAGATATCATTTGTAATATTTTTGGTGAGAATATTTTTAACGCAGCTAGAAAATATTAGCCTTTAAGTTCTACTAAATCAAAAAGACCTTTGATATTGGCTTTCATATAACTGATGTTAGAAGGTTCTTTACCACTCATAGAAGCAAACTTCTGACCTTCTTTAAGCGCATAACCTGAAACTGCTTTCATCTCAATAATTTTATCAGCTTCCCTATCTGAAATTACCCCATGAACTTTTTTAATCGTATCTGCTTCTAGAGCTGGTTTAACTTGATTATATTGTCCAAGTCTAACTTGATTATTAGTAATCTTCTGGCCTATCTCAGCTTCTTTGCGAGCTTGATCTACTTTTGCCAAAGCAGTGTCAATCATCTCAATTTGAGCTGTTTCAGTAAGTGAGTTTTTCTTTTTCTCTAGATCAATACGCAGCTTATCCAATTGATCAATCTTAGGATTGCTTGGATTTATGCTTTGATCATGAGTATTGAATACCTGAACCACATAGACACAGAATCATTACTAAGTTAAGAGCAGGTTATAAAGACTGAATATATAGGTAAATCAAGCCTTTCTTAAGAATCTTTAATAAAATTCTTCATTTTTTTTGATTTGGGACTTGCAATTGTAAATACAGAATGCTAATATTATTCTTAATCAAGGGAGCAACAAAATAGCCAAAAACACCTATGTTTTGGGATATAAACTTCTTGAAAAACTGTCATAATAAAGGGTGCAGTATTTAAGGTCAAAGAAACAAGAAATGCAAACAAACAACGCACTAAATTCAAATCCTTATATTGATGAGATCACAGCAAATCTTGGAGCTGCAAGCGCAGCATTCAAAAATGCCAATCTCAATCCAAGAATAGACACTTTAGAAGATGTTAAAGCAGCAAGTATTACTGAGAACTCAGAAACTGCATTTGAGAAAGATATTGAAGACTTAGTTACTGCAACCGAGTATGAAGTTGAAAGGCAAAGAGATCCTAGGACTGATGATTTCAGTGCTCATGACCCATACAAGGATAGAAACGGTGGTGGCAGTGGGCAAGACCCACAGCAACAACAAAAAGAACCAAGTAAAGAACGCAGGCTTGGCAAAGTTGGACGTAAAGAAGCTCCAGAACCTACTCGTGAAGAAGTTTTTAGACTACTTGATAACATGGATAAAATACTCGATGCTGCGCAAGAAGCATCAGAAGTAAAAGATACTGACAAAGAATTTGAGAATTGGAACAACTGGTTTAAAGCAGAGAAAAAAGCTCCACCAGCACCTGACAGCTCAAAAGTTTTTTATATTCGTGAAGAATACAACACAAAAAGAAGCCCTCACTTATGGAAATCAAATCCAAACAGGAAATGGGTTTTAGCTTTTGGTGCAAGTGATATTAATAATGTAGTTGCTGCAAATTTGTTTAAATACCAGAACGATACTATAAGCAAAGATGCTTAATAGATTAATGTTCAATTCTTGGCTTCGAATCTTTTTGATTATTACTAATATTTTCCTTAGCCTTAGTCGACAGCCAACCAGCTTTTGATAAATGCCCTTCTAATGCGTCGACAACAACTTTATTTAGATTACTTTTTTTCTGAGCTGCAAAAGTTGCAATACGCCTATGCAAATCAGGTCCTGTTCTCACGTTAAAATTCCCTTTGAAAGGTTTTTGGGGTTCTATACCTCTTTGCTGACAAGCCTGAAGGTAATCGTCAACAGCTTCTTCAAAAGCTCTTTTTAATGAATCTACATCTTTACCTTCAAAACTTATTAGGTCTCTAATAAATTCGACTTTTCCAAAAAGGACTGAATCTTCATCACTGTAATCCACAGAACCTAAGTAACCTTTATATTTCATCATGACAAATATCCTTCTTTAGTTAAAAACTCTATTAATTGATCAACTTGATAACGTTTTAGTGTTGGTTGAGGGTGGGGCTCATGAAAACTAACCGTAATACCGGAAGAATTACTAAATTTTCTTCTTGAACCTCCAGATTTTCCAGTTCTTTCTTGATGAAAATCAAAATGCTTTAAAACACTAATTAAATCATCCCAAGAAAAATCTTTTGGTTTGGTTAGTAATCGATCAAGTTTCTTACTACTCTGTGACACTCATTAAAACTATATACCATACCAAGGTTAAATTGTAACTAAAAATAGTCACAATTCTGAGAATTCATACTTGGTTTATTGAACTCTTAACCAAAAAGGGCGACCCCCATATCAAGATGAGCAAAATAGTCTAAAAACAGCCTATAAAAGCTATCAAATATCTATCTTGCTAAACCTTTTATATACAAGAGCAATATGAAAAACGCGCTTACTAACCTACATAAACAAATGAGCAGTGAGAAATCACTAATCAATAACATTCGTGAAAATCTTGGGCGAATTGGTGATCAGCTAACGAAACACTTTCCAGATGCTGTTACCAAGGCGAATGCAATTGGTCAGAATTTCCATCTCAAAAAACTCAAAAGTAAATTAATGCAAAAGCTTGAGGGCAAACGTAAAAAGTTCAAGCTAGCACTAGAATCTCTCGGCTGGGGCACACTTGCAGGTCTTTTAGATTCTGCATTTTGCGGAGAGCAACTCGACATTTGGGTTTAATAGTTTCAGCGTCTGATCAGCGTTGAAAAAATTATCAAAACAAAAACATAGAACAGGACTTAGTTTAAAGTCCTGTTTTGTGGCGTTACACACTTGTTGCTAAGCTTCAGTTTTTCTTGAAGGAGATAAATTTTCTTGTCTTGATCTTGCGATCGCCAAACTATCCGCTGGCACATTTTTGGTGATAACAGAACCTGCTGCAACAGTAGCTCCTGCACCAATTTCAACAGGTGAAACTAAAACCGAATTAGCACCTGTAGATGCGTTGCTTTGAATTGTGGATTCAAATTTTTTGCCCGTTCGATGATCATAATTTGCAATAACTGTTCCAGCACCTATGTTGACGTTGTTTTTTAATTTTGCATCGCCTATATAACTAAGATGTGAAGCCATCGTTTTTTCACCAAAGCTTGAATTTTTCACTTCAACAAAACTACCTACTTTACAATCAGGACCAATATCAGAACCGCCACGAACATGTGCAAATGGACCAATAAAAGAATTTTCAGCAATTGAACTTCTTGAAATTACCGAATGAATAACAGAAGTCCCTGAGCCAATTTCAGCAGGTCCTAAGATAGTGGTATTAGGTCCAATCTCACAACCCTCTCCAATAACGACTCTTCTTTGGATATAAGTACCAGGGAAAATTATTGTATCTTGCCCGATATCAGCGTCAGGACTGATCATGGTGTTTAGAGGATCAACAATAGTTACTCCACTTCGCATTAATAACTCTAAGTTTGCTTCGTTTTTCAATTTCCACACTAAAGCCAAATCCTCTCTGGTATTGATTCCCATAACTTCGTATGGATTTGTAATTTTATGACTTGCTGAGGCTAATCCCTGTGAGTACGCCCATGCAATAAGATCTGTTAAATAGTATTCTTCTTGAGCATTGTTGTTACTCAAAGTTTCTAAACCAGGAGCAATAGTCTGCCACTCAAACGCATACACTCCAGCGTTAATTTCAGTAATTAATTTCTCTGGCTCAGAGCAATCTTTTTCTTCCTTTATTGCAATAATCTCGGAGCCTTTTCTGATGACCCTTCCATAGCCATATGGTTTTTCTAATTCACAGCTTAAAAAAGATAGGTCTAGAATGTTGTCCTGATGCTGTTTTAAAAGATCGTTTATGGTTGAAGATTCAATCAAAGGACAATCTCCATTTACAACAAGAACGCTTCCTTCATAATCACCAATTGCTTCTCGTGCGATTTGCAGTGCGTGCCCTGTGCCTAACTGCTCAGCTTGAATCACCGTTGTTACTGGGTATGCATGCAAAAAACTTTGAACTTGCTCTGCTTTATATCCACAAATAACGATAATTTCATCAAGCTCAACTTCTGCTAATGAATCAAGCACCCATGCTAATACAGGTTTATCAAATATTTTGTGTAAGACTTTTGGTTTTGGAGAATATAATCTAGATCCTCGACCTGCTGCAAGTACAACTGCTTTTGTCATAAGTGCTAATGATATCAATTAAAAGAAATGTCCGCATAAGTTCCAGGAACCGATGTCCCGGACTTTAATCTATACGTTAATACATTTCTTCATTTTTATTTAATCTTGTAAAGACTAGACACAAACACCCATGACTGATATTATAGATAGAACCGACATACAATGTTATTAACTTAGCGTTTGTTAAACATCTTTCCAAGTTTCTGTATCAAACTTGGTTTCCGAAAAGGTATCTTTTCGAGTAAAAATTAATTCTAAGACAGCTCATTATTTGTCCCGTAACCGTTCTTAATTGGCTGTCTTGTCTTTAAATCAAAAAACGTGAAAACGTTTTAGATAAACAAAAATCGAAGGTCGAAAAGGAATAAGTAATGTTAGCAGTAGCAGCACTAGTAGCAGGAATAGCAGCAGCAACAACAGCCGCTGATTATGCTCCACAAATTGCTAAGGTTACTCAAAATGTGGCTAATAGTCTTATTCCTACTTTCGGTCTCATCGATCGCGATAGCCCAGAAATGAGAGCTCTAAATGCAGCTCCTACGACAACACTTGCAGCTTAAGCAGCTTGCTGAAGTAAAAACCCTTTTGCAGCATTTTCTTCTTCTATCTTTTTAGGGCTGACTTTTACTTTATCAGGAGCTTCGTGATAAGTTCTCATGTCTTGGATATCTACCTTACCATCTCCATCCTCATCCATAGAAGGGATTGGTACTGATATTTTTTGATAAGCATTCTTCTCTTGGTTCCAAATCATTTTAAAGCCACGACTTAATTCTTTTGCTTCCATTCGCTCGACTGATTTTCTTTGCTCATCAGTGAGAGCAGCCTTGCCCTCAGGACCAGCATGAGTAGGGGCTTTAAAGCCGTATTGCTTTTCAAAATCTAACCTACGGTTAACTGATTTTTGTACCCAAGTATCACTGTTGTTTTTGTTATCTGATTGCACAGCACACTCTTTAAGAAGCTTAGGTATCTCACCAAACAAGCCTAGCGTCTCACTTACAAGCATCATAAAGGTCGGTACTATACCTTTTGCATATTTCTTATCAAGCTCTGGGTCAAGTTCTGCACTAGGAACTTTACCGATATCAACATCGTACATATTTTTGATTTTTGGATTAAACATACCACCAATTAGTGAATAAGCATTCCGAGCTATAAACCTATACATAGGTCTCAAGAACTCTCTAAGATTTTTGGTTACAGGCAACCAAGCTCTTTGCCCAAGCAGTCTCCATTTCTCTGTCAATCTGTCCCCTGCCGCAAAGTTCACTAGCCCAGATGATAAGAAAGTACCAGGAATTTCTGTAAGAACTCTTATTATAGTACCTAAAATCGCACCATTAAGAGGAATATGTTTTGATAAAAGTGCGCCAATATTATCACTTGCGTACTGAGTTAAAGGTACTAAAGTTTTTTCTTGGATACTAGCATCATAACATTTATCAAAATTGGTACCTTGAAGGTGCGTGCTCACTCCATTATGAAGTATGGTTGTATTTATTCTAAATAAAGATGTTGTAATAGTATTGATAGTTGCTCTGAGAGGAGTTGTCACTAAATCAGAACCAGTTGTCTTAGTGTGCCTTGGTAAAAGAGCAGTACCCAAAACAAATAACCCCGTAGTACCTAATAAACGCGTCAATTGCACTTTAGAATTAGTTTTGAGCTTCTTACCTTTTTCGTCAAGTATGGCATTACCATCAGCATCTTTAAGCTCCACACCAGCAGTAACTCCAAAAATTTTCTCAAAAAGCACATTTAATTTCGGTTGAATTTTCTTTTCAAAATATTCACTTAAGTCTTTCACCCAAGTGAAAATTGGCTGCTTCATAATCTCTTCTCTTAACTCTAACTCTTTTTCACTTAAATTATTTGCAGCTGAAGTTCCATTAACATTACTACCACTAGTTGCTGCTCTAGATAAAGTAACCGAGAAAAGTGGAAAAATTTGAGAAGACAATTCTGGAGGTAAAAACCTCATTATCCTTACTGAAAAAGCGCTAATATAATCAGTAATTATCCTTGATGGACCAGAATCTACTAAGCTCTTGTAAAGAACATCTTCCCAAGTTTGATTTTTGTCTTTTATAACCCCTTTTAAAACATCTGTAAAAAGAGATCCTGTCAAAATCTTAGAAACGTTTTTTACTAAATCTGAGAACATACCAAACAAAAGGCGCTCGTCATATATATTCGAAGCGCCTTTTTTTGTTTTTGTTTCAGTTTTAGAATTCTGTTTTTCTGCAGTTAGGCCAGACTCTTTACTATTACTTAGCCCAGCCACTTTCGTTTGCTTTTGGGTTGGCCTAGTAATGCTTGAAGCATATTCTGGGTAGAGTTTAGTTGTTGGCACCGTAACGTTCCACTATAAGTGTACAAAAAACGGGGCATTATTAGTAATATGTAATACTTAAATATTACTAATATTTACAGATTAAAAGTGTTGATATTGCTTGCTTTTATCTATAAGCTGCCCTAAACACTTATCATAAACACTATGCTGCTTATCTTTATAAGTAATTACCCCTATTTCAGTAAAACCACTAGGGCAATTCTCAAATAAACCAACTAGCTCATAGTCTTCACCACCATAAAGTGCTTGTTCTAAACTCACATGTGCATCTTTTGGAATTAAAGCAGAATCAATTTCTATATAACCATGATTCACTTCAGCAAGAGTATATAAAGAGGCAGCAAGTCCATCGCTTGCGTCCATCAAAGCAGCTTCTAGTGCTTGTTTTTCAAGTATTTGCGCTTCGTGCACTCTAGGACTTGGTCTTAAGTGATAGATCTTATCTGCTGGGTTTATGGGTAAATTCGCTTTATAATTATCCAAAAAACTTTTACTGTTACCAAATTTACCAGTTACACAGACTTTATAATCTTTTTTTGTCGAAATAGATCGAAGCAAAGCTCTTGAGCTTTTACCAACAATCGCAACAGTGATACTTGTAAAAGCTTCTTGAGAACTGATATCACCGCCAATAATCTTTAGACCACCAAAATTATCAGCACATTCTTGCATTCCCTTATAAAAAGAACTCACCCAATTTGCTTTATCGCTTAAAGACTTATTTAACGACAAACCCACCATAGCGTATAAAGGCTGCCCAGCCATTGCTGCAATATCTGAGATGTTTACGGCAAGAGCTTTCCAGCCAATATCCTCAGGATTGAAGTACTTCGAGCTAAAGTGAGTGTTTTCAACAAAATTATCTAAGCTAAAAAGATAATCTTCACTAGCAATTTTGATAACTGCGCAATCATCACCAAGATAGCTTGAGTCAGTGATTGTGTTTGAGATTAGTTTTATTAGTGCTTCTTCCATAACTATCCAAAGGTAGAGATGTTTAGATTTTGCATACGAACTCTTGAGGGAGTTTGTACAAAACTAAATCCTACTAGGACGACCGCACTTGGCTTAATACAAGGCATATTCGAGGCGAAAAAACGTAGTTGACTGTTTGTCAATGAGGCTTTTGAGCCGAGAATTAACGCTGTAGTAAGCCAAGTGCGTAAGTCCTATACTATAATTGTAGAACATGAAGGCTCTCTACCCTGGCAGTTTCGATCCACTTTCCCTAGGACACCTAGATATCATCCAAAGAGCCGCAAAAACTTTTGGTAAAGTAA
Organism: uncultured bacterium; assembly: GCA_903930015.1. Lineage (GTDB taxonomy): Bacteria > Cyanobacteriota > Vampirovibrionia > LMEP-6097 > LMEP-6097 > CAIYXB01. The sequence continues at coordinate 549 of CAIYXB010000115.1, read as the reverse complement.
CTGTGCTTATCTCTGCAAATCCTGGTAAAAAAGAAAAACTAAGTGTAGAAATAAGAACAATGCTAATCAAAGAAGCTGTAAAAGACATGGCAAATGTTGATGTTCAAGTCTATTCTGGGCTTACAGTTGAATACGCGCTTAACAATTCTTATAATTTTCTTTTAAGAGGCATGAGAGCGGCTGGTGATTTTGAATCTGAGCTTGAGATGTCACAAATCAATAGAGCCTTATCCCAAGGACTTGAAACTGTTTTTTTGATGACAAGTCCTCAGTATTCGTTTATAAGATCAAGCCGGGTTTGGGAATTACTAAAATTTGGTGATTACATCGAGGCTCTGGTGCCAAAGAATGTTGCGAAATATTTACTTGAGAATTATTAGACTACTTTTGAAACCTAAGCTTGCAAAAAATTACCTAATTCCCCTTAATTCCTAACCACTATTGAAACCTATGATACCCTTATATTTGTAAGTATACAAAGAGAGGTATAAAATCATGGCAAAAGTAAAATATCAATTTCAAGAAGGCATAAGTTTGAGTGAATTCTTG
>CAIYXB010000114.1 GCA_903930015.1 uncultured bacterium | reverse complement strand
GGTGGGTTTGGCAAAATGATAAATTAACATACTTTGTTTCAGTATCAAGTCGAGCCTATCAAGTTGTAAAAGATTTTTTCGGAGAAAGTTTTCAAGGAATCTTGTTACATGACTGTTATGGAGCACAATTAGCTACAGTTGCTAGTAAACATCAACTTTGCTTAGCTAATTTAATTAAATATTCCGTAAGATATTTTAAAATTACTTTTTAATTAGATATTTGATCACAGGAACATCATCAACTATCGGTTTCTTATGAAACTTAAGCTCGTAGTAATCACTCCATTCATGATCATCTAAATAAATTAAATCTCTTTTTATTAACTCTACCCAAAGATAGTCTCCTTGCCCAGAAATACGCTTCTCTAGCTTGTTTGCATAAAATGGATCAACTTTTACACCAGCATAATCAATTGCATCTTCAATATTATAATCAGAATTATCAAACAATACTCTTGCACCATACATTGGCGGGTATTTATCACAATTTATACAAGGTAAGTAAGGATGGATATTAGCATTACCTTGAAAACGCTTAACTGAATTTAAAACATAACCTTTATAAAAAGTGTCTAAGTATTTTTTCACAGGTTCAAATTTAGCTCCATGAACTTTATTTCTATGATTTGGGTAAGTTTGAAAATCAATATTATAAACTTTCTTACAATCCTTAATAGAATAAACTTCATCAAAATACTTATTTAAACCAGAACTATATAAAATATCCTGCGCGTAATCAGGATTATTATGAGTCATTATAATCAAGCTAAAACCCTTTTGCTTAGCAAAGTCAAGCAAATCAAAAGCTCCTGGTCTCACTATATAATCCTGTCCCTTAGAAGATTTCCTAATTTTATAACCTAACTTTTCTGCTTTTCCTAAGGCTTCCTTATCAAGTTCGCAAGATTCAATTAAAGTCTCATCCAAATCAAAAGCAATTTTACCGTTATAAGCATATGTTTCTGATAAATTCAGAAATAAAATCAAAACTAATACAATAATTTTTTTCAACATTAGCCAGCCACAATATTCACTAGTTTACTCGGTACAACAATAATCTTTCGAACAGTAAGTCCTTTGAGTTTAGCTTGAATCTTTGGATTTGCAAGTGCAATTTTCTCAAGCTCATCTTGACTCACACCAACAGGAACCTCAATCACATCTATTTTTTTACCTAAAACCTGCAAAACCAGATTAAAGCTATTAGACTTAGTAAGTTCTTCAATCACACTTGGGTATTGTTGTTTATGAATAGACTGACTTAGTAAGTCAGCACTAGAATCTCTTAAAACAAATTCTGTCCAAAGTTCTTCAGCCAAATGTGGTACAAATGGTGCTATCACTTTTACAAAAGAAAATAACACCGAAGCAATAACTTGATTATCCTCATGAGAATATACCAAACTATTTTCATTTTTATTAAGTTGATACTTATACATCGAATTAATAAACTCAGACATTCTAGAAATAGCTGTATTAAAACCGTTATTCTCAGGTTTAAGATCATTGATTATTGATTTTAAAGACAAATTAAATATCTTTAGAATTTCGGAATTTTCTTTACTTAAACTAAGTCCAGTAAAATCTATAGCTTCAATCTCAGTAATAGAGCTGGATTTCAAAAGGGTCTCATAATGATAGTAAAGTCTCCAGATTCTATTAATAAATCTATACTGACCCTGAGCACCTTCATCTACCCACTCAACTTCTGATTCAACAGGAGCCGCAAAAAGAATAAACAATCTTGCAGCATCAGCTCCGTATTCTTTAAAGAAATCATCAGTACCAACTACATTACCTTTAGATTTAGACATCTTGGTAATCTTACCTTCCTTTTCAGAATACTTAACAACCATTCCTTGTGAAAGCAATCTATCAAAGGGTTCATCAAAATTAAGCATGCCACAATCCCTAAGAGCTTTTGTAAAAAATCTTGCGTACAATAAGTGTAAAATTGCATGTTCAACTCCACCCACATATTGATCAACAGGAAAAAGTTTGTCTTTATCAAATGGTTTATCCAAATTAAATGCATCAGGATATCTAAGAAAATACCAAGAAGAACAAATAAAAGTATCCATTGTATCTGTTATACGGCGAGCTTTACGACCATCTTTAAAAGTTACATTAAACCAATCAGGACAGTTCTCTAGTACAGCACCACCAGCTTTTTTTGCTTGAGCAAAATCAATATCCAAAGGAAGTTCAACTGGTAAATTAGAATACTCTTCTTTAACAAGTTCCGTAGATCCGTCTTGGTTAGTTACTTCAAACAAAGGAATAGGACAACCCCAATATCTTTGGCGTGAGATCAGCCAATCACGAAGTCTATATTTAGTTACAAATCTAGCAAAAGATTTTTCTTCGCCGGCTTTAGTTATAGAATTTATCGCATCAATATTTTTCACACCATCAAAGCCAATACTATTCACTAAAGACCCTGTGCCGCCGTAAGCTTGATTCCAATCATTTGGATTTTCGACTCCTAGAGATTTACCATCTTTTTCTCTTGCAATCACTTGCTTCAGTGGTAGATTAAAGGTTTTTGCAAATTCATAATCTCTTTGGTCATGAGCTGGTACAGCCATTACTGCTCCTGTACCATAATCAACCAGAGCATAATCAGCAATCCAAACTGGTATCTTTTCATTTGTATATGGGTTTAAGCAATAAGCTCCAATTGCACAACCAGTCTTTGTTTTACCTTCAGCGGTTCTTTCAATTTCAGTTTTTTTTGATGTTTCTTCAATATAGCGAGCAACATCAGCTTCTTTATCTGGACTTGTAAGTTTACTCACAAATTTATGTTCAGGTGCAAGTACCATATAAGTAACACCAAAAATAGTATCGGGTCTTGTCGTATAGACGGTTATAAATTCTCCAGAATTATTGCCTTGTGAATCTAGAATAGGGAAATCAATTTCTGAACCAGTTGATTTTCCAATCCAGTTTTTTTGCATTATTTTTACGCTTTCAGGCCAGTGTGTTAATTTATCTAAATCTTGTAAAAGCTCTTCAGCATAATCAGTGATTTTCAAAAACCATTGCTTCATCATTTTACGCAGAACCGGTGTTTGACTATGTCTCCAGCACATACCATCTTCTACCTGCTCGTTAGCAAGTACAGTATTACAATCTGAGCACCAATTAACTGGAGCTTCCTTTTGATAAACTAAACCTTTCTCATAAAGCTTTAGAAAGAGATACTGCGTCCACTTATAATATTCTTTATTACAAGAGACTACTTCACGAGACCAATCATAACTAGTACCCATTTTTTTCAATTGCTCATCTCTCATGTATTTGATATTGGATTGAGTCCACTCATGAGGATGTGAATTTCTTTCTATAGCAGCGTTTTCTGCTGGTAAACCAAAAGCATCAAAACCCATAGGATTTAAAACATTGAAACCTTGCATTCTTCGGTATCTAGAAATGACATCTGAAATCGTATAAACTCGCATGTGACCCATATGTAAGTTTCCAGATGGATATGGAAACATAACGAGTGAGTAAAAATTCTTTGATTTATCAGCGAGTTCAGTAAATTTATATAAATCAACATCTTCCCAAGCTTTTTGCCATTTTGCCTCGATTTCACTTGGTTTATATTCTTTAATTTCTAAATTTCGGGCCATTTATATGATTATTATATTTCTAAAAAGTCCTAAAATGTAGTGATCTGGCTTTTATTTAAGGATTCGAACCCAAAAGACTAGAGCAATCGCAGGAATATCAGCTGAGAACTTATCAAAAATATTATCAAGAAAATCTTGCGATATTGTAACTCAAAATTACTAATTAAAAAACTTGAGTAACAGTATCAATTAAATCAGGCAATTCAGAAACCAAAGCTCTTTCTACACCCATTTTCATTGTCATCATTGAGCTTGGACAAGTACCGCAAGCACCAACCATTCTAAGTCTGGCATCTTTATCAACAAGATCCACAAACTCTATATTGCCACCATCAGCAACTAATGCAGGTCTTATTTTATTTAAGACCGACTCTATTCTTGATCTTACGTCAGTGTCACCCTCTTTAAACTCAGGTTCTTCAGGCTTATTGTTTTGAGACCAAGCAGCCATATCATCTAATGAGCTTTTGATAATGTCCTTGATATCTAAGTGAATATCTTTCCAATTAACATGTTCTTCTTTATCAATTGTTACAAAATTTTTCATAACAAAAACTTTACGAATACCTTCAATCCCAAAAAGCCTTTGAGCTAACTTATTATCAATACTCTTAGCTTCATCAACATTTAAGTAACTTAGAGAATTTGAGTATGGATATATACTCTCGCTACAAATAAACTTAAGTGAATTTGGATTTGGTGTATATTCAGCTCTAACTGTAACGTCAGTAATACTCATAGAGATGATTCTAGCATTAAGTTTGTTTCAGTGAATCCTTAATTAATTTTACCAATAACAAATAAAGAGCCTAGAGAGAACAAGATCAAACTTTGTAATCTATGTCCCATAAATAATGAGACTAATCCAAATCCACTAATTAGGATAAATGGATTTTGCAGCTTTAAATTGTTCTTGGAATAAAAGACTTTTAAGATTTGAATCTTCAACATTAACTTGACCATAATCCTTAGAAATAATCGGCTTATCACTCCACAAAGAAAGTAATATTAGAATTTTCAAGATTCATTAGAGTTGTTGCGAAAGGGCAAGCCCTTTCTTAACAACTCTATCAAAACCTTCAGTTTTGTGTCTTTGTTTAGACCTGTTCTAGCTCAAGTTGCACTTTGGCAACAGGTCTATTATATAAAATAATTAAGCACATAACTATTAATTTTTCTATCTATTATCAAGCAACGCATATAATATCAATAATTAGCAATGACAATAGAAACAACACTACTCTATTTACTTTTGAGCATAATAATCACACTCACGATTATATTTTCATACATAGAATTGAACAAAAAAGAACTAGACTCAAAGCTTGCGATAGATGCTTCAAATAAAATTCAAAAAACTAGCAATCTTGATCCAAGCCTATCATTAATTGAGTCACATAAAATTTTAACGAACACTCTTAAAACCATGTTCAGAAACAAAAAAATAAATTCAGCCAAAATGCTCAATAAAGTTTCCAAAAAATTCAAAGACGAAAAAGAGTTTTGGTTTTATCATCGTATGCGTAACAAAGCAGCTCATGAAGATGATTTCAAGGTAACTAAAGATGATGCTGCAAAAGCAAGAAAGGTTTTTAGTGATGCTCTAAAGACAATTGCACTCTAGTACTCAGGAAATCTTTCATCGTATCCAGAATCAGAATCACCAAAATTTTCATCTTCATCAAATTCATTAAATTCAACAAACTTATTGCCTTCATCATCTTGATATTCTTCAACAATATTAGTTTCAGCAAGATCTTCTAAGAAGTCGTCTGCTTCTTCAATTACCCAATCTTCACCATTGGCATAATCATTTGCTCCAATTTCAGCGCTATCGTTTAAGTCAATTAAACTTAATTCCTCTAGAGTAGTTTCGGTTGGAAGAATTTTATTAGCTTTAAATTCATCTTTAGCATCAACAGCTAAATCATCTTCATCAAGTAAGCCACCTAGTAAAGCATCTAGATCATCATCTATATCAAGATTTACAAAATCATCAAAATTGTCTTCAAGTGCCATTAATTCATCGTCTGATGGCTCATCACTAAAAGAGGGTTTTAAGTTAGTCTTTGATTTATTTTCTACCAATTGAGTCTCCTCAAGATTTTGATGTTCATCAATCTCAACATCAGTATCAGTCCCGCTCAACTCCATGATAAGTGGCTCATCAGGAAGTATAGATATCTTATGCCCTAAATACTGTTCAAATGTAGCTTTAATTGTATCTAATTGAACTGAAAAACTCGAATTTAATTTTCCACCCTGAGTTTCAACAGTACATGAGCCCATATCTACTTGTTCATCATACGAAAATACTAGTCTAATTGATGTATCTAACACGGTCATAAGTAATTCCGATAATGTAGCTTGCTTTGATTTATCCTCTGGATTTAAGGTGATTCTCATAACCCCCTTAGAATCCAATAATTTATTTACTGAGTGTAAAACTTGCTGTTCTAGCAAATTATCATTTACATGAACCTCATATTTCAGAATTTGTTTTGCAACGTCAAAAGCAATAGTTGCAACGTTGTCTTTAATCATCTGAGCAAGTTCACGCCTGTCTAAATTTAAATTCTTAAACAACT
>CAIYXB010000113.1 GCA_903930015.1 uncultured bacterium | reverse complement strand
AGCAAGTTTAAAGATAATCGTGGGATTTAGGACTTAATTGGATTCCTGTTATCTCGATGTTTGCTTACTCGTAGACAATGTCCTTGTTAGCTGCAAAAAATATTAAATAAAGGGCAGAGAGTTTAATATATTTGACCCTTCCGGTCTTGGTCAACAAATAGCTTTGAAAAAAAACGCAAGCAACTTACCAGTAGATTACAGGCTGGAATATTTCACTATTTTTAAGGGGATACTACAGACTAAAGATTTAGTGGACCAGGTCGTTGATCTTGAGAGACAAGATTCAAATACACCAAAGAAAAATCAGAGGAATGCGTTTTATACTTAAAACATAGGGTATAAACCTATATATAAGGTATGAAACGCAAAACGATAGGACCAAAATCAGCACAATTTCTTGAGGCACTGGCCCGGGATAACAGGCATTTTTTTGATACTAACGAGGCTACCAAGATTACTAAAACTAGTCCGGCAATAACCAGAGATTTTTTAAGTGACTTAGTTGATAGAGGCTTAGTATTAAGAATTAAGCCTGGCAAATTTTATGTTATACCTTATGATCAGGACTCGGAAATTTATATACCAAATTGGCATTTAATCGCAGGGCATTTAGTCCAGAGTAAAAATTATATTGGCTATTACAGTGCTCTTGAGATTTACGAACTGATCACTCAGCCGTCACTCGTTGAGCAGGTTGTAATCAATCAAACTTTAACCAAATCGGAAATTAAAGTTCGAGATATAAAATTTAAATTTATTTATCATAATACGAAACATTTTTTTGGTTTTGAGGATGTTTGGATTGATGATTATAATCAAGTAAAAGTTAGTGATCTTGAGAAAACATTGATTGATTGTATCTTTAAGCCAGAATGTGCAGGAGGTATTGTTGAAATAACTAAAGCAATCTATAAAGCCAGAGATAGAATTGATTGGAATAAGCTTAAGAAATATATTGCTTGTTTTGATTCAAATGCCGTGAATAAGCGGCTGGGCTATATATTAGAGCTTCTTGAGATAGAACCTAATATACAAGAATATCTGCGTAAAAACATTGGTAAATCACATACGCTGCTTGACCCAACGATATCTGATAAAGGTATATATGTCTCTAAATGGAAACTGTATGCCAATATTGATAGAGAAAGTTTACTGAATGCACTTTATACATAATTATGATCCCTCAAGCAGCACTACAAAAAATAGCCAACGTAAAGAAAGTTCGCGACAAGCAGATTGAAAAAGATTATATTCTTTCGTGGATACTTCATGGTCTAAGTCAAGAACCTTTTTTGAAGAATAACCTAGTTTTCAAAGGTGGGACCGCTCTTAAGAAGTTTTACTTTCAAGATTATAGGTTCTCTGAAGATCTGGATTTTACTCTGGTTGATAGTAGTATAAGTGCTGAAGAAATTATTGATAAATTTAAACAAGCATTCTTATACATAAAACAAAAATCTAATATAAGTTTAGAGATTAAAGACGATGAGTTAAGTAAGCATGGGGACCTAAGATTCTTTATTGATTACATTGGTCCGCTTAGAGGAGGGATAGGTAGTCGTGATGTTAAAGTTGATATAACTTATAACGAGATCATTATTAATGAAATCCAATCGTTGCCTATGTTTAACGAGTATGATGACTTGATGAATATTGAAACAGTACTCAAGGTTTATTCTCTGAAAGAAGTATTTATAGAGAAGCTTTGTGCCTTGATTGATAGAACGCAGCCGAGAGATCTTTATGACTTGTGGTATCTTCTTGAAAATCAAAATATAGTTATTGAAGAGGAGTGGGATAGTTTTTTACAGAAGGCAAGGTCAAAGAATATTAATGAGCCTGATATTCTAAAAACCTTAGATAAGAAAGAAGCAACTTTAGAAAAGATGTGGGATACATACCTTGCTCATCAAATGCATGATTTACCCTACTTCGAAGAAGTTATGAGGTCTATGAAGCGTTATTTTAGATAGTTCACCCCTATATGAAAATCAGAGTAGGTGAAAATGTATCCTTTGGAAAATCTATCTATTATAAATTCAATATTATCAATGGTTTTCATGCTTTAATAGCTTGTAGTAAAGAGGCTAAAATGTCCAGTTTATTCTACGAAATACTAGACATTTTGCTCTGCCAAATTATTCCGACAGCGTCATGACAATTCATCATAAAGCTTCTTACGTTTCTTGAACATTTTATCCAAGTAGTCTACAAGAATGTCTCTATAATCATAGATTGATCTTATGCTCTCTTTGGAGTGGAGTATTCTTCCCATGTACTGAATTAATTTACCCTTAAAAGAAAAAGGGTAAACAAAAAACAAGCAATTGATATTTTCAAAGTGTGTACCTTCACCGACATATTGACCGGTAGCAATGATCACTTGATAGTGACCTGACTTAATTTGCTTTTCTCTTTGTTGCTTTTGCTTTATCCCTAGATCCCCAGTCAGGATGATGGTTTCAAAATCTTTTTTGAAATATAAATTAAGCATATCCACATGCTCTTTTCTTTCGGTAAGAATTAAGCACCTTTTACCCGCGTTGATTTATTTAATAACATCACTGGTGATCAGTTCGTTCCTGGCATTATCAAAGATTAGAGCCTTAGACATTAATTGATATTGTTTAGTAGCTATCTTGAAAGGGAAGGCTAGAGAAGTGTCTCTAATGTTGATCTCTACAGTTTCGTCTTTAGCAGTAATAATTTCATCTTCAAAAAGCTGCTGCTCATTAGTGGGCATGATGATTGTATTTTGCTTCTTGATTACAGTATGAAGAATAGATCCAAGGTAAATAAATATAAGCTTTTCATCATTATGCTTTCTTATAGGCGTGGCGGTTAAACCATAAAGATAGTAAGGGTTTATTTTAGTTATAACAGCTCTAAACATTTTTGCTGGTACATGGTGACACTCATCTACTATCACCGTCCCAAAGGCCGAAGCCAGCTCACTATAATCTTCCATCTTAGACAGCGACTGCACCATAGCAACGGTTATTGGACCTTTGATTAATTTCTTACTACTAACTATTTGTCCAATTTTCTTTTTAGGAATATCTAAGAAATTTTGTATTCTTTCAATCCATTGGTCAAAGATTTGCTTTCTATGTACGATGATTAAAGCTGGCTGAGCTAGTTTCGCGATCATAGATATACCAATGATGGTTTTGCCTGCACCAGGTGGTGCGACGAGAATGCCACTATCTTTTTGAAGCATTGCATTGATAGCTTCAGCTTGATAATCAAATAATTCAAAGCTTGGTTTGAGCTTTACCTTCTCATGCTGTGATCTTTTATCAACAATCGAGTATTTGATTTTCTGTTCGTCTAAATACTTAATCAGATCGTCTTGAAAGCCTCTTGGTATCTGGACCATGTCATCATTGGTTTCTATAGTTTTAAAAAACTTCTCTATATCATAAGTAGGTAGCCCGATTCTTTTTTTTATAAGCCACTCGGTATTGAAGAAATTAAGACTATCTGTTAAGAAGCTTATTAATCTAGGATTTATATGACTTTCGGAATCGCTATTGTAGAGCTGAGAGTTATAGGAAGAATGTCGCTATTATAATGAACAGTTCTAGCAGCCTGATCCTTACTATCAGAGAATTGATCATATAGTTGATCTAACTTTTCAGTTTTGATGCGCTGAACAGCTTGCAGTAGGGACCATTGATCTTCAAAGGCTTTGAAGCCATTTAATGCATCAACGAAGACGCTGTTTCCCTGTTCTCTGGATTTGCCTTGTAGCGGTAAGGCGATCAAATTACCAAAGCCTTTCTTAGATAAATAATCTTGATTTGGAAATAATCTATCAAAGCTTTCCTCTTTATCAAAGGTATCTATTAAGCCAGCTGCTTTTATGATCTTTAGAAATATTTTTCTAATTTTATAAGCAGGATATTTTCTTCGAGAAACCACCAAACATGAGCACCGTTACCAGAGCGTGACCTCTCTATGTAGCAAGGAAGCTTGTAGTTAGCAGACTCATTAAGCAAAGCCAGAACGTCATCTTGCCAATTAGCACCGTCAAAATCAGCCGCAACAAAATGAGTACTATTGTCTTGTAAGATTGTATAAATGCCTATGACTCTATGCCCTCGAAGATGATCTTCTAGGTATCTATCACTTAGCGGTACATAGGCGGTTTTTTCTTTGTTCGTACAAGCAGGGTAATAAGCTGATCTGGTCCCATCAGCACTCTCCCACCTTTGGGAGAAAACATCTTCTCTACCCTTGAAGAGCGAGCGGAAGATTTTTAGTTTTTGTTCTTTAGAAAGTTGCCCTGATTTCTCTACCATGTTTTAACCAGCAGAGGTAAACTGTTTGATTCCTGCTTTATTGATGCAACATTTTTTATACTTCTTACCACTGCCGCATGGACAGGGATTGTTACGAGATATTTTACTTGCATGTATTTGCTGGATGGTTCTATCTAGTTTTCCATTAAGAGTATTTTTAAGTTCTTGCTCAGATACTTTTTTACTCAAATCCTCAAGCTGCAAAGAATCAGAGATGACTTCAGCTTCTTCGGTAGATTCATGTACTTCTTGCTTTATGATTGCGTCAGTTGAGTCTTCAAGGTATTTGCTTAAAATCTTATTGATCTCTTGAAATTCTGGCCAAAGTATATCGTTTATAAATGCTTTCGGAGCTTTAACAACAACCGTAGTATATTTCTGTCTGTAATGACGAAACGGTCTGAGATTATAACGCCTACATAAAGCCGTGAAGAGTTTCCTCTGCCATACATCTCGCAGATAAAAATTCATCTCAATTATTTCATCAGTAGCTTTAGCTTCTTCAAGTTTTTTGATTAGCCTTTCTTTGGCAGCACCAGCTGCGGCACGCTCACCTTCTGTGGCTCCACCAGTATATAAAGCCTCAAGCTTTTTTAATTTATCCCTAAGTTCTTCAAAGATTGTGGTCATGCTATTTTATCTCCTGTAACTGACTCATAAAATTTCTTTTTGGTTTGTATTTTTGTTTAGTGTTAGCTAGAAAGTTACTAAATGCAAATTCTTGTTTTGTATTAGACATTGCTTCCCTGATTTTGTTTACAAGATTCACGGCATGATCATATCTTGGAGCACTAGATTGGACTACATTATCAAAGTGCTTCAGATATATTTGAATTGACTCATCTGGGAGATCTTTTATACAAGAATCTGCAATCTTAAACCATAGATCTTGGCGACAATCCTGAGCCTTAGCTTCTTTCAGGGCTTCTTCTAACAGATCATCGTCTTCAAGAAGCATCTCAATTATTGTAGAGCTATTGTTGATTCGAAAATAGTTTTTGCTGTTAGCATTGTTGTGCTTTAATTCATTACGCATTAACTCTACGGCTTGCTTGCGATAATCAAGCCATAATCCTGATTTAAGGGAGTGCTGTTTTAGTTCTCTGTAAGTATTTAAATCAAGGCTTCTTGTAAATTTTCCCCAGACTAATTCAAGAGCCTTGTCCAGTGTTCCATTTTGCGAACATAAATTTGCATAAAAACTAACTACTTCGTTATCCTTATAACTATCTGTCGGAGGGAATTTCTTACATCCATCCTCAAGAGTTTTAAGAGCCTCGCTTATTTGTGTATTCTCACTCAATACTTTTGCTAGGTCATAATATGCCTCTAAATCGATAAGTTTTGTGGATTTTATTTTAGCTAAAGATTCATAATCGCCTGTTTCTTTATAGACTTCTTCAAGAAGCTTACCTAAAGAAAAGCCCTTAGATCGATAGCGTCCAATCTCAATTTGCAAATTGTCACTCCATCTTTTTTCAGCTAGATCTTTATAGCAAGACTTAACTTCATTACTCAAAGAGCCCCTATAGTAGCGGTTTATTACATATCGATAATAGCCACTGTTGCTATCTAGTTCCAGAGACAATAGTTTATTAGCAATGTCTTGCGGATCTGTAAAAACCTTGAGACATGCATCAATATTGAGCTTCGCAAAATTTGCTGGTATATCTTCAACATAACCACTGAAATTCTCCAACTCTTCAGCAGCAAATTCATCTTCAAAGGCTTGTATGAAGAACTCTGTCAGTTCAATAACTTCATGATATTTTTCTTGCTTCATTAATTCAGTAATAGATTCCAGGATTGAGTTTAGCTTATCTCTATAGTTATCAAAAAAATCACCATTATCATACTCCCAGTGCTGATCCCAGAAGTCTTCCGGTATGTACTCGGTTGCCGAAATTTCTTTTTCTATCGTCTTCTTGAAGCTTTGAATATCTACGCTATCTTTTTGCAACAATTCTTTTTGCCTTAACTGTAGATCATTCATGGCTGCTTTGTGTTTGATTTGTTCCAAGAATAAATAATCATTCCTAGTCTGCTCTAAAATTAGATCAAGCAGTTCTTCTCTTTTACAACTACTAAGATATTCTTTAATGTCTATCTTGCTTGTATCATTATTTGTTTGATCTTTCTTGTGTATGTGATATAAAGCAACAGCAACGCAGTGCTTACAGAAAATCCCTTGATCGCCAACAGGACAACTGCAATCATGCTCTATCTTATTCTTAGTAATGAGCTTAAGCTCTACTTCATAAATTCTCGTACCTCGTACTTTTGCTTTGACGACGTCATCGTATGAGTGAAAGTCAGTAACAGAGTTACTCTTATAATAATCTTTGCCTAATGCTAGGGTTTTGGCATTCTTCACATAGTCATTTAAAATATCTTCTGTTAGTTCAAACATGACAATAAAATTTTACTTTATTGTTGATAATAATGCTTTGCTTTTGTAGATTAAGCTGCCTGAAGAACACCTGTAGGTCGGCTTACCTGAGGAGCTGGAGTTTCAGGCTTAACATTAGTTGCTGTTTGAGCTTGTCCTTTTAGCTCTCTAATTTTAGATTCAATATATCTCAATAACGAAGGGGCGCGTGTTGATAGCTGTGCAATCCCTGTACCTAAATTGATTTCACCTTTTTCGTCCACTGGCACAACAACCTTTGAACCTGGATTTATCTGAGCAAAAGCTTTATCAATAATGCCTTTGATCTCCGCAAGTTTTTCATCTAGGATTTTAGTATCAGAAAAATAAGCAAACTCATCGGTACCATTTGGTGCTTTCCATAAAATTGGTATGCCAACTGCATTCGGTTCACCAGCCATCTCAGCAGCTTGACCACCTTTACCAATTCTTTGGTCCAAAGGTTTACCATTATCTTCTACGCTATCGCCAAACAAGAAAGCTAGCTTAGGATTGACTCTAAGATCAGATCTCTTTATATTTCCAGATACTTTAATTAATTGGCCTCGATCATTTTGGAGATGCATATCTGAACCAGAAGTTATTATAAGGTAACCAGGTTTTCTGTGTAATAAATTAACAGACATTGGGTCAATAGGTTTTAATGGAATAATAGTACCAGTCTTACCAGATGATTCAACTATTGCATGTGGATCTCCATGCATGGCCCGCATTACAAATCTATGACTACCATCTGACAAAGCACCATCAGGTCCAATAAAATTCCTAACACCGGGTACCTTCTTTAATATTCTAGATATAGGATTCATAGTTCATAATATCCTTCTTATGCCGCCATCCCTAGAGCCTTACCGATACGATCAAGGATTTGATTGCCCGCAGCCCATTTGAGAGCTTGTGCCTCTCTTTCCTTATCCTTATAGTAGTCATTGCTATTAATAATAACACGCTGCTTAAGATAAATGGTTGACGTGCAGTGCGAGAAGTTGTCGAGGCTGTGGGACAGGCTTGATTAGGAGTAATTAGGGTCAGGTCCGGACAATCGGACATTTTAGAAGCAAAATGTGATTTAGGATTTGGGGTCGCGTCTACGACTCCCAGAAAACCAAGATAAAATTAAAACTCTAAAGTTAAACTTTAGAGTTTTCTTGCAAAGCTGCTTAGTTTTAGAATAGGGTTCTTAGACCGTCTAAGGGAATAAAAGGGCCGTTCCTATTTCTATCAAGAAATAAAGATAAGTAAATAGATTTTCAATCCTGACTTGTTCATGTCGACATGACTGGTCCAAAGTCTTCAAACCATCTAGTTTGACTTTAGGTTTTGTAGTTGATTGAATCTTTCAGTATTATTTTGAAAAATTGATAGTGAAAGGCGCGGCCCTATTTATTCAATGAGAGTCAATTAAATGCTGAGGAAGAAGTTAATTTAGAAGGAATCGATTGTATATTGAGAAACCGGTATCCGTAGACAGGGTTCATAAAATCTCAAATTGCGTGTGGTCATGCTGATATAACCACCACTAGGTCTTATTGTCAGACTAGCCAGGATGAGTTTTTAGATGCTATGAAGGATTGGTAGATACTTCAATTTCGGGGAGATAAGTGATTGAAAATAAATTTAGTAATTTGGTTTTCTTGAGAATTTTTTTGATATTCTCTATTAAATTCAATTAATTCTTTCAGCCAAACAATCTCATTATTTTTGGGAGTATGATTTTCAAGAACACTAACATAGTCACTAAAACCACCAAAAGGTGAGTCAATCAGGCTGTTAACCCCTCTCAAATTTAGATAACCTGTTGAATGGAATTCATTATTTTCTAATCTAGTATACATAAAAATTTCATTGATAATTTTAATATTATTCACATTAGAGTTAAAAATTTCCTCTATGGCTTTTTTTAGTTCTGATTTGAAGCGGGCTTGAAGTATACTCCCCTCATTCATTTGAAAAATAATTTTCTTAAAAGCTTTTTTTAAATCCAATTTGTCTAACAAAACAATGTTGTCTTTAAGCTTTTTAGTGAAGGTTATACTGGCTTCAATAAACGCATTCTCCCATTTCTCTTCAGTACTATTTCCAAATGGTGACTTATACTTGCCAGCTTCTGCTAAATTTTGAATTTTAAAGGCAATATTTGTAATTGATTCCTCTTTTAAGTCAATTACATCTAAGTCCTTATTAACACCGTAATAAAAATTAAATATATCTTCTCTAACACTTAGATCTAAAAATTTCGGCTTATATCTTATTGTTTCTGAGAGGTTGAGCATTTCCTGCATGTAACCTTCACTTGCATATTTCCTCTGATACTCTTCAATTAAAGACCAATTATCATTTACGAAGTTATCATCTTTACAAAACATTTGTATATAAGAGGTACAATTATTAATATCACTACGATTATTAAAAGATAGCCACTTATTATTTGTAAAATCCTCTATCGAGAATGGATTTTCAGTATCAATTATATACTTGTCAAAATGATCGAAATATTGAATTGAATAGTTAGCCAAATCATTTGTATCTGCTTTTGGAAATAATGTTTTATAGATTTTTATGTATAGTTCTTGATCCTCATTTGGAAATCTATGTTTTTCAAGAATTTTGAGAAATTCGGTTAGATTATTCTCTGGTCTTGAATAAAAAATTTCTCCTCCACTGGTTTTTAATGGAACTAGTGCCTTACGCTTCAAATTTGGTAAGAGAGAATAAAAAAGTGGGAATTTTTGTTTCAATATCTCAATCATGATAAGCGAATAAGGATCAAGCTGTTCATTTAATGTGCAAAATCGGTGTGCCATGCTCTTAGCTATTTTTTTAATAGTACGAGTGTTTTCACAATAGGTATCTATAAACCATGAATTGCCTCCGATAAATTCCCCATAAACGGAAATAGTTTCTTCGTTGAATAATACACTTGCATTCTTATTATTAGAATTGAGTTTATAATAATCTGAGCGATAGCCCTCAAAGATCTTAGATAAAAATTTTATTCTAGTCTCGAAAGAAATCTCAGGCAATCTTAACTTATAGTCAAATATTTTTTCTATATATTCATGTATATATTCTTCATTCTCTTTATTAGAACAATTAAAATAAATTCTTAGTGACTCGATCATGTGACTATATGAAGCTGGTATGATAAAAAAGATTCTTTTTGTATTTTCCCTTAATGACAGTAGAAGTTGCAAAATTTCAAATGATCTCTTGGGACTTAGTCTGTCAATATCATCAATGAAAATAACTAAGTATTGATTGATTGATGTGAGTTTTTTATTGATGAGTGTTAGTAGAAAATCATCGGGTGCAAAACCATCTTCAGGGAAAATAGCTTTTGACCACCAAGGTATTGAGTTAAAGAAAGATTTATTGGTAGCCAACCATAATTTTATAGCGAAAGAGTAATCAAAGTCCATAAGATGCTTTGAAAGCTCTGTAAGAAATTTGGGGTAAAGCTTTATATCTTCTGGATAAAGAGTTGGATAAAACTCCACTATTATATTGCCTTTGGGAAATGATGGATCGGAAGAAAGTCTGTCTCTTACGAGATTTGAAAATGAAGTTTTGCCATAACCAAATTTTTCATCAATTAATATTGAATGAGAAGAATAATTTACACTTGTTTTATTTATGTAGTCGAGCAAATTATCTATTGCCTTGTCCCACTCTGGGAAAAAGTTTTCATTCTTATTTTTTATTGGGCATAATTCTTTGTCTCTTTTTACAATAGTATTTTTGTCTTCAGCACTTAATTCAATATAGCCATTGAGGATTATCAGAAGCAACGCTACAATTTTGATAATATGAAGAAATAGGTTATTCAAGAACCAGGGTTGTAGGTTTTCATAAATCAGAATTGAATAATTAGAAAAGTAGGTCCCCGTGCTTTCATAAAGAGGATATGGACAACTCAACAATAAAGCAGTAAGAGTTGAATATTGAAAAGAGTTT
>CAIYXB010000112.1 GCA_903930015.1 uncultured bacterium | reverse complement strand
CTACAGGAATTGATGTTGCTGGGAGCATAATTGATTACTTAGAATTAAAATACGCGCTCAATAAAAAACGAAAAAAGGGAACCAAGGATCATCATTCGCACACTATAGAAACCTATAGAGACTTTGTTGATATAGTGTCTCCTGAATCTGAGGAAATAGTCGAGGTCTAAATGTCTGATTTTACAGTAGGTGGTTTTAAAATAAAACCTGGAGAAAGAAAAAAACTAGATATAAAAGTTGCAAAACTTTATGACTACACCGACATGACTTTAACAGTAGAAATCATAAGAGGTGAAGAAGAAGGTCCTACGATGTTTGTATCAGCAGCAATGCATGGTGATGAAATCAACGGAGTGGAAATCTGTAGAAGACTTTTAAAAGAAAAAATCCTCAAAAAAATAAAAGGTACTTTAATAGTTGTGCCCATAGTAAATATTTTTGGTTTTAATAGTAAGTCTAGATATTTACCAGATAGAAAAGACCTTAATAGATCTTTTCCTGGCTCAGCAAGTGGTTCTTTGAGTGCAAGGCTTGCAAATATTTTTATTAAAGAGATTGTAGATAAATGTACACATGGTATAGACCTACATACAGGTGCAATTCACAGAAGCAATCTTCCACATATTCGTGCTTCATTGCACGTAAAAGAAACTAATAGACTTGCAAATGCTTTTGGAAGCCCTGTCGTTATAAACTCTAGTATAAGAGAAAGCTCTCTACGTTCCATGGTAGTAAAAAAGGATATTAGACTTCTTGTTTTTGAAGGTGGTGAAGCACTTAGGTTTGATGAACATGTAATCAAGTCAGGTTTATTTGGTATCCTTTCTGTAATGAAAGCTATCAACATGCTTGATGAATTGCCTTTTAAGCCAAGAAAAAAGAAAGAAGTTTTTACTGCCAAAGATAGTTATTGGTTAAGAGCTCCTGAAAGCGGACTTTTAATTGGTGCTAAAAAATTAGGGTCAAGGGTCAAAAAAGGAGAAACATTAGCTAAAATCTCAGATCCTTTTTCAAAACACATAGATAAAATCGTTGCCGATGGAGCTGGTATTATAATTGGAAGATCAGAGATTCCTCTTGTAAACGAAGGAGACGCTGTCTTTCATATTGCAAGCTTCGAGGATAGTAAAGCTGTTCACGCAAGCGTAGAATCTTTTGATGATTACGTATCAGAAAGTTTAAACTCACAATAAGTAAATTTAATGACTATAAATTATAGAAATGCCTCATTAAAAGATCTAGAGCAACTAGTAAGAGTTGAGCAGTCTTGCTTTAACCCAAAGAAGTATCACCTTAGTTCAAAGGCAAATTTTCATCATATGCTAACAAAAGGCAATACTGAAATACTTATATGCCAAATTAACAAGCAAATCTGTGGCATGTCCGTAATATTCTATAGAAATACCTCTTCTTATGGAAGACTATATTCAATCGCTGTATTACCTGAGTATCAAGGCAAGGATATAGGCAAAAAACTTTTTCAAAAAACAGTTAAATCTATCAAAAAAAGAAAGTTAAAAGGTATGCTTCTTGAGATACGTGCTGATAATATTAAACATAAGGAAAGATATCTTAAACTAGACTTTAAAGAAATGAGAAAATTAAAAAACTACTATCCTGATAATACCGAGGCTATCAAACTAAAATTAGAATTCTAGATATGGCAAAATTTCTTATAGTTACTGAAGCCACAAATTTATCGGATATTGATTCTGAGGCAGAAGTTATATCTCCTCAAAATTTCATTCAAAACTACCATAGCGCAACTAAAAAACAAATTAAACCAAGAGTTATTAATCTTTGTCGAAGTTATGACTACTTAAGCAAGGGATATTATGTCTCTTTACTAGCCGAAGCAAGAGGATTTAAATGCGTACCTAAAGTAGCAGATATTATCAAACTCAATTGGAGACGTAATTATGAATCAGCACTACATGATTTAAATACTCTTCTTAGCAAACATTATAACGAACCGGATGAAGAGCCTTTAATTAGAACTTATAGTAGTTTTTTTGGCAGGCATGAAAATCCCAAAATAGAACCACTGTCAAGAAGAATTTTTGACTTATTTAGGTTTCCTATTTTCTCATTTGAAATTGAATGCTCTAAAAACGGCTCATGGGAAGTAAATAAAATAGAGGCTGAATCAATATTAGATCTTTCACCCAAAAGAACACCTTTCTTCAAAGAATCTCTAGAAGAGTTTACTGGACTTGCATGGAAAGAAGCTAATAAAAACAAAAAGCACGAAAAATATTGGATTGGTATCTTACATGATCCAAAAGAAAAAATGCCTCCCTCTAATAAAAAAGCTCTGCAAAAATTTATAACAGTTGGTAAAAAAATGGGCTTATGGCTTGAATTAATAACAAAAGCCGATTTTTCTTCTTTGCTAGAATTTGATGCAATCTTCATTAGAGAAACTACTGCTATAAATAGCCACACTTTCAGATTTGCTAGTAAAGCTGAGCTTGAGGATATACCTTGTATTGATGATACAAACTCCATCATCAAATGTTGCAATAAGGTTTTTTTAAATGAATTAATGAAAGAGTGCAAAATTGATACTCCTAAAACTATTGTTATTGATAAAGCTTCTTTAACAACGATAGCAAGTGATATTCCTTATCCAGCAGTACTCAAAATCCCAGACGGCTCATTTTCAATTGGAACAGAGAAAGTAAGTAACAAAGAGGAATTTAAAATTAAAGCACTAGAAATGCTCAAAAAATCCGAGGTAATTATTTGCCAGGAATTCTTAGAGTCAGAATTTGATTGGCGAATAGGAGTTCTCAATAATGAGCCTTTATTTGCTATTAAATACTTTATGGCAAAAGACCACTGGCAGATTTATAATCATGGAGCTAAAACAGCTTACGATAGAACAGGTGATTCTAAATGTTATGACCTTAAAGATGTGCCAAAAGAAGTTTTAAAATTTGCAATAAAAGCAACTAAACCAATTGGCAACAGCTTATACGGAGTTGACCTAAAACAACTCAAAGATGGCAGAATAGTTTTAATTGAAGTTAACGATAATCCAAATCTAGATCATGGAGTAGAAGACGCCTTTCTTGGTGATGAATTATACAAAAAAATACTTGAACATTTTGTTAGATTAATTGAAAATTAATTTTTAAATACTAGACATCTTGCGAAACATCGTTTCGTAGTAGATGTCGCCCGAAAAAAGGTCGCAACGACGCCACTCGGCGGAAGTTGCGCTAAGGATAATTCCGACTTTCACAAAAGGTCTACTATTAAAGTAATGATTTCTTACAGAGCCTTCAATTATGCTGCTGAAAAACCTTATGACCAATTCTATTTGCAGGTACTTGGAAACAATACTCTAGAAAAGCAATCAACCAACTTACAAAAATTACTGTGATTGAACCACTGCTTTTATACTTCAGATGACCATACCAAGCGAATGTCATAAATATATTACTTACAATCAATAAGCCAGTAGTAACAAAAAACTGCAAAACTATATTCTTTTATTATATAGTAAACCAAAAAGTTTCTCCAAATTTTAACGACCCTTGTGCATTCGGCGCAGCTGCTGTATAGATTAATTTCATGTGCCACAGAATGTAACATAATTAAGAGCTTTGTTTTCAGGAGCAAAAAAATATTTTCTAAAGATATCTTGCTCTTGAAAAGGATTTTCCATAATTTCCAGAAAATCATTCATCAGACTATAGTCATTATTCAGATGAGCCTTCTCTATCATCTCTTCAATTTTATGATTACGAGGTATAAAAGCGGGATTAATCAAATCCATTCTATGACTTATTTTAGATAGATCAAGATTATGAGACTTCAATCTTAAACGCCATTTAGATAACCAAAGATTTAGCTCTGAGCTAGTATTAGCTTCTTCATCAAAAAGTTTTAAAAAACTTGAAAGATCATTATTTTCATCTACTATCTTTGATAAGTATCTAAACGTTAGAGTAAAATCGGCTTTATATTTTTGCATCAAATCTAATAAATCTTGGACAAGCATAAAGTCTTCTAATAATTCTCCATCTAGACCTATTTTCCCGATCATTAATCTATAAAAATTTGATTTAAAATCTTGATTAAAAGAATTTAGTGCTTCAGTACATAATTCTATAGAATGATCTTTATTAGAATCTATTATCGGCAAAAGTGCTTCAGCAAGGCAAGATAGATTCCACTGACAGATTTTTGGTTGATTATTATAGGCATATCGACCATAGTTATCAATTGAGCTAAATACCATATTTTGATCATAATAATCCATAAAAGCACATGGACCATAATCTATTGTTTCACCAGAAATACTCATATTATCAGTGTTCATAACTCCATGAATAAAACCTATACTCATCCATTTTGCAACAAGTAAGGATTGTTTTTTCAAAACCTGCCCAAGTAAAGAGAGATAGGGATTAGTATCATTTTTAATCAGCGGATAATGTCTATCTATAACATAGTCAGCAAGTAGCTTTAGAGCCTCAGTATCATCCTTTGCAGCAAAATATTCAAAATTTCCTATTCTGATATGACTTGAAGCCACTCTCGTTAAAATCGCTCCAGGTAAAGCTTCTTGACGATAAATATCTTCTCCTGTTAAAACAGCAGCTAAAGATCGTGTGGTTGGCACAGCTAAATTATGCATAAACTCACTAATAATATATTCGCGAATTACAGGTCCTAACCAAGCTCTTCCATCACCACCACGAGAATATGGAGTTCTGCCAGATCCCTTTAACTGAATATCTTTTCTATAACCATTACTATCAAAAACTTCTCCAAGCAAAATTGCTCTTCCATCACCCAACCTTGGTACAAAGTGACCAAATTGATGACCTGCATATACCTGGGCTATTGGCTGAGAACCCGGACAGATTATATTTCCGGAAAAAATATTTGTAATATCCTCTAACCTTGAATCATAGAGACCCAACTCCTCCGCAAGCTTATAATTAAACTTAATAAGACTTGGATTAGTAACTTTTGTTGGATTTACTTCTTGGTAAAAGTATTCAGGCAGGGTAACAAAGGTATTATTAAAATTAAGCATCAGTAACTTCTTTGAATCTCATAACAAGCTATCAATATAGCATAGAGTATTGACAAATATGATCCATAGTCTTTATTATCTTAAAAAGAGGCCGAGGCAGTAACTACTCAGTCCTAAGCCTGTAATACCAATTGATGATTAAGCATTAATTTACAAGAATCCAGCAAGGAGTGACCTTGTTTCTTGGCAGTTTCAATTACCGATAAAAGAACTGAATGACGTTGCGGAGCATGATCTCCTCTAAAACATCCAGAGATTTTCCTATGAATCTTAGCATTCCTAATAGCCCGTTCAGAACCGTTGTTT